>DASRSS010000110.1:0-5481 GCA_035656335.1 Jatrophihabitantaceae bacterium | reverse complement strand
AGCAGGTTGATCAGGAGCTGTCCCTGGCTGGAGGCCAGGCGGGCGAACGTCTGGCCGAGCATCCGGCTCATCGCGACCTGCGTCGCGGTGTCGGCGATGCCGGCCTCCTGCAGGCCGACCACGAAGCGCAGCGCGGTCACGTCCGCGTCGGTGAACACGACCTCGTCGTCGGCCACGCTCGGGAAGCCGAGCGAGCGCCACAGCGACTGGGTGATCTCCTGGTCGACGCCGACCATCTCGGCGACCTGCAGCCGGGTGTAGCGGCGCGGGCCGCCGAGCATCTGCTCCTCGGCCCGCTCGACGAGATCGGCGATGTCGAGCTCGGCGACGATGCCGGCGACGCTGTCGGCGACTTGGTCCGCGTTCTCGCTCGCGGCCAGGTCGGCCGACGCGTCGTCCGGTGTCACGCGCTCCTCGGGTGTCACGTGGTGTGGACGACCAGTACGTCACAGCCGGCGTGCCGCACCACGTCCAGCGGCACCGACCCGAGGATGCGCCCGGCCAGCGTGTTCAGCCCCCGGTTGCCGACCACGAGCAGGTCGGCGTTGCGCTCGGCGGTGAGCTTGGTGAGGACGTCCGCCGGCTTGCCCTGCACGACCGCGGTCTCGACCGTGATCGACGTGGCCACCCGCGCGGCCCTCGCCTGCGCCGTGCGGACGGTGTCGTCGGCCGGCGCGGACCCGACGATCTGGTACGCCTCCTCGCGCAGGATGTCCCGGTCGCGCGCCGTCACCTTGTCCGGAGCCGGCTCGTACGCGCAAGCGAGAACCAGCGTCGCGCCCGCGTCCTGCGCGATGGCCGCCGCCCGCTCGACGGCCACCAACGACGTCTCGGAGCCGTCGGTCCCGACGACCACTGTGGAATAGGCGCTCATGCCGGTCCTCGTTCTCGAAGGTGGGCCTGATCGACGATCTTCTCGGCTCATGCTTGCGAGTGATCGCCAGGAAAACCTTAGCGAATCTGCTGGGTACGTCTCGCCGAATACCGGGAGATGGTTCGCTGCTAGGACTCGGCGGGGCGGATTGCCGTGGCAGCTTCCGTTGCCGACCTGCGGTCGCAGCTTGCTTGCGTTCTCTTGGCGGCGACGGCGGATCAGCTTGTACTTGGCCTGCGTTGCGCTGCCGGGTTGCTGTTCCCTGCGCCTTTCAGCCGGTCCCCCTCCTCCTCGTTGATCAAGAGCAGGTTGTGGCTACCGGGCCGACCACAACCTGCTGTTGATGATGGTGGAAGCGCTTTGAAAATAAGGGAAATCTTCTCGCTGAAGCCTTGACTTCGGACGGATCGGGACTACAATCGAATCTATGCACGAATAAGTCTCGGAACCCGACGCGGGCGCTGCCGCGCTCTGTGGCGCACACATACCCGTCCCGCCGCCTGAGCCGAGCCGGCGTGCGCGGGCTAGTGGCGGCGCGGATGCACGTACGGCGCGAGCGTGACCGCAGCAGCAAGGGCCGCGACGGTCGCCTCGTAGCCCTTGTCCTCGCTCGACCCGGGCAGGCCGGCACGGTCGCGCGCCTGCTGCTCGTCGTCGCAGGTCAGCACGCCGAAACCGATCGGGACGCCGGTGTCGACGGTGACGCGGGTCAGCCCCTCGGTCGCGGCACTGCACACGTACTCGAAGTGCGGGGTCCCGCCGCGAATGACCACGCCCAGCGCGATGATCGCGTCGAAGCCGCTCGCCGCGAGACGCGACGCCGCCACCGGCAGCTCGAACGTCCCCGGAACGCGCAGCTCCTTCACGACGTCCACCTCGGACGCGGCCAGCGCCCGGCGCGCCCCGTCCAGGAGCCCGTCCATGATCTCGGTGTGCCAGCAGCTGGCCACCACCGCGACCCGCAATCTGGATGCGCCCTCGACCGCCTCCAGCTCAGGTGCACCGTGCCCGCTCATCAGGCTCCCCCCGCCTCGATGTCGAGTTCATGACCCATCCGGTCGCGCTTGGTCTGCAGGTAACGCAGGTTCTCAGGGTTGGCGTGCACGGGCAACGCGACGCGTCCGGTGATCGTCAGACCGTAGCCCTCCAAACCCGCGCGCTTGGCCGGGTTGTTGGTCAGCAGCCGCATCGAGTGGATGCCGAGATCGACCAAGATCTGCGCGCCGGTGCCGTAGTCGCGGGCGTCCGCCGGCAGGCCCAGCTCGAGGTTCGCGTCGTACGTGTCCGCGCCCGCGTCCTGCAACTGGTATGCCTGCAGCTTGTGCAGCAACCCGATCCCGCGACCCTCGTGGCCGCGGACGTACAGGACGACACCGCGGCCCTCGCGCGCGACCGCGGCCAACGCGGCGTCCAGCTGCGGCCCGCAGTCGCAGCGCAGCGAACCGAAGACGTCACCGGTCAGGCACTCGGAGTGCACACGAACCAGCACGTCCTCGCCGTCACCGATCTCGCCGAACACGAACGCGACGTGCTCGCGGCGGTCGTAGCTGGACGAGTAGCCGACCGCGGTGAACTCGCCATACCGCAGCGGCACCCGCGCGGACGCGACCCGCTCCACCAGCTTCTCGAAGCGGCGGCGGTACGCGATCAGGTCGGCAATCGAGATCAGCGCCAAATCGTGCTCGTCGGCGAACACACGCAGCTCGTCCGCGCGCGCCATACCCGCAGGGTCCTTCTCGCTGACGACCTCGCACAGCACGCCCGCCGGACGCAGTCCCGCCAGCACTGCGAGATCGACCGCGGCCTCGGTGTGACCCGGCCGGCGCAGCACGCCACCGTCCTTCGCGCGCAGCGGCACGACGTGCCCGGGCCGCGAGAAGTCCGCGGCCGTCGACGACGGATCGGCCAGCAGCCGGATCGTGTGCGCGCGGTCCGCCGCCGAGATGCCGGTCGAAACACCCTCGCGCGCGTCCACCGTGACCGTGTAGGCCGTACCCCGGCGGTCCTGGTTCACGCGGAACATCGGCGGCAGATCCAGCCGGTCCGCCTCCGCCTCGGTGAGCGGCACGCAGATGTAGCCGGACGTGTACCGCACCATGAACGCGATCAGCTCGGGCGTCGCCAGCTCCGCCGCGAAGATCAGGTCGCCCTCGTTCTCGCGGTCCTCGTCGTCGATCACCACTACCGGCTTGCCGGCCTTGATGTCCGCGATCGCCCGCTCCACCGAATCCAGCCGGATCGTCATCGCGCCGTCTCCATCAGCCGCGCGACATATTTGGCGAGCACATCGACCTCCAGGTTCACCGGTTCGCCCGGCTGCTTCGAGCCGAGGACGGTCGCCCGCAGCGTCTCCGGGATCAGCCCCACCTCGAACCAATCGTCCCCGACGCCGGTGACGGTCAGCGACACCCCGTCCACCGCGATCGAGCCCTTCTCGGCCACGTACCGGGCCAGCTCGGCCGGCAGCCCGAACCGCACCGCCTCCCACGCGTCGCCCGGCGTGCGCGAGACGATCACGCCCGTCCCGTCCACGTGCCCTTGAACGACGTGGCCGTCCAGCCGGGCGTCGACCCGGGCAGCGCGCTCCAGGTTCACCTTGTCGCCGGCGCGCAGGTTCCCGATCACCGACCGCTTGAGCGTCTCGGCCATCACGTCGAAGTCCAGCGTCACGTCGCCGGACCCGTCGCTGGCGACGACGGTGAGGCACACGCCGTTCACCGCGATCGACGCGCCGTGCCGCACGTCCTCGCCGACGACGGCCGCGCGCACGCGGAGCACCACCGAGTCGCCGCGCGGCTCGACGGCCACCACCTCGCCGATCTCCTCGACGATGCCGGTGAACATCCGCTACCTCTCCCCTGCCGGCTCGGCCCAGATCGGCGTGCCGACAACCTTGATGTCGCCGCCGGTGCGGCTGACGCTGTGGACATCCAGTGTGACCGCTTCGGCCAAGGTCCCGATGCCGGCGTGACCGAGTGCACTCGGCCCGTCCCCGAGCAGGGTCGGCGCGAGGTACGCGATCACCTCGTCCACGCAGTGCGCCTCGACGAACGCCCCGGCCAGCGTCGGACCCCCTTCAAGCAGCACGTGCCGCACACCGCGGTCGAAAAGCGCCTTCAGCGCGAACCGCGGGACGGCCGTGTCGAGCACCAACGTCTCGGCCGCGCTGTCGAGCACCTGCGCCGACTGCGGCACCCGGTGGCGCCGGTCCAGCACCACGCGCAGCGGCTGGCGCTCCAGCGGCTCGCCGCTGGAGTCCCGGGCGGTCAGGCTCGGGTCGTCGGCCAGCACCGTCCCGCTGCCGACCATGATCGCGTCCACCTTGGCGCGCAGCGCATGCGCGTCCGCCCGCGAGGCGGCCGAGGAGATCCAGCGCGCCGAGAGGTCCGCTGCCGCCACCCGGCCGTCCAGCGTCGCCGCGTACTTCCAGGTGACGAACGGACGCGCCGTGCGCACCGCGTGCAGCCACGCCCGCATCGCGCCGGCCTCGGCCTCGCGCGCCAGCGCACCCGACATCACGGTGACGCCGGCCGCGCGCAGCACGCCGGCGCCGCCCGAGGCCGCCGGATTCGGGTCGTCCACCGCGTAGATCACCTTCGCGACGCCGGCATCCAGCAGCGCCTGGGTGCAGGGGCCGGTGCGGCCGGTGTGCGCGCAGGGCTCGAGGGTGACCACGGCGGTTCCGCCCCGCGCGTCCTCGCCCGCCGCCGCGAGCGCGACCACCTCGGCGTGCGGCCCGCCTGCGGGCGCGGTCGCGCCCTCGCCGGCCAGCTTCTCGTCCGCGCTGAGGATCACCGCCCCGACCGGCGGGTTGGGGCTGGTGGTGCCGCGGACAGTCTCGCCGAGCGCCAGCGCGCGGCGCATCGCTGCTCGCTCGGCGTCACTGAGCTGCACGGCTACCCGGCCATCGCGTCGCGCGCGCGCCGCCGCAGTGACTCGACCGCGCGGGCCGGATCGGCGGCCCCGTAGACGGCCGAGCCGGCGACGAACACGTCCGCGCCGGCCTCGGCGGCGGCGCTGATCGTCTGCTCGTCGACGCCGCCGTCCACCTCGACGAACAGCCGCAGGTGCCCGGCGCTGACCTGCTCGCGGGCGAGCCGGACCTTCGGCAGCACCTCGGCCATGAACTTCTGCCCGCCGAAGCCGGGTTCGACGGTCATCACCAGCAGCGTGTCGAACTCGCGCAGCACGTCCAGGTACGGCCCCAGCGGCGTCCCCGGCTTGACGGAAAGCCCCGCGAGCGCGCCGTTGGAGCGGATCGCCCGCGCGGTCTGCACCGGGTCCGCCGCGGCCTCGACGTGGAACGTCACGTTCGCGGCACCGGCCTCGGCGTAACCCGGCGCCCAGCGGTCGGGGTCCTCGATCATCAGATGGCAGTCCAGCGGCAGCGCCGTCGCCTTGCGCAGGCTCTGCACCACCGGCAGCCCGAGGGTGAGGTTCGGCACGAAGTGGGCGTCCATCACGTCGACGTGCAGCCAGTCCGCGTTGTCGACGGCGTCGGCCTCCTCGGCGAGGCGCGCGAAGTCGGCCGACAGGATGCTCGGCGCGATCATCGGCTCGGGACGGTTCGGACGGCTCACCGGCTGCTCACGAGCCGAATTCTATGT
>DASRSS010000109.1:0-13843 GCA_035656335.1 Jatrophihabitantaceae bacterium | reverse complement strand
CTCGGCTCGACACGCTGCTCGCCGCCGCCGAGACGAAGGCGGGCGAGCGCACCGCTGCGCGGCAGCAGGCCCGCGCCGACGCCATCGCGGCGAAGGAGAAGCTGGTCGCCGAGGCCGAGCAGATCGCCGAGTCCGCGACGTCCTGGAAGGCGTCCGGCGATCGGCTGCGCGCGATCGTCGAGGAATGGAAGCTGATCAAGGGCATCGACCGCAAGACCGACGACGCGCTGTGGAAGCGCTTCTCGGCCGCGCGCGATGCGTTCGGCCGGCGCCGTGGCCAGCACTTCGCGAAGCTGGACGCCGAGCGGGACACGGTCAAGCAGGCCAAGGAGAAGCTGATCGCCCGCGCCGAGGAGCTGTCCGGCTCGTCGGACTGGAAGGAGACGGCCGACGCGATGCGCGAGCTGATGACCGAGTGGAAGGCGGCCGGACGCGCCGCCCGCGACGTCGAGGACGCGCTGTGGGCACGCTTCCGGGCCGCGCAGGACGCGTTCTTCGCGCGGCGCTCTGAGGTGTTCGCCGAGCGCGACGCGGAGCAGGTCGAGAACCAGAAGAAGAAGGAAGCGATCATCGCCGAGGCCGAGGCGATCGACCTCAGTGACCCGAAGGCGGCGCAGAGCGCGATCCGCGAGCTGCAGTCCCGGTTCGACGAGATCGGGCACGTCCCGCGCGACGCGATGCGCCGGATCGACGACCGGATGCGGGCCGCTGAGCAGCGAGTGCGCGACGCCGTCGACGCCGAGTGGCGCCGCGGCAGCGCCGAGTCCAACCCGTTCCTTGCGGCGCTGCGCGAGCGGCTGGCCGAGGCGGAGGCGAAGCTCGAACGGGCGCGCCAGTCCGGCGACGCGGCACGCATCGCGAAGGCCGAGGCGGACGTCGCCCAGCGGCGCGCGCTGATCCCCGAATAGCCCTACGATCGGGCGCATGCCCTCAGGACTGCTACCGGTTGCCACACCCGCCGCTGGCACCAACGCGCTGAACCCGCAGGCCGTCGTCGAGACGTTCCTGGCCCGGCTCGCCGACGGGGACGTGTCCGGCGCCGGCGTACTGCTGGCCGATGACGTCGTCTACTCGAACGTCGGACTGCCGACCATCCACGGCCGCCGCCGCGTCGTGCGGGCGCTGTCCGCGCTCACCGGCCCGCGGTTCTCGTTCGAGGTATACCTGCACGCGATCACCGCGACCGGGCCCGTCGTGCTGACCGAACGGACCGACGTGATCTGCGGCGGACCGGTGCGCATGCAGTTCTGGGTCGCCGGGCGGTTCGACGTCCAGGACGGGCAGATCACGCTCTGGCGCGACGCCTTCGACTACCTGGACTGCACGCGTGCGCTGGTGCGCGGCCTGCTCGGAGCGGTCGTCCCCGCGCTGCGTCCGTCCGCGCCGACGTCCCTGGACACCCCGCCCGGCCGCCACGGCTGACCGGCCCGCTCCCTTGCTACCCGTCGAGTGGCCACTTCCCCTCGAGTGGCCACTTACGGGTCGAGTGGCCACTTACGGGTCGAGTGGCCACTTACGGGCCCAGTGGCCACTTATAACTGGCCACTCGCGGGCTAACTGGCCACTCGCGCGCTAACTGGCCACTCGCGGGCTAACTGGCCACTCGCGCCCTAACTGGCCACTCGCGCGCTAACCGGCCACTCGCGCGCTAACCGGCCACTCGCGGGGTGATCGTGAGCAGTTGGGGCCTGCGGTTCGCGGCCGCATGCGTCTCGGCGCCGGAACCGGCCCCGCGCCAGCGGCGATGTGCGGTGATCGGCGCGTCCGCGACCAGGTGGTGCGGTGCCGCGTGCGTGACGGCGGACGTGACCACGTCGCCGGGCGCGATGTCCGCGCCGCCCGTCGCGACGTGCACCAGCCGGCCGTCGCGCGCGCGTCCGGACACCCGGCCGGTCGCGCCGTCCTTGCGTCCCTCGCCGGAGCTGACCAGCACCTCGACCTGCGAGCCGACCAGCGCCTGGGCACCGGCCATCGAGATCGACTCCTGCAGCTCGATCAGCCGGTCGTAGCGCTCGGTCACGACCTGTTGCGGCACCTGGCCGTCCATCGTCGCCGCCGGCGTGCCCGGACGCTTGGAGTACTGGAACGTGAACGCGCTCGCGAACCGCGCGGCGCGGACGGCGTCCAGCGTCTGCTCGAAGTCCGCGTCGGTCTCGCCGGGGAAGCCGACGATGATGTCGGTGGTGATCGCGGCGTCGGGCATCGCGGCGCGGACCTTGTCGATGATCCCGAGATAGCGCTCGCGCCGGTACGAGCGGCGCATCGCACGCAGCACCGCGTCCGACCCTGACTGCATCGGCATGTGCAGCTGCGGCATCACGTTCGGCGTCTCGGCCATCGCGGCAATCACGTCGTCGGTGAAGTCGCGCGGGTGCGGGCTGGTGAAGCGCACCCGCTCCAGACCGTCGATCTCCCCGCACGCGCGCAGCAGGCGGCCGAACGCGAACCGGTCGCCGAACGAGCGCCCGTAGGAGTTCACGTTCTGTCCCAGCAGCGTGATCTCGACGACGCCCTGCTCGACGAGCGCGCGGACCTCGGCCAGGACGTCGCCCGGCCGGCGGTCGGTCTCCGTCCCGCGCAGCGACGGCACGATGCAGAACGTGCAGGTGTTGTCGCAGCCGACCGAGACGGAAACCCATGCGCTGAAAGGCGATTCGCGGCGCGTCGGCAGATCGGAGGGGAAGTTCTCCAGCGCCTCGACGATCTCGACCTGCGCCTCGCGGTTGTGCCGCGCGCGCTCGAGCAGGACCGGCAGCGCGGCCAGGTTGTGCGTGCCGAACACGACGTCCACCCACGGCGCCTTCTCGACGATGGTGCCGCGGTCCTTCTGCGCCAGGCAGCCGCCGACCGCGATCTGCATGTCCGGGTTGGCCGCCTTGGCCGGGTACAGGTGGCCGAGGTTCCCGTACAGCCGGTTGTCGGCGTTCTCGCGCACCGCGCAGGTGTTGAACACGACCAGGTCGGCATCGGTGCCGTCGGCCGCGCGCACGTAGCCGGCGCCCTCAAGCAGCCCCGCGATCCGTTCGGAGTCGTGGACGTTCATCTGGCATCCGTAGGTACGGATCTGGTAGCTGCGCGCAGTCATAACGGGTCGAGGATACGGGCCCGGATGTGCTCCACTGACCGGATGGGACCCCAGATCGTGACCCTGCGGCCGCAGGCGGACGAGGACTTCGAGCTGCTCTACCGGATCGCCGCCGACCTGGACAGCTGGGAGGAGCGCGGTCCCTCCGCGCCGGCACCGCTCACGCGCACCGCGTACCGGCAGCGCTTCGACGCCGCCGACCCGGCCGCCGTCAGCTTCATGGTGTGCGTGGACGAGCGCGCCGTGGGCCGGATCAACCTGTTCGACGAGGACCCGCTCGCGCGCACGGCCGAGGTCGGCATGGCCCTCGCTCCGGAGGCGCGCGGCAAGGGTTACGGCACGGCAGCGCTGCGGCAGATCGTCGAGTTCGGGTTCCAGCGCCGCAACCTGCGCCGGCTGCACCTGATCGTCATCGCGTCCAACGCCGCAGCGATCGCCTGCTACGGCAGGGCCGGCTTCGTCGAGGAGGGCCGCCGCCGCGAGCACTGCTGGGTGCGCGGGCACTACGAGGACGAGGTGCTCATGGGGCTGCTGCGCGACGACTGGGCGCGGTCGCGATGAGGTTCGCCCCGAATCTGACCGACCCGCAGGTCGCCGCTCTCGCCCGGCAGGCGGTGGACCTGCTCGACCCGGACGTCGGCATCGACATCGCACCCGAGCCCGGCAGCGATCCCTACGCCCGCGGCGGCGGGTCGTGGCTGGTGTGGCCGCTGATCGACGGGCACCGCGCGTTCGGCATCTACGTGTCGAGCGCCTGGACGGCGGCGCGGGCGCTGGCGCACCTGATCGACGGCCTCGCCGAGAACAGCAGCGAGTCCGGCGGCTTCTGGGCGCGTCCGTTCCCGGCGTGCGCGACCGGGCATCGGCATCCGGCGGACGTCGAGGCCGAAGCGGACGAAGTGGTGCTGCGCTGCCCGCAAACGCGCGAGGTGGTCGGCCGGATCCGGCCGGCGCTGTGACCGAGCCGCGCGTCGAGCTGCGCCCGATGGTCGAGAACGACCTGGCGCTGGTCGCTGCGTGGCTGCGCGAACCGCACGTGGCGCGCTGGTGGCGCGAGGATCCGGCCGCGGAGATCGACGGTTACCGCCTCTGCATTGAGGGCACCGACCCGACCGTCGCGCTGATCGCCGTGGCCGAGGGCGGGCCGGTCGGCTGGTGCCAGTGGTACCGCTGGCACGAGTACCCGCAGGCCGCCCAGTTCGGCGCGCGACCGGGCGAGATCGGCATCGACTACGCGATCGGCGCGCCGGACGCGGTCGGACGCGGCATCGGCACCGAGCTCATCGACGCGCTGCTGCGCCAGGCCCGGATCGCCGAGCCGACCGCGCCGGTGCTGGTCGCGGTGGACGTCGCGAACACGGCCTCGCGCCGGGTGCTGGAGAAGAACGGCTTTCGCCTCGTGGGCGTCCGCGGGATCGAGTGCGAACCCGAGGACCTGTCCGCGCTGTACCGGCTGGAGTAGCCGCAGGCTCAGTGCGCGATCTCGGTGGCGCGCGACTCGCGGACCACGGTGACCCGGATCTGCCCCGGGTAGGTGAGCTCGTCCTCGATCTGCTTGGCGATCTCGCGGGCGATGACGGACGCGGCCAGGTCGTCGACCTCCGACGGCTGCACCATGACCCGCACCTCGCGCCCGGACTGCATCGCGAAGACCTTCTCGACGCCCTCCTTGGCGTTCGCGATCTCCTCGATGCGGGCCAGCCGCTTGACGTAGTTCTCCAGCGACTCGCGCCGGGCGCCGGGACGCGCCGCCGAGCAGGTGTCCGACGCCTGGGTGAGAACGGCCTCGATGGTGCGCGGTTGCACCTCGTTGTGGTGCGCCTCGACGGCGTGCGCGACGGCCTCGTCCTCGCCGTACTTGCGCAGCAGCGCGGCGCCGATGAGCGCGTGGCTGCCCTCGACCTCGTGGGTCAGCGCCTTGCCGATGTCGTGCAGGAACGCGCAGCGCTTGACCAGCGTCGGCTCGATGCCGAGCTCGGCAGCCATCACGCCGGCGATGTGCGCGGTCTCGATCAGATGCCCGAGCACGTTCTGCCCGTAGCTGGTGCGGTACTTGAGCCGGCCGATCGTCGGGACGAGCCGCTCGTCCAGGTCGTGGATGCCAACCTCGGCCAGCGCGTCGCGCGCGGCGCGCAGGCACAGCTCGTCGACCTCGGCCTTGCTCTGCTCGTACGCCTCCTCGATGCGGTGCGGGTGGATCCGTCCGTCCAGGATCAGCCGGTCCAGGGTGAGCCGGCCGATCTCGCGCCGGACCGGGTCGAAGCAGGACAGCAGCACCGCCTCGGGCGTGTCGTCGATGATCACGTTCACGCCGGTGGTCGACTCGAACGCCCGGATGTTGCGGCCTTCGCGGCCGATGATGCGACCCTTCATCTCGTCGCTGGGCAGGTGCAGGACGCTGACGACGGTCTCGCTGGTCTGCTCGCTGGCGACCCGCTGGACGGCCTCGACGACGATCGCGCGGGCCCGTTCGGTGCCCTCGGCGCGGGCCTCGTTCTCGATGCTGCGGACGAGCACGGCGGCGTCCCTGCGGGCGCTCGCCTCCACACTGCTGAGCAGCTCGGCCTTGGCCTGCTCGGTGGTCAACCCGGCGAGGCGCTCGAGCTCGCGGACGTGCTCGTGCTCGCGCGCGTCGAGCTGGTCCTCGCGGCCGGTGAGCTCGGCCGCCTTGTCGGCCAGCGCCGTCTCGCGGGCGTCCAGCTCCTCGGCCCGCGCGGCCAGCGCCGTCTCGGCGGTGTCCAGCTCCGCGCGGCGCGCGTCCAGCTGGCGGGCGGATCGCGCCACTGCGGCGGCTTCGTCCTCCAACGCGGCGGCACGGGCGTCGAGTTCGCGGGTCGCGCGCGCCCTGGCGGCCTCGGCTTCGGCGCGGGCCGATTCGAGTTCGGACTGCGCGGCGCGGCGGGTGGCTTCGGACTCGGTGCGGGCGGCACGCCGCAGCGCGTCGGCCTCGGTGGCGGCCCGCAGCCGGACCGCCTCGGCCTCACTCTCGGCCGCGCCCAGTTCCGCGGCCGCGGAGGCTCCGGCGTCGCTGTGCCGGCCCGGGGCGGCGGCGCTGCGGCGGCTGTAGGCGTGGATGAAGAGCAGTCCCAGCACGAAGACGGCGCCGATCGCTGCGTATCCGACCCCGTTCATCGCCGTCTCCCGTCGCCGTGACGTGGACACGGTGCGAATCGCGGCCGGTCCGTGATCGGACCGCCCTGGCACCGTGCTGGGTGCGCGGCATCGCGATGTCGCACACCCGCCAGGAAACGCGGATGCGGCCGCACGGTGGGGTCCTCGGTCCGGACGGGCACGCTTGCGCGTGCGCGCCACCGCCGGGGGCCCGCCGGGTTCGTCGTCCTTTCTCTCGCCAGCTGCCGTCTGGTGCTATCGGAGGCCTCGCCGCCGGCCTGACGGGCGCGGAATTCGGTGCGCGCGTGCGGCCGGCGGGAGCTATTAGTGCGTTCTTCCTGGTACTAGCGAGGTTAGAAACGCCGATGCCACAAATCAAGTAGCCGTCGCCGTTATGTCCGATTACTGAAGGTCTGACCCGTCAAGATCGCGAAGGTCAGAAGTCCGGACAAGCGGGTTCGGACCCCGCGCCGCCCAGGAACTCCGCCTCGGCGAGCGCGGCCCGCACCACCTCGTGCGCCAGCCCGGGCGCGTAGCCGCGCCGCCCGAGCAGGCCGACCAGCCGTCGCGCCTGCACTTGGGGCTCCAGGCCGCCGAGCGAGCGGAGCTTCTTGGCGACCAGGGCCTGCGCCGCCGCGTACTCGCTGTCGCGGTCGATCGACTCGATCGCGGCCCGCACCTGCGGCTCGGCGATGCCGCGCTGCCGCAGCTTCACCGCGACGGCACGGCCGGCCAGCCCGCGCTCGCGGTGCTGCGCCGCCGCCAGCATGCCGGCCAGCGCGGCGTCGTCGATCAGGCCGACCTCGGCGAACCGGTCCAGGACGGCACCGGCCGCGTCGTCCGGGACACCGCGCTTGCGCAGCGCCGTGGCCAGCTCGGCCCGGCTGCGGGCACGCCGGTCCAGCAGCCGCAGGCAAATCGTGCGCGCGACCGATTCCGGGTCCCCGGGAGGGCCAAGCGCTGCCTCGTCCTCCGGGGGCTGATCCGCCGGCACCGGTCAGAAGTCGACTGGAGCCATGTCGATCGGGGTGTCGGCGTCCAACTGCGCCCCGATGCCCAGCTTCTCCTTGATCTTCTTCTCCAGCTCGTCGGCCAGGTCGGGGTTGTCGCGCAGGAAGTTGCGGACGTTCTCCTTGCCCTGACCGAGCTGGTCGGTGTCGTACGTGTACCAGGCGCCGGACTTCTTGATCAGGCCCTGCTCGACGCCGACGTCGATCAGCGAGCCCTCGCGGCTGATGCCCTGGCCGTAGACGATGTCGAACTCGGCCTGCTTGAACGGCGGCGCCACCTTGTTCTTGACGACCTTCACCCGGGTCCGGTTGCCGACCGCGTCGCCACCGTCCTTGAGCGTCTCGATGCGGCGCACGTCCAGCCGGACCGAGGCGTAGAACTTCAGCGCCTTGCCACCCGTGGTCGTCTCGGGCGAGCCGAACATGACGCCGATCTTCTCGCGCAGCTGGTTGATGAAGATCGCGGTGGTGCCGGAGTTGTTCAGCGCGCCGGTGACCTTGCGCAGCGCCTGGCTCATCAGCCGGGCCTGCAGGCCGACGTGGCTGTCACCCATCTCGCCCTCGATCTCGGCGCGGGGCACGAGCGCGGCCACCGAGTCGACCACCACGATGTCCAGCGCGCCGGAGCGGATCAGCATGTCCATGATCTCCAGCGCCTGCTCGCCGGTGTCCGGCTGGCTGACCAGCAGCGCGTCGGTGTCGACGCCGAGCGCCTTCGCGTACTCCGGGTCGAGCGCGTGCTCGGCGTCGATGAAGGCCGCGACGCCGCCGGCGGCCTGCGCGTTCGCGACCGCGTGCAGCGCGACCGTCGTCTTACCCGAGCTCTCCGGCCCGTAGATCTCGACCACGCGCCCGCGCGGCAGACCACCGATGCCGAGCGCGACGTCGAGCGCGATCGAGCCGGTGGGGATCACCGAGATCGGCGCGGCGGTGCGATCGCCCAGGCGCATGACCGCGCCCTTGCCGTGCTGCTTCTCGATCTGCGCCATGGCGACGTCGAGCGCCTTGCCCTTGTCGAAGCCTGCTGCCATCGAAGACACCTCTGCGTTCTGTTCGGATCTGTCTCTGTTGGTGGCGACGCTAGGCCGGGGTACCGACAACTTCGGTACGACTCGCGAGGTTGTGGACGACCCGGCCCGCTGTGGACAGACTAGCCGAACACCTGTTCGAGGAGTGCTAGGCGCGCGCGACACGCCGATGCGAGCTGACGAGAGATTCAGTGCAGGTGACCGGGGACGTCCACCTCGGTACACACGGCACGCCAGACCGTCTTGGCCTCCTCGCCGCGGGCGAGCGCCTCGTCCACGGTCGCGCCGAGCGCGGACAGCCGGTAGTCGGCGGCGAAGCTGCGCGCGTAGGCGGCGCCGAAGCGCTCCTCCATCCGGGCCCAGAACTCGGTCAATCGCACGCGTCCAGGGTAGGCGGTGCGTCATACGCGGCGTCCCCCGCCGCTGATCGGACGCCGACAGGCCGTGACCGGATCGTTCCGGTTGTTGACGGCATCCGCACTCGCCGGCCGGCACCGGATCCGGCACGCTGACGGACATGAACACAGCGCTTCTCGTCATCGACGTCCAGGAATCGTTCCGTCAGCGGCCGGCCGACTGGCAGGCCCGCACCAACCCGAACGTGGTCGAGCAGGTGGACCGCCTCGTCGCGGCCGCCCGCGCCGCCGGAGATCTCGTCGTGTGGGTGCTGCACACCGAGCCCGGCTCGGGCGGCGTGTTCGACCCGGTGAACGGCTTCGTGCACCCGATCGAACCGCTTGCGCCGATCGACGGAGAACCCTTGGTGCACAAGACATCCATCAACGCGTTCACCACCACCAACCTGCACCAGGTGCTGACCGCGAACGGCATCCGTGAGGTGGTCGTGTGCGGCATCCGCACCGACCAGTGCTGCGAGACGACGGCACGGGTGGCCAGCGACCTCGGCTACGACGTCCGCTTCGTCACCGACGCCACGAGCACGTCGGGCATCGAGGCCGCCGGCCCGCTCGCGGCCGTCAGCGGCGCCGAGATCGTGGCGCGCACCGAGAGCATTCTGGCCGCGCGCGGTTTCGCGACGATCACGACGACGGACGAGGTGGTGGCCGCGGCGAGCGTTGCGGCAGGATGACCGGATCATGACCACGGTCGTCTTCTTCCTCGTCCCGCAGCTACACCTGCTCGACCTCGCGGGCCCGGCGCAGGCATTCTCCACGGCCGCCGGCCTGGGCCTGGACTACCGGCTCGGCTACGTCGCCGGCAGCCCGCTCGTCCCGACGGCGCAGGGCCTGCCGGTGCAGGCGGACACGTCCTGGCCGGACCTGCGCCGAGACGATCTGGTGGTCGTGCCGGGCTGGAAGGGCCACACGCTCAAGGGCAGCGGCCAGATCAGCCGCGCGGCCCTGGACGCGATCGCCGCGCACCACGCCGCGGGCGGAACGGTCGCCAGCGTGTGCGCGGGCGCCGACGCGCTCGGGCGGGCCGGGCTGCTGGACGGCCGGCGGTGCACCACGCACCACGCCCACCAGGACGAGCTGGCCGAGCGCTATCCCCGGGCGCACGTCGTCCGCGACGTGCTGTTCACCGAGGACGACCGGGTGGTGACGTCCGCCGGGATCGCGAGCGGGATCGACCTGTCGCTGCACCTCATCGCGTCCCGGCACGGCCCCGCTGCGGCGGCCCGGGTCGCGCGGTCGATGGTGGTCTACGGCCGCCGCAACGGCGATGCGGCGCAGGTCGGCACGATGCTGCGGCACCGCGGCCACCTGCTCGACGCCGTCCACCGCGTGCAGGACCTGATCGACGCCGAGTTCGACCGGACACTGCCGCTGGCCGAGCTGGCCGCGGCGGCCGGGGTGAGCGAGCGGACGCTCACTCGCCAGTTCCTGCGCGCGACGGGGACGACGCCGCTGCGCTACCAGCAGGCGCTGCGCGTCGAGCGCGCCGAGGAGCTGATCGCGCACGGCAGCACGGTCGAGTCGGCCGCCCGCGCCGTCGGCTTCGAGGACGCCCGCATGCTGCGCCGGCTGCGCAGCCTGGCCGGATGAAGCACAGTGCTGAGGCGCCAAATGCGATTGGCGGCGCTGACAGGATCGACGCCGTGACCTCAACCGACCCGGCCGCCTGGTACGCGCTGCCCGTCCTGGCCGGGCGCCTGATCCGGCTCGAGCCGCTGGCGGTCGAGCACGCCCCCGGCTACCTCGCCGCCGCGGGAACCGGCGCGGACGCCGAGGAGGTGTTCCGCTGGTTGACCCCGCCGGCCGGCTCGCCGCTGCGCCAGCCGGTCACGCTGGCCGACGCCGAGGCGCACATCCTGGACGCGCTGGCGGCCCGGGCGCGCGGCTTCCGGTTCGCGTACGCGCAGCTGGATGCGGGAACCGGCGAGGTCGCGGGCACCACGTCCTACTACGAGGTGAACCCGGCGGCGCGCGCGATCGCAATCGGCCACACCTGGCTCGGCAAGCGGTGGTGGCGCACCGGGCACAACACCGAGTCGAAGCTGCTGCTGCTCACGCACGCCTTCGACACCCTCGGCGCGGCGCGCGTGGTCTGGCACACCGACATCTACAACACGCGCTCGCAGGCGGCGATCGAGCGGCTCGGCGCGACCAAGGAGGGCGTGCTGCGCAAGCACCGGATCCGGTGGGACGGAACCTGGCGGGACACCGTCCAGTACGCGATGACCGACGACGACTGGCCGGCAGCCCGCGACCGGCTGACCCGCCGGTTGGCCTCGTAGCAGGCTCGCCACGCCGTCCGCGACCCTGCTACGGGGCCAACAGCTGTCGGAGCGGGCGGGCACACTGGACGGGTGAGTGACCCGTCCCCGCGCTTCTCGGCCGCCACCGCAGCGTGGCTGCAGGGCGCGTTCGCGGCGCCGACCGCGGCGCAGCTCGGGGCGTGGGACGCGATCGCCCGCGGCGAGCACACCCTGGTCGTCGCCCCCACCGGGTCGGGCAAGACGCTGGCCGCGTTCCTGTCCGCGCTGGACACGCTCGCCACCGAGCCCCGTCCGGACGACCCCAAGCGCCGCTGCCGGGTGCTGTACATCAGCCCGCTGAAGGCGCTCGCGGTGGACGTGGAGCGCAACCTGCGCGCGCCGCTGGCCGGCATCCGCCAGGCGGCCGCGCGCCTCGGGGTCGCCGGGCCGGACGTGACCGTGGCGATGCGCTCCGGCGACACGCCCGCGGACGAGCGCCGCGCGTTCGCCCGCCGTCCCGCGGACATCCTGATCACCACGCCCGAATCGCTGTTCCTGCTGCTCACGTCCGCCGCGCGGGAGTCGCTGCGCGGTGTCGAGACGGTGATCGTCGACGAGGTCCACGCGGTCTGCTCGACCAAGCGCGGCGCGCACCTGGCGCTGAGCCTGGAGCGGCTGGATGCCCTGCTGGAGACCCCCGCCCAGCGCATCGGGCTGTCCGCCACGGTCCGCCCGGTGGACGAGGTGGCGGTGTTCCTCGGCGGCGGGCGACCGGTCACGATCGTCCAGCCCCCGACCGCGAAGACCGTCGACCTGCAAGTGGTCGTCCCGATCGAGGACATGAGCGCGCTCGGGGAGGTCACGGACGACCTGTCCGGCGCGGCGGCCGGGCCCGAGCGCCGCGCCTCGATCTGGCCGCACGTCGAGGAGCGCGTGCTCGACCTCGTCGAGGCGCACCGCTCCACGATCGTGTTCGCCAACTCGCGGCGGCTGGCCGAGCGGCTCACCGCGCGGCTGAACGAGCTCGCGGCCGAGCGCCGCGGCGAGCTGCGCGCGATCGACTCCGTGCCCGCGCAGGTGATGGCGCAGTCCGGCGTCGGGTCCCCCGCGGCGGACATCGGGACGAGCGCCGCCGGCGTGGTCGTGGCGCGCGCGCACCACGGCTCCGTGTCACGCGAGCAGCGCGCCGTCGTGGAGGACGAACTCAAGTCGGGACGGTTGCCCGCGGTCGTCGCCACGTCCTCGCTCGAGCTGGGCATCGACATGGGCGCGGTGGACCTGGTCGTGCAGGTGGAGTCCCCGCCGTCCGTCGCGTCCGGGCTGCAGCGGGTGGGGCGCGCCGGGCACCAGGTGGGCGCGGCGTCCAAGGGCGTGATCTTCCCGAAGTTCCGCGGCGATCTGCTGGAGTGCGCCGTCGTCGCCGAGCGGATGCGCGACGGCGCGATCGAGGCGATGCGGTATCCGCGCAACCCGCTGGACGTACTCGCGCAGCAGATCGTGGCCATGGTCGCGACCGAGCCGCTGACCGTGGACGAGGTGGAGGAGATCGTTCACCGCGCCGCGCCGTTCGCGGGCCTGCCGCGCAGCGCCCTGGAGGCGACGCTGGACATGCTCGCCGGGCGGTACCCGTCCGACGCGTTCGCCGAGCTGCGGCCGCGGCTGAACTGGGACCGCGTGACCGGCGAGCTGACCCCGCGCGCCGGAGCGCAGCGGCTGGCCGTCACCAGCGGCGGCACCATCCCGGACCGCGGCCTGTTCGGCGTGTTCCTCGCCGGCGCCGAAGGCCCGGGGCGGCGCGTCGGCGAGCTGGACGAGGAGATGGTCTACGAGTCGCGTGTCGGGGACGTGTTCCTGCTCGGGTCGTCGTCCTGGCTGATCCAGGAGATCACGCATGACCGCGTGCTGGTCACGCCGGCGCCCGGTCAGGCCGGTCGCATGCCGTTCTGGAAGGGCGACTCCCCCGGCCGTCCGGTCGAGCTGGGTAAGGCGCTCGGCGCGTTCCTGCGCGAGGTCGCGAACGCGGCGCCCGGCGCGGCGGCCGAACGCGCGCGCGCCGCCGGGCTGGACGAGTGGGGCACCGCGAACCTGCTCGCCTATCTGGCCGAGCAGCGCGAGGCGACCGGCCACCTGCCCGACGACGCCACCGTGCTGGTCGAGCGGTTCCGCGACGAGCTGGGCGACTGGCGGCTGGTCGTCCACTCCCCGTTCGGCGCGCCGGTCAACGCGCCGTGGGCGCTCGCGATCGGCACCCGGATGCGCGAGCGGTACGGGCTGGACGTCGCCTCGATGCATTCCGACGACGGCATCGTGCTGCGCCTGCCGGACGTCGACGCCGAACTCCCGGGCGCGGACCTGGTCGTCTTCGACCCGGACGAGATCGCCGGCCTGGTCACGGACGCGGTCGGGGACTCGGCGCTGTTCGCGTCGCGGTTCCGCGAGTGCGCGGCGCGGGCGCTGCTGCTACCCCGCCGCGATCCGCGCAAGCGCACGCCGCTGTGGCAGCAGCGCCAGCGCGCCAACCAGCTGCTGCAGGTGGCGTCCGACTACGGCGACTTTCCCGTCGTGCTCGAGGCAATGCGCGAGTGCCTGCAGGACGTGTTCGACCTGCCCGGCCTCACCGCGCTGATGCGCGAGATCGCCGGCCGGGCGATGCGGGTGGTGGAGGTCGAGACACCGGCCGCGTCGCCGTTCGCGCGCTCGCTGCTGTTCGGCTACGTCGGCGCGTTCATCTACGACGGCGACGCCCCGCTGGCCGAGCGCCGGGCGCAGGCGCTGTCGCTCGACTCCGCGCTGCTCGCCGAGCTGCTCGGCGCCACCGAGCTGCGCGAGCTGCTCGACCCGGACGCGCTGGCCGAGGTCGCCGCGGAGGTCGGCCGGCTCGCTCCGGCCCGCCACGCGCACGGGCCCGACGGCGTGCACGACCTGCTGCGCGGCCTCGGCGACCTGACCA
>DASRSS010000108.1:0-13393 GCA_035656335.1 Jatrophihabitantaceae bacterium | reverse complement strand
CTATGCCCCTCTTGGCGGGGGGACCCCCATTCAGGCACTGCGCAGCACCTCGCCCAGCGCGGTGGCCGCCCGCCAGCAGTCGTGGAACGTGCAGTACATGGGTACAGGGGCGAGCCGGATCACGTCCGGGTTGCGCGCGTCGGCGAACACGCCGTGCTCGGCGCGCAGGATCTCGCTCACCTTGCCGGCCTCGACCCCGCCGACACGGACGGACAGCTGGGCGCCGCGGCGCGCCGGATCGCGGGGCGTGATCACTTCGAGCGCGCGGCCCGGGCACACCTCGTCCAGCAGCCGTTCGAGGTAGCCGGTAAGCCGAATGCTCTTGTCCCGCAAGGCGTCCAGGCCCACCTCGTCGAACATCTGCAGTGACGCGAGAACCGGTGCCATGGCGAGGATCGGCGGGTTGGACAGCTGCCAGGCATCGGCGCTGTCTACCGGCGTGACCTCGGGGGCCATCTGGAACCGGGTCGCCGGATCGGTCGACCACCAGCCGGCCAGCTTGGGCAGCGTCCTGTCGGCGAGGTGCTTCTCGTGGACGAACGCGCCGGCCAGTGCACCGGGTCCGCTGTTGAGGTACTTGTACGAGCACCACGCGGCCCAGTCGACGTCCCAGTCGTGCAGCCGCAGCGGCAGGTTGCCGGCCGCGTGCGCGAGGTCCCAGCCGACGACGGCGCCCGCGGCGTGACCGGCCGCGGTGATCGCCGGGATGTCGAGGAACTCGCCGCTGTAGTAGTTGACCGCGCCGAGCAGCACCAGGGCGACGCGATCGCCTTGCGTGGCAAGGAATTCGACGACGTCCTCGCTGCGGAGCGTGGACTCGCCGGCTCGCGGCTTCAGCCGGATGATCGCCTCGTCCGGGTCGTAGCCGTGCCAGTGGGCCTGGCTGCGCACCGCGTAGCTGTCGGACGGGAACGCGCTGTCCTCGATCACGATCGCGTGCCGCTGCGGTGTCGGCCGGTAGAAGCTGACCATCATCAGGTGCAGGTTGACCGTGAGCGAGTTCATCACGACGACCTCGCGCGGCTGCGCGCCGACCAGCCGGGCCGCCGGATCGCGCAGCAGCTCGTGATACGACACCCACGGGTGCGTCGCCTCGACGTGGCCCTCCACGCCGAGCGCCGCCCAGTCGTCCAGCTCGATCGCGAGCCGCTCGCGCAGGATCTTCGGCTGCAGGCCGAGCGAGTTGCCGGCGAAGTAGGCCGCGTCGGCGTAGCGCCCGGACGGGTCCGGCGGCACGTGGAACTCGCCGCGGCGGGTGGGCAGCGGATCGGTGCGGTCCAGCTCGAGCGCCGCCGCCTCGTCCATGCTTGGCCCCGTAGCAGGGACATCCGCGGGGTGTTGCCCTGCTACGGGGCCAACACTGGTCATGCCGATTTCTCCTTGCTCAGCAGGGCGTTCACGCCCAGAAACGTCTCCGCGTTCTCACGCAAAATCATCCGCCGGGTGCGTTCGTCCACCACGCTAGCCCCGCGCACCAGCCCGCCGGCCGGCCGCTCCCCGAGCGGGTAGGGGTAGTCGCTGCCCACGACCACGCGGTCGCGCCCGACCGTGTCCACGAGCAGCCGCAGCGCGCGCTCGTCGAACACCACCGAGTCGACGTAGAAGCGGCCCAGGTAGTGCGACGGCTCGTGGGCGGACGTCCCGATCACGTCGTTGCGCTCGCGCCAGGCGTTGTCCATCCGGCCCACCCAGAACGCGAACGAGCCGCCGCCGTGCGCGAAGCAGATGCGCAGGTCGTCGCCGACCTTGTCGAACACGCCGCCCAGGATCATCGCCAGGATCGACAGGTGCGTCTCGGCGGGCATGCCGGCCAGCCACTGGGCCATCCAGCGGTCCAGCCGCGGCGAGTTCGGCATGTCCCAGGGGTGGACGAAGACCGGCGCGCCGAGCGAGGCCGCGTGCTGCAGGAACGTCACGATGCCCGCGTCGTCGAGGTCGCGGTCACCGACGTGGTTACCGATCTCGACGCCGACGTGTCCCGCGGCCAGGCACCGCTCCAGCTCGCGGCAGGCCGCGTCCGGATCCTGCAGCGGAACCTGGCAGAACGGCAGCAGGCGGTCCTGCGCCGGCTCGCAGATCTGCAGCGCGAGGTCGTTGAACACGGTCGCGATCCGCGCCGCCTGCACCGGGTCGTGCGCGTACGAGAAGAACACCGGCGTCGGCGACACCACCTGCGCGCACACCCCGTCGGCGTCCATGTCCGCGAGGCGACGGGCGGCGTCCCAGCAGTCCGACCGCACGCGCCGGAACTCCTGCGAGCCGAGCATGATCACGGCTTCGGCTTCGGTCTCCACGCGCAGCGACGGGAACCCGTCCCCCAGCTCCGGCCAGCCCTTCGGGACGTAGTGGGTGTGGACGTCGATCGCTCGGTCCATCAGCCCTTGCCTGGATGCAGGTGCCCGCAGTTCTTGCAGACGCGGGCCGACTCGTCCTCGTAGAACGCGGTGAACACCGGCGGCAGGTCGACCACGATGTCGCGCACCTGCAGTTCGACCTCGTGCACCAGCGCGTTGCAGTTGGGGCAGTACCACTGGAACTTTTCGAGCGTGCCCTCTTCGCGCACCCGCTCGATCACCAGGCCTACCGAGCCGGGCTCGGGGCGCTGCGGCGAGTGCGGGGTGTTGCCGGGCAGCAGCCACGTCTCGCCCGGGCCGATGTGCACGGTCTCGGGCTTGCCGTCCACCATCAGGTCGACGTGGATGTTGCCCTCCAGCTGGTAGAACCACTCCTCGTACGGGTCGACGTGGTAGTCGGTGCGCGAGTTCGGCCCGCCGACGATCATCACGATGAAGTCGTTGCCGACCGCCATCGTTTTGTTGCCCACCGGTGGCTTGAGCAGGTGCCGGTTGTCCTCGATCCACTGCTTGAAGTTGATCGCCTGCAGGTTCACTGCTTGTCTCCTAGGTGCGCGACGGCCTGGATCTCGATGAGCAGGTGCGGGTGCGGGAGCTGGTGGACGGCCACGGTCGTGCGCGTCGGCCCGGTCTCGTCGAAGTACGACGCCCACACCTCGTTGTAGCCGCCGAAGTCGTTCATGTTGACCAGGTACGTCGTGACCTGGACGAGGTCGGCGAGGTCGGCGCCGTGTTCGGCGAGGATGCCCTTGACGTTCTCCAGCACGGCCCGGGTCTGCACGCGGATGTCGAGCGCCGTGGTGCCCAGCTCGTCGACCTCCGCGCCCTCGATCGTGTTGTCCGGCCGGCGCGCGGACGTCCCGCTGACGTAGACGAAGTCCCCGACCCTCCTGGCGTGCGGGAACCGTCCCCGCGGCGTTACGTCGCTCATAGCGCGACGCAGACGTTGGTGGGTTCGGTGTAGAAGTCCAGCGAGTGCTCGCCGCCTTCGCGTCCGATGCCGGACAGCCCGACGCCGCCGAACGGCGAGCGCAGGTCGCGCAGGAACCACGTGTTCACCCACGCCATGCCGACGTTCATGCGCTGCGCGACACGGTGGCCGCGCGAGAGGTCGGTCGTCCAGACCGAGGCCGCGAGGCCGTAGTCGGTGTCGTTGGCCAGCGCGATCGCCTCGTCCTCGGTGTCGAACGGGACGAGCGCGGCGCACGGTCCGAAGATCTCCTCGCGCAGCACGCGGTCGGAGTTGGTCAGGCCGGTCCACAGCGTCGGCTCGATCCACGACCCGCCGGCCAGGCCGTCCGCCAGCGCGGGCACGCCACCGCCGACGAGCGTCTTCGCGCCGGACTCCTCGGCCAGCCGGTAGTACGACAGCACCTTCTCGCGGTGTTCCTGGCTGATCAGCGGCCCGGTCGTCGTGGCGGCGTCGTCCGGACGGCCCAGATGCAGCGACCGCGCCCGTTCGACGAGCCCGGCCGCGATGTCGTCGAAGATCGGCCGCTGGACGTAGACCCGCTCGGTGCACAGGCACACCTGACCGGTGTTCGCGAACACCGAGCGGGTCAGCCCCGCCAACGCGTCATCCCGGTGCGCGTCGGCGAAGACGATCGCGGCGTTCTTGCCGCCGAGTTCGAAGGACACCGGACGGACCCGCGGCGCGACCGCGCGCATGATCCCCGCCCCGGTCGCGGACGAGCCGGTGAACGTGACGCCGTCGATGCCCGGGTGCTCGGTGAGGAACTGACCGGCCGAGTCGGGCCCGAACCCGTGCACGACGTTGTAGACGCCGGCCGGCAGGCCGGCCTCGTCCAGCACCTCGGCGAGCAGGGTCGCGGTCGTCGGCGTCTCCTCGGACGGCTTGACGACCACCGCGTTCCCGCACGCGAGCGCCGGAGCGACCTTCCAGGTCAGCAGCAGCAGCGGCAGGTTCCACGGCACGATCACCGCGACCACGCCGAGCGGCTTGCGGACGGCGTAGTTGAGCGCCTGCCGGCCGTTCGCGAGATCGGTCATGAACGACGGCTGGCCCGCGGCCGCGACGGTGTCGGCGAACGAGCGGAAGTTAGCAACGGCGCGGGCGACATCCAGCTCGCGGGCCTGCGCAAGCGGCTTGCCGGTGTCGGCGCTCTCGGCGCGGACGAACTCCTCGAACCGCTCCTCGATGCGGTCGGCGACCTTGCGCAGCAAGGCGGTGCGCTGCGCGACGGTGCTCGCGCCCCACGCACCGTCCAGCGCCGCGCGGGCGGCCCGCACGGCGCGGTCGACAAGGGCGGCGTCGGCCTCGTGGACGTCGGCCAGCGGCGAGCCGTCCACGGGATTGATCTTCGTCCAGGTCTGCTCGGTCTCGACGAACTCGCCGTCGACGAAGTTCCGGACGCTGCCGGCGGTCATCGCGGGATGCCTCTCACGAGGTCCAGCCTCGCCGATCGGGCCATGCCGAACAAATGCCAAATCATCAACCGGCAATGCCTACCAGGCATAGCATCGAAGCATGGATCTCCCCCGGCTGCTGGACGGACGGCTCAAGCTGCGGCACCTGGTGCTGGTCGACGCGCTCTCCGAGCACGGCAGCGTGGTCGGCGCCGCCGCGCACCTGCGGGTGACCCAACCGGCACTCACCCGCGCGCTGCGCGACTTGGAGGAGATCCTCGGCGTCGACCTCTACGAGCGGGGTCCGCGCGGCGTCACGCCGACGATCTACGGCACCGCGTTCACCGAGCACGCGCGCGCCGTCCTCGCGCAGCTCACCCAGGCCGGGCGGCACGTCGCCGAGCTGGCCGACGCCGGGCTGGGCACGGTCACCGTCGGCACGCACCTGGCCGGCTCGAACCTGCTGCTGCCGAGGGCGATCGCGCGGCTGAAGGCCGAGCGCCCGAACGTCACGGTGATCATCCGCGAGGCGACACCCGAGTCGTTGCTCGCCGACCTGGAGGCCGGCCGCGTCGACTTCGTCGTCGGCCGGCTGACCGCGCCCCCACGCCGCGCGCGCCGCCAGCGACGCCTGTACGACGAGCCGGTGCGGCTCGTGGTGCGACGCAAGCACCCGGCCACGCGGCTGCGCAACGCCACGGTCTCCGATCTGATCGACTACCCGTGGGCGCTGCCGGGCACCGAGACGGCGCTGCGCGGCGAGCTGGAGCAGGTGTTCCTGCGCCACGACCTGCCGTTGCCGGCGAACCGCATCGAGTGCACGTCGATCCTCACGCTGCGCAACCTGCTCGCCGAGACGGACACCGTCGCGGCGCTGCCTATGCTCATCGCGTCTGGTGATCCGGCGCTGACGCTGCTGCCGGTCTCGCTGGAGCCGATGAGCCACACGGTCGGCGTGACGCGTCCCAGCGAGCGGCCGCTGAGCCCGTCCGCCCTCGCGCTGCTGGAGCACCTGGACGCGGTCGCGGCCGAGATGAGTTCGACCGTCGCCTGATCACCAGCCCAGTTCGTGCAGCCGGTCGTCGTCGATGCCGAAGTGGTGACCGACCTCGTGGACGACGGTCCGCCGCACCTGGTCGATCACGTGCTCGTCGCTGTCACACAGCTGGCAGATCGCCTGCCGGTAGATGGTGATGTGGTCGGGCAGGACCCCGGCGTAGTGCGAGGTGCGCTCGGTCAGCGGGACGCCGTGGTACAGCCCGAGCAGCCCGTTGGGCGGGGTGTCGTGATCGACCGTGACGGCGACGTTGCGCATCATCCGGCCGAGCTCCGGCGGCAGGCCGTCGAGCGCCTCGCCCACCATCTGCTCGAACCGCTCCGGCTCGACCCGCACCATGATTCATTGTGCCTGGCGGGCTCAGGCCTTGGCGCAGACCCAGCCGTCCGGGAGCGCACCGGTGTCGAGAAGTTCGCGCAGCCGCGCGGCGATGTCCGGCGGGAGCGACTCGTCCGCCGCCGGATAAATCACCCGCTCCTCCTTGACGTTGTGGTGCAGCAACTGCACGGCGAGCCGGCTGCAGCACTCGCGCACCGCGGCCGGATCGGTGGACGCACGCAGCGCGGCCTCGAGCTCGTCCAGCGTCCGCCACAGCTGCCCGTGCTCGCGCAACATCACGAACAACGGGGCGACCAGGTTGCCGCCGGACAGCGGCGGGAAGAGGAACTCCTCCTCCAGGTAGATGTGCCGGCGCAGGGCGGCGATCGCGCGCAGCGCCCCTTGCACGTCCGGTGATCCGCCGTCGCGGGTCAGGCTGTCCAGGCCCGCATCGATCTCGTGGTGTTCGCGCTCCAGTGCTGCCGCCAGCGACTCGTCCATACCACGATGATAAACCCGAGTCGACTAGTGAAAATTGTGACCAGCCGATCAGGTCAGATCGTCGGAGTTCATGCGCCGCGTGCCGATCCGCTCGATCCGCATGACGACGCGCTCCTCCGGGTCGGGGCAGCACACCAGCGAATCGCGCTCGAGCCAGTCGTTCTCGGGCAGCTGCCGCTGCTTCGCCGGCAGCAGCGGCAGGACGGACTGCAGCGCGAAGACGCAGAAGTGCTTGCCGTCGGGCAGCCGCAGCTCGCTGCTGTTCACCAGCTCGAACCAGTCCCCCACCGCGAGCCCGCACACCGAGCGTCCCTCGATGCTCTCCACGGTGACCCGCAGGTCGTAGAGCTCCATGTCCTCACTCACCGAGCAGCACCTTCCGCAGTGGACGCAGACCCATCGGGCCGAGCCGCAACGCGCCCATGTGGAACGCGCGCAGGTCGAAGCCCGGACGGTTCGCGGCGGCGTCCCGCAGCTGTCGCCACAGCCGCGCGCCGACGCGGAACGACAGCGCCTGCGCCGGCCAGCCGAAGTAGCGGTCAACCTCGAATCGCGCGGTGACCGCGTCGCATCCGGACGCCGTGCGCAGCACGGATGCGCCCACCTCGGGCGTCCACGTGGTCGCGTCGGTGAAGCCGTTGCGCGCCGGTATCGGCAGCCCCAGGTGCAGGCCCATGTCGATCACGATGCGCGCGGCACGCCAGCGCTGCCCGTACAGCATGCCCAGTCGCTCGCCCGCGCTGCGCAGCAGACCCAGCTCGTCGGCTAGCCGCTCGGTGTAGTGCGCCCATCCCTCGGCGTAGCCGTGCACGTGCGCCATGGACCGCTGCCACGGGTGCAGGTCGGGCTGGCTCATCGCGGTGGTGATCTGCAGGTGGTGCCCGGGCACGCCCTCGTGGTGGACGGTCGTGACCTCGCGCCACACGTGCGAAACGCCTTCGGACGGAGGCGACCACCAGATGCGGCCGGGCCTGGTGAACGCGGCGTCCGGCGGCGAGTAGTACATGACGCCGGTGGACGTCGGCGAGATCGCGCACTCGGGACGGCGCGCCACCTCGGGCAGATCGAAGTGCACGCCGTCGACGGCGTCGACGACCTCGTCCACGCGCTGCTGCAGCCAGCCGGCGAGGTCGTCGTCCTGCAGCCGGCCGTCGGTCTCCGCGTCGAGCAGCGCCGCGGCCTGTTCGATCGAGTCGGCACCGAGCGACGCGGCCACCTCGCGCATCTCGTCCGTCAGCCGCGCCAGCTCGTCCCAGCCGAACGCGTACGTGTCGTCCAGGTCGACGTCGTCACCGAGGAACGCGCGCGCGGTCACCTGATAGAGCTCGCGGCCCGCGCCGTCGTGCGGACGGGCGTGCGCCAGCAGTTCGGTGCGCAGGAACGTGGCGAACGACGCGGTCGCCGCGCTCGCCGCCTCGGCTCCGGCGGCGAGCCGATCACGGTCCGCGACCTGCGCGTTGGCGACCAGCCGGCGGTAGAAGTCGTCCGGGCCGATCCACTTCTCGCACTGCTCCGCCGCGCCGAGCATCTGCCGCGCCGACACCGCGTGGCCGTCGGCGGCCGCGGAGCGCAGCGTCTCGGCGTAGTCGGCCAGTGCCGCCGGCACGCGGTCCAGGTGTTCGGCCACCCGCTCCCAGTCCGCGGCGCTCTCGTGCGGCAGCTTGTCGAACACCTCGCGCACCTGGTGCACCGGCGTGGCCAGCGGCGCCAGCAGCGACGTCGCGAACCCGGCGTCGTCGAGCGCCAGCTCGCTGTCGACGCGCTCCCGAAGCGCGGCGTCCAACGCGCGGTCGCCGTCCGACGGCGAGCCGCATTCGCGCAACGCCCGCTGCGCGCGGCGATACGCCTCGTGCCGCGCGGCGAAGTCGGCGGGCGCCAGCGCGGGCATGATCGAAGCCTGCCCCTGCCCGAGCGCCTCCGCCGCGCCCACGTCCACCGGGGCGAGGTCGTGCAGCAGTTCGTCGGCAATGGCGCGGACGTTCACGTCGCTCCCAGTCACGACAGCTCCCTCAGCGCGGGCAGCACGCGCTTGCCCAGCAGCTCCACCCCGTCGTCGTCCGAAGCCCCGTGCGGGGTGCCGAACTCGATGCGGCTGGCACCTGCGGCGATCAGCTCGGCACCGTGCGCCGCGACCTCGTCGGGCGCACCGGCGAACGCGAACTTGTCCAGAATCTCGTCGGGGATCACCCGCCCGGCAGCGTCCGCGTCGCCGCGTGCCAGCGCCGCGCGCATCGGCGCCAGGACCTCATCGGGCACGTCGGCAGTGACGTCCTGCTTGGCGACGACGTCCAAGTACATCGCGACCTCGGAGCGGGCGCGCGCGCGGGCGGCCGCCCCGTCCTCGTCCACCACCGTCACCGCACCGACGACCAGGCCGACCTTTCGGCCCGAACTCGCGGCGTCGATCAGCGCGCGGGCGTGCCGGACCATGTCGGGGTTCGCGCAGCCGCCGAGCTTCACCTCATCGGCGGCGCGGCCGGCCAGCGCGAGCCCGCGCGGTCCCCATGTGCCCAGCAGGACGTCGAGCTCCGGCCGGCGCCGCGGGTAACGCAGCCGGGTGCCGGCCGCGAGCGGGAACACCTCGCCCGCGTAGGCGCTGTCGTCGCCCCGGATCAGCCGGCGGATCACCTCGATCGCCTCGGCCATCGCGCGCAGCGGTCGCGTTTGGTGGACGCCCACCTGGCCGAGCCATGCGCCCCGCGTCAGCCCGACGTAGGCGCGGCCGTCCGAGGCGAGGTCCAGTGCCGCGGCCTGCCCCGCGATCTCGACCGGGTGCAGCAGGAACGGGTTGAGGCAGGCGGCGCCGAGCCGGATCCGCTCGGTCACCCTCGCCATCTCCAGCAGCGGGTACAGCGACGGCTGGAATCCGAAGTCGTGAAAGACCGAGACGCCGTCGAAGCCGAGCGCCTCGGCCATCACGGCGAGGCGCTGGTAGTCGGCACCGGACTTGTCGGTCTGGAAGCCGAGGGACACCTGGGTACCGGTCATGGTTACGGCACCGGAGGAGTGACGGCGAGCAGGTACGCGGCGGGTGCCTTGCTCTCGTTGCAGAACCGGTGCGGCAACCGCGAGTCGAACGTGAGCGACTCACGAACGGCGAGGAGGTGCCGCTCGCCGCCGATCTCGACGACCACTTCGCCCTCGAGCACGACGATGCACTCGGTCGAATCGTGGCCGCGCAACTCGGACGAGCTGACGTCCCCGGGCTGCATCGTGGCCAGCAGCACCTCGAGGTCCCCGCGCCCGGGGGTGAGCCGCTCGTAGGTGATCTCGCCCTGCGGGGCGGTGAGCCGCATGCGTTCGCCGGGACGGGACAGGTGCACCAGCGGGGCGTCCGGCTCGCTGAACAGCGACGACACCTCGGCCTTGAACACGGTCGCCAGCTTGCGCAGCGTCGCCAGGCTGGGGTCGGTCACCCCGTTCTCCAGCTGGCTGAGAAGCGCCGGGGATACCTCCGCCGCGCTCGCGAGCTCGCGCAGCGTCATGCCGTGATGCAAGCGCAGTTCGCGGAGTCGATCCCCCAACATGGTGCCATTGTCCCTTCAGAGTTGCTCGGCATGATGGTGCACGATGCGCCAGCCGCCGTCGCCATCGGCGTCCCATACGTCGGTGACGCGGAACGCAGTCTGCTCGCCGGCCGCGTCCGCGCGAAGGAGGTACCGCGCGACGGCAGCCGACTCGCCCCAGCGGTCGACCAGCAGTTGGTCGACGGACAGTTGCGGCGCGGGGCTACCTGCGGCGTCGGCCCTGCGGCGGGTGCGCAGTTCGGTCAACTCCGTCAGCCCGATCCAGTCGCCGGGGTGGTCGGTCTCCCAGATCGTGATGTCCGGATGCAGATGCTGATCGAACCGGTCCGAGTCCGGGTACGCGGCATACATTGCGCGGACGGCCGCGGCCACCTCGCCGTCGGTCTCGCGGACACGGGTCATCGCTGTACCTCCAGTTGGATCTCCTCGACGCGATGGCAGGCGACCACGCCGTCGTCGGCGGTACCTGGCACCCGGCGCAGCACGGGCTCGGTGCGGCAGAGGTCCCGCGCGTGCGGGCAGCGTGGCCGGAACCGGCAGCCGGTCGGGGCGCGCGACGGGTCGGGCACCTCACCCCGCAGCACCGCCGGCAGCTGTTGCTGGTCGGCGACCTGCGGCACGGCATCCACCAGCGCGCGCGTGTAGGGGTGCTGCGGTGCCGCCATGAGCCGGCGCGTCGGCGCGGATTCGACGACGCGGCCCAGGTACATCACCGCAGTCCTATCGGCGATCTCGTGCACGAGGGCGAGGTCGTGTGAGATGAACAGCAGCCCGACCTGCAGCTCGCGCACCAGCGAGAGCAGCAGCGAGACGACCTGGGCCTGCGCGGACGCGTCCAACGCGGTGACCGGTTCATCGGCGATCAGCAGCGTCGGCTCGGCGGCGAGCGCACGCGCGATCGCGAGTCGCTGCCGCTGCCCGCCGGAGAACTCGTGCGGGAACCGGTCGGCCGCGTTGTGCGGCATGCCGACCCGGTCGAGCAGGTCGGCCACCCGTCCGGACCGCATTCCGTCCGCGAGCTGCGCCCCGACCGACCGCCGCGGGTTCAGCGAGCCGCCGGGATCTTGGAAGATCATCTGCAGCCGGGTCTGGCCGGGCGGGCAGCGCCGCCAGCCCAGCGGGACGACCGGCGCACCGTCGAACAGGACGCGGCCCGCGCTCGGTGCCGCGAGTCCGGCCGCGACACGCGCGAGCGAGGACTTGCCGCAGCCCGACTCGCCGACCAGGCCGACCACCTCGCCGGGCGCCACCTCCAGATCGACGCCGGCGACCGCTCGCACGACACCGCGCCCGCGTGGTTTGTACTCGACGTGTACGTCCTCGATCTGCAGCAATCCGCTCATGGCCGCACCAGCTCCGGCTGGACCGCGCACGCCAACGTGCGGCTGTCACCGATCGACTCGAGCGGTGGGACGGCAGAACGGCAGACGTCCTGCGCGAACCGGCAGCGGGGCTCGAACGGGCAGCCCGGTGGTTCCTCACCAGGCAGAACCGGCACACCCGGGATCGCCTGCAGCGTCCGCGTGGTACTCAGTCCGTGCGGCCGCGCGCCGAGCAGCGCGGAGGTGTACGGGTGCGCGGGCCGGTTCAGCACGTCCGTGGTCGCGCCGCTCTCCATCACCCTCCCGGCGTAGAAGACGTAGGCGCGCTGCGTGAGCGAGGACAGCACCCCGAGGTCGTGCGTGATGAACAGGACGGCGAGGTCGTGCTCGCGGCGCAGCTCGTCGAACAGCGCCAGGATGCCCGCCTGGACGGTGACGTCGAGCGCGGTGGTCGGCTCGTCGGCGATCAGGAGACGTGGTCGGCACGCCAGCGCGATGGCGATCGCGATCCGCTGCCGCATGCCTCCGGAGAACTGGTGCGGGTACGAACGCAGCGCGCGCTCCGGCTGCGGGATGCGGACCTGCTCGAGCAGCTCGATCGCGCGTGCCCTGGCTGCTGCCTTGGTCAAGCCGAGCGCGACCCGCATGTGCTCGGTGAGCTGCACGCCGACGGTCAGCATCGGGTGCAGGGCGGCGCTGGAGTCCTGGAACACCATCGCGATGCCCGAACCGCGAACGCCTTGCCAGCCGCGCCGGTCCAGGCCGGTCAGCTCGGTGCCGTCGAACCGGATCGAACCGTCGACGTGCGCGCCCGCGGGCAGCAGGTTGAGCAACGTCAGCGCGGTCAAGCTCTTGCCCGAACCGCTCTCGCCCGCGAGCCCGACGATCTCGCCGCGCTCGACCCGCAGGTCCAGGCCCTTGATCACCGGCAACGGTCCGGCCTGCCCACGCAACGTGACCGACAACCAGCTCGTCTGCAGCAACGGTTCGCTCATCGCTGTCTCCTGCTCCGCGGGTCTAGCCAGTCACGCACCGCGTCGCCGAGCAGGTTGAACGCGAGCACGACGGTCAGGATCGCGATGCCGGGGATGATGCTGACCCACCACTTGGACAGGTCGTTCGAACCGGCCGCGATCATCGCGCCCCACTCCGGCGCGGGCGGGCGCGGACCGAGGCCGAGGAAGGACAGTGACGCCAGCATCAGCACGGCGTTGCCGAGCTCCAGGCTGGCCAGCACGACGGACGGGCCGACGCTGTTCGGCACCACGTCGCGCCACAGCGCCCGCCACGGCCCGACGCCGAGCAGCCGCGACGCGCTCAGGAAGTCCGAGCTGCGGATGGAGAGCACCGCGCTGCGCACCACGCGCGCGTAGGTCGGCCACGAGACGAGCACCAGCGCGAGCACGGCGTTGCGCGCACTCGGTCCGAACGCCGCCGTCACGACCATCGCCAGGATGATCGGCGGGAACGCGAACACCAGGTCGGTCAGCCGCATCAGCACCTCGTCCACCCAGCGGCCGAGGTAACCGGCGACGAGGCCGAGGGTCCCGCCGATCAGCAGTGCGAGCGCGACGATCACGACGGCCAGCGGCAGCGACAGCCGAGCGCCGTAGAGGATCCGGCTGAGGATGTCGCGGCCGAGCTGATCGGTACCGAGCCAGTGCTTCGCGGACGGCGGCGAGTAGTACGGCCCGGACTGGGCGAGCGGGTCGTGCGGCGCGAGCAGCGGCGCGGCGATCGCGACGACCGTCCAGCAGGCCAGGATGCCGATCGCGACGACGGTCAGGCCCCGTGCGTGCCGACGTCGTCCGGACCTGCGCCGCTCGGGCCGCGGCGCACCGGGACGCAGCCCGAACCAGCGGCGCGCCGGCAGCGCGTCCGCGACGACGTCGGGCGCGATCTGCGTGGCGCTCGTCGGCGTGCTCATCAAGACACCCGGATCCGCGG
>DASRSS010000107.1:0-4648 GCA_035656335.1 Jatrophihabitantaceae bacterium | reverse complement strand
CGCGGACGACAGTTCGGCTCGCATCTCGGCTCGGTGCGCGACTCGGTCGTCACTCGTCGCGAAGCGCGGATCGTCCTGCAACTCGGGCCGACCGATCGCGGTGCACAGCCGCGCCCAGTGCGCGGGCGTGTATGCCGACAGCACGATCCGCCCGTCGCGCACCTGGATCACCTCGGCGGCGGGCGCGGCAGTCGGGTATCCGTTGCCGCGCCGCACCGGTTCGACGCCCGACGCGAACATCGCCGTCCACGCTGCGCCCTGGAGGTGTACCGCGACCTGGTACAGCGAGGTGTCGATCACCGCGCCGACGCCCGTGCGCTCGCGCCGCAGCAGTGCGGCCAGGACGGCGTTCGTGGCCGCGTACGCGGTCGCGCCGTCGACGACGGTGAAGCCCACGCGCTGCGGCTCGCCGTCGGCCTCCCCAGTCACCGACATCATCCCGCTCTCGGCCTGTGCGGCGATGTCGAGACCGGCACGGGACGGAGTCGCGTCGCGTCCGTAGGCCGTGATCGACAGGTAGACCACGCGTGGATTCAGCTCGCGGACGTGCTCGGCGCCCAGGCCCAACCGCTCCATCGCGCCGGGACGCATGTTCTCGATGACGACGTCGCTGCTCGAGACGAGTCGGCGCGCGATCTCGTGACCGTCCGCGTGCCGCAGATCGACCGCGAGCGAGAGCTTGTCCCGGTTGTTGGTGCGGATCATCGCCGAGCCGAGAGCACCGGCCGCGCGGGCGGCGTCCCCGTCGACCGGCTCGACCTTGATCACGCGAGCACCCAGCTCGGCAAGCGCCTGGCCGACGGCCGGCCCGGCGATGAACTGACCGAAATCCGCGACCGTGATGCCGGCGAGTGGGAGCTCGCTCATCGTGCGGCTCCTGCGGTGGACGCGGCCGCGACCGCCGACGGGAAGTCCGTCCCGTGCTCGCGCGCGGCGCGAAGGACCCGCTTGGTGCGGGCGGCCGCGCGACCGGGGAACGCGGCCAACCGCGCCGCGAGATCCCGCGCCCGCTGCAGCGCCGTCGCGTCCGGAGCCACCTGCGCAACGACACCCAGCCGGTGCAGGTCGGACGCGAACATCCGCGTTCCCGGAAGTGCGAGCTGCAGTCCGACGGATGCCGGATAGCGGGTCGCGAGCCAGGCCGCGTTCACCGTGGGCACCATCCCGATCGACGCCTCCATGATCTGCAGGTACGCCGACTCAGCGGCGACGATGAGGTCGGCAGCGAGCGCGAGGGCGGCACCGGCGTTGATCGCGCCACCCTGCAGGCACGCCACCACGGGCACGTCGAGGTCGGCGAGCGCGTGGTGCGCCGAGATCCAGTCCTCGAGCGGCGGATGTGCGGCGTCGAACTCGGTGATGTCCAGGCCGGCGCAGAAGAACTCCTGCTCGCCGCGCAGCAGGACGGCGCCGACCTCCGCGTCGGCGAGCTCTCGGCAGATCCCGGTCAGCTGCGCGATCGCCTTGCCGGACAAGGCATTGCGCCGCTCCGGACGGTTCAGAACCACCTCGGTGACCGGGCCCCGGCGCCGGACGGATACGGCGGCGGGCGCCGCGCTCACCGACATCCCTCGGTCGTGACTAAGCGCATAGTCAGACTCTAGCGTCAACAGCCCTACCGCGGTACGTTTCTAGCATTATGCTAGTTAGCAACCTGCGATGACCGCCTGGACCGGGCCCGGGCCGTATCCGGTGGCCGAGCTGACCGTGCCGTCCTGGGCGACCGAGGACGGCGGCGTGCGCGACATGGACGTCGCCGTCGTCGCCCGCTACCCCGTCGGCGCCGGCGACCCGTTGCCGGTCGTCGTGCTGTGTCACGGACTCGGCGGCGAACCCGAGGGTTACGCGGCGCTGGGCACCCACCTGGCCGGTCACGGCTACGCGGTGCTGCACCCGCAGTTCCGCGACGCGCTCTCGATCGCCGGACCCGCGCTGGGTCTCGACGCGGCGCAGGCCCAGGACTGGATCCACGACCCCCACGCGCGCAGCCTCATGCATGCGATGCTGTTCGACCCGGAGCACTGGCTGTCCCGGGTCGCGCGCGCGCACGCGGTGCTCGACTCGCTGGCCACGCAGACGCAGCTGCCGATGCGCCTGAACCCGCACCGCGTGATCGTCGCCGGGCACTCGTTCGGCGCGTACACCGCACAGCTGCTGCTCGGCGTGCGGCTGGACGGCGCGGGCGTGGACGGCGACATCACCCATCCGTCCGTCGCCGGCGGGGTGTTGATGTCGCCGCAGGGCAGTGGCGATCGCGGGCTGACGCCCCGCTCGTGGGACGGCGTCCATCTGCCCCTGTTGGTGATCACCGGCACCCGCGACTTCGGCGCGAAGGGTGAGGGGCTCGCCTGGCGACGCGAACCGTTCGACCGGTCCCGTTCGGCGGTCAAGCACCTCGCCGTCGTGCGCGACGGCGACCACTTCCTCGGCGGCCTTCCCGCGACGGCGGTCGACGAACGGACCGGCGAGCACGAGGTGCGAACCGCACTGTCCGGGCTCGCTGCCGCGTTCGCCGCGCTCGTCCACGGTGACCGCGCCGCCGGAGCCTGGCTCGCGTCCGGACCGTTCCCCGACCTGATCGACCACGAGCACCGGGAGCATCCGTGAACCACGCACTTGCCGGGGTAAAGGTCCTGGACGCGGCGACCGTCCTGGCCGGACCGGTGACGGCGACCATGCTCGGCGACTTCGGCGCGGACGTGGTCAAGATCGAGGACCCCAAGGCCGGCGACTTCACGCGCAACGGCGGCCGCTCACCCGGCTGGCTGCAGGAGGGCCGCAACAAGAAGTCGGTGACGATCGACCTGCGCACCGACGAGGGCCAGCGGCTGCTGCACCGGCTCGTCCCGCACTTCGACGTGGTCATCACCAACTTCCGGCCCCCGACGCTCGAGCGGTATCGCATGCTGCCCGCGGATCTGCAGCCGCTCAATCCGCGCGCGGTGCTGGTGTACCTGACCGCGTACGGCCTCACCGGTCCGTACCGCGACCGCGGCGCGTTCGATCGCATCGCGAGCGCGTACAGCGGGCAGACGTACGTCACCGGCCGGCCGGACGCGCCACCCGTCCGCAGTGGCTATGCGGTGATCGACTACATGAGCGCGTACCTGGCGGCGTTCGCGACCATGACCGCGCTGTACCACCGCGCGGCCGGCGGCGGTGGCCAGGTCGTGGACCTGGCCCTCTACGAGGCCGCGCTGCGGGCGAGCGAGGATTCGGTCCCGGCGCACGCGCTCACCGGCGCCGTCCGCGAACGGGCCGGCAACACCAACGCGGCCATCGTGCCGGCCAGCGACTTCGACACCGCGGACGGACGGCTCGTCTCCATCCACGCCGGCACCGATTCGCTGTTCCGGCGGTTCGCGACCGCGATCGGCCGTCCCGAACTCGCCGGCGATCCGCGCTTCGCGGACCGGGCCGGCCGAATCCAGCACCAGGACCAGCTCTACAAGCTGATCAGTGAGTGGACTGCGGCACGCCCCGCCGACGACATCGTCGCCACCCTTTCGGCCGCGGACGTTCCCGCCTCGCCGATCATGAACGTCGCGGACCTGATGGCCGACGCACACTGCCGCGAGCGCGGTTCGATCGTCAACGCCGGCGACGCGGAGTTCGGCGACGTGCCGATGGTGGCGCCGCTGCCTCGGCTGAGCGCCACGCCGGGTGCGATCCGCTGGACCGGGCCGGCGCTCGGCGCGCACACGGACGAGATCCTGACCGAGCTGCTCGACCTCACCGGTGACCAGATCGCGGCGCTGCGTGAGCGGGGTGTGGTGTGACGGCGCGTCGCGTGCGGGACCGCGCGCGCACCGAGACGGATCTGCTCGAGGCGACGTTCGAGTTGTTGCAGCGCGACGGCGTCTTCGGCGGGTTGAACCTGCGCGAGGTCGCGGCGCGCGCGGGCGTGAACCGTGGGCAGATCTACCAGTACTTCGGTGATCGCCGGTCGCTGCTGCGTGCGGCCGCGTCCGAGCGCGCCCGGCGCTGGGCGGCGAACGCGAAGGGGCACTGGAACGCGCCGTTCGTCGAACGCCGCCGTGCGATGTTCCGCACCGAGTTGGCCAACCCGCGCGCGACGTCCGTCGAGGCGCTGCTGGCCGTCGACGGCGACCCCGACTTCCACGTCCTGCCCGAGATCGACCGGATGCGCGCGGCGCTCGAGCGCGACCTCGAGCAGGGCGACCTGCCGGCGGACGCCGATGCGGTAGCCATGCACGTGTTCACGGTTGCTGCCTGCAAGGGATACGTGATCTTCCGCGAGGCGATCGCCCGTGACCTCGGGCTCGACGTCGCGGAGGTGGACGCCCGGGTCGGCGCGGTCTACGAGACGGTGCTCGCGGCGCTGGCCGGGCCGGGCTCGCCGAACGGTTAGCGCGCGGCGGCCGTCCGTCGCGCTGCGGGTTTGCGCGCCGGCTTGGCCGCGGCCTTGCCGGCGCCGTTGGCGGGAGCGCCCAGGATGGCCAGCGCGAGGTCCGCGTAGAAGTCGCCGAGCTGCTCGGGGGAGTCCTTGCCGTCGAGGCGGTACCAGCGGACGAGGTCGATGCTGAGCGAGAGCATGCCGCGCACGACGCGGTTGACGTCGATGTCGGCGAAGCTGCCGTCGCGCACGCCGCGGGCGACGGCGTCGCGGAAGACCTCGTTGGTCTGG
>DASRSS010000106.1:0-17752 GCA_035656335.1 Jatrophihabitantaceae bacterium | reverse complement strand
GATGCGCAGACCCGAGGACAGCTGCTCGAACGCACCCTCCAGCTTGGACTGGTTGGCGTTCAGGTTGTTGTACGCGTTGAGCGCGGCAACGTTGGTGTTGATGCGAAGACTCATTGTGTTTGCCTCCCAAACTTGAGTCTCGTTTTGCCGGCCCCTGCCGGGGCGCCGGTCCATCCGTGGACCGGTCTGCATGCAGGATCGGCATCCGCCTGGGGGAGTTGAGGTGTCGGGCGAGGAATCTTCGTCCGATTTCGGCCCTGCGAAAACCAGAAGCGCCCGAGACCAGAAGGTCTCGGGCGCTTCCGCTGCCCCGTGGGGGAAGTTCAGTTCGCGATGCGCTGCCGGGAGACGACGTCGCGGGCCTCGCCGAGCAGGCTGCTGGCCTGCAGCCGGCCGGCCAGGGTGGAGCGGGTGGCGACGGCGGCCACGTACGCGGCCTGCGCGTTCGCGCGGCGGGAGGTGGTGGCCTCGACGGCGGGGGCGTCCGAGTCCTGCGAGCGCATGCCGGCGCGCAGCATCACCAGCGCCTCGGAGCGCAGCTGCGACACGCGCGACTCGGTGACGCCCAGCTCGGCGGCGATGTCGGCCATCTTGCGCTGCGCGAAGAAGTACTGCTCGACGACGGTGCGCAGCCGGTCGGGCAGCTCGGCGATCGCGTCGCGCAGGATGCCCAGCTGCTCGCGGTGCAGCAGCAGGCCCTCGGGGCCGGCGTCGCGGTCGCTGAGCAGGTCGGCGCCATCGTTGTCGGTGAGGCCCTGGATCGAGAGGACCGAGGCGCGCTGCACGTCGGCCTCGACGCTGTCCAGCTCGTGGACGGCCACGCCCATCGAGTGCGCTATCTCGTCGCGGCTCGGGGTGCGGCCGAGGGTGGCGGCCAGCTCGTTGCGGACGGCCTCGATCTCGCGGGCCTTGCCGCGGACGGCCCGGCTGGCCCAGTCCATGGTGCGGAGCTCGTCGGTGAGCGCGCCGCGGATGCGGATCGCCGCGAACCGCCCGAACGGGACGCCGCGGGCGGCGTCGAAGCTCTTGGCGCTCATCGCGAGGGCGAGCATGCCGGCCGAGACCAGGTCGTCGCGGCTGACGTGGGCGGGGACCCGGCCCAGGACCTCGCGCACCAGGTGGCCGACCAGCGGCAGGTGGGTGCGGACGAGTTCCTCGACGGACTCAGCGGGGACGTTCTCGTTGCTCTGTGCAGCCGACACGACTGGCCTCCTTGAAAACCGCGGTTTCGCGGACCTCATACGTCCGAGCCGGCCCCCTGTTTGGACCACGGGGCCGTCGGTTTCGCCTTGGCCGCCCCACCGTCGATCTCGGCTCGTGTTAGATCGACGTGAAGCACTCTCACACATGAACTTCACACGGCGCAAGTCCTAGACGTGAATTTTTTGTGAACTCCCGGCGTGGCGCGCTAAGTTACCGCTCGGTACAGTGCTGGAGGCCCCAGAATCCGGCACTTCCGCTGCTGCCGCGCAGGTCTTAGGTTTTGCGGCTGGACGCCGATGGTGTGGGCATGCCGAAGCTGCCTTCCAGCCACACCGATTCCGAACTGGCGTCCTTCGCCGCAGTCAGCGCGCTGCTCTGGACCGAGCGCGAGCTGCTGGAGCAGGTCCTGTACCGCCTGACGGTGCAGCGCCTGGTGCTCACCTCGGGGGCGACCCGCTGGCTGAGCCGGGTCAACGACGAGGTGGACGCGGCCGTTCGTCAGGTGAGCGGCTCGGAGGTGCTGCGGGCGGCGGAGATCGAGGCGCTGGCCGAGTCGCTGCACCTGCCGCACGAGACGACGCTGACCGAGCTGATCGCCGTCGCGCCGGAGCCGTGGGCCACGCTGCTGGCCGAGCACCGCACCGCGCTGCGCGCGCTGGTAGGCGAGATCGAGGACATGGGCGGCGACGTCAAGCGACTGCTGCAGGCCGGCATGTCGGCGATCCGCGAGACGCTGGACAGCCTGGCCCGCACGGCCGGCTCGATCGGCGCCGGCTACGACGCGACCGGCAGCTCCGTCAGCCTGGCCACCGGCCCGATGCTCCTGGACGAGCAGGCGTGAGCGCTTCGCTGAATCTCTTCGCAACCAGCACGGACTTCGACGGGGGCATCGAGTGAGCACCTTCTCCGGGATCCAGCAGGCCGCGACCTCGCTCGCCGCGTCCCAGTACGGGCTGCAGGTCGTGTCGCAGAACATCGCGAACGCGAGCACCCCGGGATACACGCGCCAGTCGGTCGACCTCGCCAGCGTCGACCCGGTCGGCGGCGTCCCGCGCCGGTACACGGTCGGCGGCGGCCCCGGCGGCGTGACCGTCACCGGCACGTCGCGGCTCAACGACGCGGTCATCGACGCCCGCGCGCGCACCGAGCACTCGCGCAGCGCGCTGGCCGACACGACCGCCGCGCAGCTGTCCCAGATCGAGGACATCTTCCCCGAGCCCAGCGACACCGGCCTGGCCGAGCAGCTGAGCACGTTCTGGTCCGACTGGGCCAAGGTCGCCAACGACCCGACGTCCGCCGCGCCGCGCACGGTGCTGCTGCAGGACGGCGCGACCGTCGCCAGCACGCTGAACTCGATGAGCCGGTCGCTGTCCGACGTCGGTGCCGCCGCGGCGCAGTCGCTCGGCAACGACCTGGACGAGGCCAACACGGCGGCGAGCTCGCTGGCCGCGCTGAACACCCAGATCCGGCTCGCGCACAACACCGGCGTCTCGGACAACTCGCTGCTCGACCAGCGCGACGTGCTGCTCGACAAGCTCAGCCAGCTCGTCGGTGGCGTCGCCACGATCAACGCCGACGGCACGGCGACGGTCAAGGTGGGCACCGACGCGTCCGGCGCGGGCGGCGTCACGTACGTCGACGGCACGACCGACACCGCGCAGACGCTGTCGGACGACCCGACCTCCGGCTACGCCATCTCGGCGCTGGACCCCAGCACGGGCACGACCACGGCGATCACGCTGTCCGGTGGCAGCGCCGCCGGCAGCTTCACAACGCTGACCAGCACGCTGCCCGGCGTGCAGAACCAGCTCGACGCGGTGGCCACGGCGCTGGCGACGGCCGTCAACGGCGCGCAGGCCAACGGCTACGACGTCGCCGGCAACGCCGGCACCGACATGTTCTCGGTGCCGACCTCGACCGGGCCGGGTTCGATCGCGGCCGGCATCCAGGTCGTCATGACCGACCCGAACCTGGTGGCCGCGTCCGGGCTGCAGCAGCTCGACGGATCCGGCAACCCGATCCCGAACAAGGACGGCTCGAACGCGCTGGGTGCTTCCCAGCTCGGGACGGCGAGCGGCTCGGCCGACAACGTCTACGCCTCGCTCATCGGCGCGGTCGCCGCGTCCAGCAAGCTGGCCCAGCAGGGCCAGGCAACGCAGGACGCCGTGACCAGCAGCGTCGACGCGCTGCGGCAGTCCGCCTCGGGCGTCAACCTCGACGAGGAGGTCACCAACATGCTCACCCTGCAGCACGCCTACCAGGCGTCCTCGCGGGTGCTGAGCACGATGAACGACCTGCTCGACACACTGATCAACCACACCGGAGTCGGCTGATGATGCGCGTTACCGTCGGATCGTCCAACTACGCGGCACTGACCGGGCTGCAGAGCAACGCGTCCCGGCTGGCCGCGCTGCAAGCCCAGCTGTCCAGCGGCGACCAGATCACCAAGCCGTCGGACGACCCGGCCGGCACGGTCCGGGCGCTGCAGCTGCGGGCGGACGTCAAGCAGAACACCCAGTACGCGTCCAGCGCGTCCGACGCCATCGCCTGGATGTCGACGTCCGACGCCGCGTACTCGCAGGTGGTCACGCTCGCGCAGCAGGCGCGCACCCTCGCGGTGCAGGGCCTGAACAGCGGCGCGAGCACCGGCACCTCGGCGAGCGCGATCGCCGACCAGATCGATGCGATCAAGACCTCGATGGTGTCGCTGGCGAACACGACCTACAACGGCCGCCCGGTCTTCGGTGGGACGACTGCGGGAGACGCGGCCTACCAGCTGAACGCGGACGGCAGCGTGAGCTACATCGGCGACGGCGTCGACCCGGGCACCGGCGCGGCCGACCCCGCGTTCGGCGGTGTCGTGAACCGGACGGTCGGGTCGCAGAACACGGTGCAGATCAACCAGGTCGGCACCCAGGTGTTCGGCGACGAGGGCTCGGCGACCAACATGTTCGCCGTCCTGAACGACATCTCGGCGAACCTGCGCAGCGGCAACTACACCGCGCTCAGCGGCGACCTGGGCAAGATGGACACCGCGATCGAGCAGGTCAGCGGCGCCCAGGCCACCGAAGGAGCCGCCTACCAGCGGGTCCAGATCGCGCAGAGCGTGCAGGCGTCCAACAAGCTGTCGCTGCAGACCGAGCTCTCCGGCATCCAGGACATCGACCTTGCCGACATGGCCGTCAAGGTCTCCACGGCGCAGGTGTCCTACCAGGCATCCCTGCAGACGACCGCGAGCATCCAGCAGATGTCGCTGCTGAACTTCCTCAACTGATTGGGTGGACAATGACAGTCACCATGATCGAGCGTGCTGCCCGGCAGCTGAGCTTCGTCGAGCCGCTCCCCGGCTTCGCCGATGAGGAGTTCACGCTCACGCCCATCGACGACCAGGGCGTGCTGTACTCGCTCCGGTCGCAGGAGAACCCGCAGCTGCGCTTCGTGCTCACCCCGGCGGCCGTGTTCTTCCCGGACTACCGGCCCGAGGTCGACGATGCCGTCGGCCTGCTGCTCGGCAGCGACGAGGTGGACGTGATGCTGATGCTGACCGTCGGCAGCAGCCTCGCCGACGCGACCGCGAACCTGCGCGCTCCCGTCGTGCTGGCGCCCGCCACCGGCCGCGCGATCCAGGTCGTCCTGGACGACGAGACGCTGCCGATGCGTGCTCCGCTGGTCGCCGCCGCCGCGTAACGGGGGGTCCGCGGCTGCGATGGCCTAGGCTCGTAGCCGTGCTGATTCTGACCAGGCGTGTCGGCGAGAACGTCATCGTCGGCGACGACATCACGATCTCGGTGATCGAGGTCCGCGGCGACGCCGTCCGGATCGGCATCCAGGCACCGCAGTCCGTGAGCGTGCATCGTGAAGAGGTGTATCGCGAGCTGCAGAAGGCCAACCAGCAGGCCGCTGCCACCAACGACGCCGCGATCGGCGCGATGATGGACGAGCTTGCTGCCGATCGGGCCGAACGCGGCGACAAGCGCGAACCCGGCGCCTGACGAGCCGGCGACGCCCGCCGGACGACGTGACAGCGACCTGATCAGGAGCGACGCAGATGCCCATCGCCACCCCCGAGATCTACGCCGACATGCTCGACCGCGCGCGCGACGGCGGTTTCGCGTACCCCGCGATCAACGTCACCTCCTCGGAGACGCTGAACGCGGCGCTGCGCGGCTTCGCGGACGCGGGCAGCGACGGGATCGTGCAGATCTCCACCGGTGGCGCGGAGTTCGCGTCCGGCACGCACGTCAAGGAGATGGTCGCCGGCGCGGTGGCCCTGGCCGAGTTCGCGCACGTGATCGCGGACGAGTACCCGATCAACGTCGCGCTGCACACCGATCACTGCCCGAAGGACAAGCTGGACAGCTACGTCCGTCCGCTCCTCGCGATTTCGCAGGAGCGCGTGAACGCGGGCAAGAACCCGCTGTTCCAGTCGCACATGTGGGACGGCTCGGCGATCGAGCTGGAGGAGAACCTGCAGATCGCCGCGGAGCTGCTGGCGAAGGCGGCCGCCGCGAAGATCATCCTGGAGCTCGAGATCGGCGTCGTCGGCGGCGAGGAGGACGGCGTCGTCGGCGAGATGAACGAGAAGCTGTACACCCACCCCGCCGACGCGCTGCGCACCGCCGAGGTGCTCGGCACCGGCGAGAAGGGCCGCTACCTGCTGGCCGCGACGTTTGGCAACGTGCACGGCGTGTACAAGCCCGGCAACGTCAAGCTGCGCCCGTCCATCCTCAAGGACCTGCAGGACGAGGTCGGCAAGGCGGTCGGCCGCGAGAAGCCGTTCGAACTGGTCTTCCACGGCGGTTCCGGCTCGGCGCTGGAGGAGATCCGCGAGGCGGTGTCCTACGGCGTGGTGAAGATGAACGTCGACACCGACACCCAGTACGCGTTCACGCGGGAGATCGTCGGGCACATGTTCACCAACTACGACGGCGTGCTCAAGGTCGACGGCGAGGTCGGCAACAAGAAGGCCTACGACCCGCGCTCGTACCTGAAGCTGGCCGAGGTCGGCATGGCCGCGCGCGTCACCCACGCCTGCGAGGACCTGCTGTCGGCCGGGACGTCTCCCACCGCTTAACCCCGCTGCCTTCCCCCACGCTCCGACCGATGTCAGGCCCGATTTCTGGTCGGACGGTGGGGGAAGCGGGCTGGATAGGGCTGATATGATCCCGTTCGACAACCTGATGGCGCCGCCCACGCGGCTGCCCGAGGACCCGGCCGTGGCCCGGCTGGACGCGGGCGAGGACCCCGCGTCCGTGGCCGCCGCGCTGCCCGCGTCCTCGGCCGCCTGGGCCGCGCTGGCCGAGGCGGCGCTCGCGGGCGGGCGGCCCGTGGAGGCGTACGCGTACGCGCGCACCGGCTACCACCGCGGCCTGGACGCGCTGCGCCGCGCCGGCTGGAAGGGCCAGGGCCCGGTGCCATGGGCGCACGAGCCGAACCGCGGCTTCCTGCGCGCCCTGCACGTGCTCGGGCAGGCCGCGGCCGCCATCGGGGAGCAGGACGAGGCGGCCCGCTGCGCCCAGTTCCTGGCCGACAGCGATCCCGAGGCCGTCCAGCACCTGTCCGCCTGATCGCTGTTGGCCCCGTAGCCGGGCGACACGCCGGTGCGGCAGCCTGCTACGGGGCCAACACCGGGCAGGACGGGACACCGGTCCCATCCGCTCGGGACACCCGGTCCTGCACCCTTTCGCGTACCACCAGCTCCGCGAGAGGGGTTCCACCCGTGTTCACGATCTCCACCAGGCGCCGCCTCGGCGCCGCCCTTGCCGCCACCGCGGTGGCCGGGTCCGTCGCCACCGCGGTCGCCGCTCCGGCCACCGCCGCCACCGTCCGCCCGAGCGCCAACGCGTTCCGGGTGGTGGCGCACGACAACGCTTCGCACATGTACTTCCGGGTCACCGGTACGCCGCACGCGGGACGGATCGCGATGCACTTCGTCAACCGCGGCCGGTACGCGCACGAGATGGCGCTGCTGCGGCTGAAGAAGCACGCGACGCTCGCGCAGTTCAAGAAGGCACTGCAGCAGCCGGACCCCGAGACGGCGGCCAACAAGCTCGTCGTCAACCCGGACGGCGAGATCACCGGACCCGCCCTGCTCGGTCCCGGTCTGAGCGAGACCGTGTACGCGCCGCTCAAGGCCGGGCGGTACGTGATGATCTGCTTCCTGCCCGGGCCGAACGGCATGCCGCACGCCATGATGGGCATGGTCGCCGGGCTGCACGTCCGTCCCGCCGCCGGCGCGGTTGCGGCGCCGCGCATCGACGGCACGGTTCGCCTCACCAACCACAAGATCGAGTTGCCGAAGAACTTCAAGCGCGGCGGGACGTTCGCCGTGACCAACGTCGGAACGCGAGCGCACGACCTCAGCCTGGCCAAGCTCAAGGGCAAGACCACGCTGCCGCAGCTGTTCGGCTGCGTCGGGCAGGCGTTCGGCACGAACTCCATGATCGACACGTGCCCGGGGACGTTGGCCGGTGGCATCAGCGATCTCGCGCCGGGGCACACCGTCTACCTGCACATCTCGCTCGCGCGGGGTCACTACGGGTACGTCTCCACGGACGGGAACGACTTCGCCAAGGGCCTGAACGGCACGTTCACCGTCCACTAGGGACACCGCTGATCGCGACGTGGGTGTGGACCGCTCGGGAGGGACGGTCCACACCCGCGTTCGCGCGCTGATCGACCAGCTGACAGGACACTGGGGGCGTGCTTTCATGACCGCCATGACTACGGCCGTCCACGATCGGTCGGCCGGACGTGCGGACGACCCGCCCGCACCGGCTGAACCCGCCGGCGCGCTGCCCCTGAGCCGGACGCGAGCGGTCGCCGGCTGGCTGGTCGCCGCTGTGGTCGTGCTGCTGACCGTCGCGACGGTCGTGTTGCACGCGCACAACGGTGGAACCGACCTGACGTCCTGGTGGTACGGATCGCTGGCGCTGGCGATCACGCTGCTCCCGCCGGGTGTCCTGATCACGCGCGCCCGGCCGGGCAACCCGATCGGCTGGCTGATGCTGCTCGCCTGCCTGACCGAGGCGCTGTGCGCCGCCGGCCGCGAGTACCTGGTCTACGGGCTGCTCGGCGGCACCGCGCCGGGCTGGCTGTGGCTGGGCTGGCTGGCGGACTCCTGCTACCTGATCGCCATCATCTCGCTGCCGGTCATGCTGATGCTGTTCCCCGACGGCCGGCCGATGAGCCGACGCTCCGGCTACGCGCTCGTGCTGCCCGCGATCGCGCTCGTCTTCGGCGTGTTCGGCTACCTGTTCACCGGCGACGTCGCGCACCTCCGCGGGCACGACCTGGCGAACCCGGGCGCCGGGCTGGTCCCGGCATCCCTGGCCAGCGCGGCCGCGTTCATCGGCCAGCCCGCGCTCGTGCTTGCGCTGCTCGCGGCCGTGGCCACGCTCATCGTGCGGCTCCGCCGGTCGGACGGGGACCAGCGCGTGCAGCTGAAGTGGGTCGTCTGGGCCGGCTCCATCGAGGCGATCGAGGTGATCACCGAGTTCCTGCCGGGCAACTCGCTGGCCGTCTACACCAGCGTGTGCAGCGACGCGCTGTTCGTCGCGGCGCTCTCGGTAGCGATCCTGCGGCATCGGCTGCTGGACATCGACGTCGTGATCAACCGGACGCTGGTGTTCGTCGCGCTGACCGCGCTCGTGGTCGGCCTGTACGTCGCGGTCGTCGCCGTGATCGAAGCGGCGCTGGGCGAGCCCACGCGCGTCGGGCCCGGACTGGTCGCCACGGCGCTGGTGGCCGTGGTGTTCGCGCCGGCCCGCAACCGACTGCAGCGCGGCGTCGACCGGCTGCTATACGGCGAGCGCAAGAACCCGTACCGGGTGATGACGCAGCTCGGCCGCCGACTGGCCAGCGACGGCGACAGCGGCGAGCTCGCGGTGGTCGTCGAGACGGTGGTGCAGGCGTTGAAGCTGCCGTACGCGGCGATCTTCGACGCGTCCGGGCGGCCGGTCGCCAGCACCGGGACGCCAGGTGCGCGCGTCGTCGAGTACCCGCTGAGCTATCAGGGCTCGGCCATCGGGCACCTGCTCGTCTCGCCTGCCCCCGGTGCCGGCGACTTCGGCCGCGACGAACAGCGCCTGCTCACCGATCTCGCCCGGCAGGTCGGCGCGGCGGTGCACGCAGTGCAGCTCTCGGGCGCGCTGCAGGCCTCTCGGCAGCGGCTGGTGACGGCCAAGGAGGAGGAGCGGCTGCGGCTGCGCCGCGACCTGCACGACGGCCTCGGTCCCAAGCTCGCCGCGCTCGGCCTGAAGCTGGACGCGGCGCGCAGCATGGTCGACACCCGCCCCGGCGAGGCTCGCGATCTGCTCGGCGCCGTCAAGGGCGACATCCGCGAGACGATCGACGACATCCGCCGGCTCGTCTACGGCCTGCGTCCGCCCGCGCTGGACGAGCTCGGGCTGGCCGGCGCGATCCGCGAACGGGTGCAGAGCTTCGCGGCGGGGGCCGGCCCGGAGCTGGTCGTCGAGGCGCCCGACCGGCTGCCGCCACTGCCCGCGGCCGTCGAGGTCGCGGCGTACTGGATCGCGAACGAGGCGATCACCAACGTCGTGCGGCACGCGTCGGCGCGGCGCTGCGAGGTGCGGCTGGAACTGGCCGACGAGCTGCGGCTGTGCGTGCGCGACGACGGGGTCGGCCTGGCCGACGGGTGGCGTGCCGGTGTCGGGACGTCCTCGATGGCCGAGCGCGCGTCCGAGCTGGGCGGCGAGCTGGTCCTGCGCGGCCGCGCCGACCGTCCGGGCACCGAGGTGCACGCCCGGATCCCGCTCGCGGGGGCGGTGTCGTGAACTCCCCGGCAAGCGGCAGGTACTCGCAGCCGGACGAGCCGGTGCGGGTGTTGCTGGTCGACGACCACCCGATGTTCCGCGACGGGCTGCGGCTGGCGCTCGGCGCCGCGGCCGGCATCGAGGTCGTGGCGGAGGCCGACAGCGGGGCGGCCGGCATCGCGCAGGCCGCCCAGCACCAGCCCGACGTCGTGATCATGGACGTCAACATGCCGGACCTGAACGGCATCGAGGCGACCCGCCGGATCGTGGCCGAGAGCCCGCACATCGGCGTGCTGGTGCTGACCATGTTCGACGAGGACGAGAGCGTCTTCCAGGCGATGCGCGCGGGCGCCCGCGGCTACCTGCTCAAGGGCGCCGACCAGGAGGACATCGTCCGCGCCGTGCAGGCCGTGGCGCGTGGTGACGCGATCTTCGGGCCGGCCCTCGCGCGCCGGCTGATCGGCTACTTCGCGTCGGGTCGGCAGGCGGCCGTGCCGTTCGCCGAGCTGACCGACCGCGAGCGTGAGGTGCTCGAACTGGTCGCGCGCGGGCGCAACAACACCGAGATCGCCCGCGAGCTGTTCATCAGCGGCAAGACGGTGCGCAACCACGTGTCGAACGTGTTCGCCAAGCTGCAGGTGACCGACCGGGCGCAGGCGATCGTCCGGGCCCGCGAGGCCGGCCTCGGCTGATCGGCTCCGCCCGGGACGCCACCGGCCGCCCCGGAGATCTCGGGGCGGCCGGCGGATCGTCGGAGCGGGTCAGACCTGGGGCGGCATGTTCGTGCCGACCGCCGCGCTGCTCGGGCCGACCGCGTTCACGGCCCGCACGAACAGCGAGCCGCCCAGGTTCGGGTCGAACGGGACCTGCACGGTGTACGGGCCGGAACCGGTCACCGGGAAGTCCTGCCAGCCGTTCGGGTCCAGCTCGGCGCCGTAGGGCAGCGCCTGGTACTGGTAGCCGGTGATCGGGGACCCGCCGTCGTCGGACGGGGCGCCGAAGGTCAGGTAGAGGTCGGTCCCCGTGCCGGACCCGTTCTCGACCAGTCCGGCGGCGTTGTAGGCCACCGCTCCGGGCGTGTTGCCCGTGACCGGGACCGTGACAACCAGCGCCTCGGAGACGCCGGTGCCGTAGCCGTTCACCGAGCGCAGCAGCACGCTGTAGCTGCCCGGCGCGAGGACGAACGGATTGAGCGCGACCTCGTCGCCGTTGCCGAAGTCCCAGTCGTAGCTGCCGAGGTCCTGCCAGGTCTCGCCGCCGTCGGTCGAGTACTGGTAGTTCTGCACCGGCGCGCCACCGTAGTTGTCGGTAAAGCCGATGGTGACCGCGCCGGTCGCCGGGTCGACGTTCGCCCGGTCCAGGGTGGGGGCCGCGGGCAGGGCGCTGGGCACGACGACGGTCGCGGACTCGCTCGGCAGGCCGTTCGTGGTCGCGGTGACCGCGCGGATCTCCAGCGTGTACGTCGCGTCCGGGTCGACCGGGATCAGCGCCTCGCACCAGTCGGTGCCGATCGTGCAGTCGTCGACGAGCGGCAGCGACGCCCAGGTCTCCCCGCCGTCGAGCGTGTACTGGTACCCGGTCACGCCGGTCACGTCCGCCGGCTGGCCGAACCAGGCGACGACGGCCGCGGTGCCGTCCGCGTCGTACGTCGAGCCGGCCTCGCCCAGCTGCGGAGCGCCCGGCACGGTCGGCGCCGGCTGGGTCGGTGCCGGGGGCGTCGGGGTCGGCGGGGTGGGCTGGGTCGGCGGAGCCGGCGGCGTCGGGGCCGGGTGGGTCACCGGCGGCTGCGGCGTCACGGTGTGGACGCGGGTGTGCTGACCCGTGCCCGCGCCGCTGCGGGCGCGCAGAACGATGCGGTACGCGTGGTGGTTGTGCAGGCCGGTCACGACGACGCGGTGGGTGCCGGGACCGTGCTGGCGGGCCGGGACGGCGCGCCAGTGGGTGCCGCCGTCGGTGCTGACCTCGAACCGGGTGCCCGGGGCGACCACGCCGCGCGGGGTGAAGGTGACGGTGACGCGTCCGTTGCCGGCCACGATCGAGTCCAGGCGGGGCGCCTTCGGCGCGGCGGGGGCGGCCTTGGTGACGGTGATGACAACCCGGCGGTTCGCGGCACGGTGCGCCGGCGTGCCAGCGGTGACGACCGGGTGGGTGCCACCGAAGCCGACGGCCGTGGTGGCCAGGCCGGGGATCTGGTGCGCGAGCTGCGCGCAGACGACTGCCGCGCGGTGGCTGCTGAGCGCCAGCTCGTGGTCGGCGTTGCCGCCGAAGTCGGCGTAACCGTCGCAGCTGACGCTGACGGCCAGCTTGAGCGCGCGCTCCAACTGGCGCAGCTGCGCACGCGCCTGCGGCTTCAGCGTCGCGCTGTCGAAGCCGAACAGGGCGTCGCCGGACAGCCTGGCGGACTGGCCCGCCTTCAGCTGCTTGCCCTGGACCTGATGTGCGGTCTGGGGCTTGGCGGCCGCTTCGGCGCTCGGGGCGTGCAGCAGCACGCCGGCGGACGTCAACGCCAGCCCGGCCAGCGACGCGAGGGCCGCGCTGCGGCGGCGGCTGCCGCGCTCGCCGGCCGCGATTGAGCTCATGGTGCTCACGACAAATCTCCTGATGGTGCCCAGCGCAGCGCGGGTGGGTGTCCGCGGCGTGCGCAAGGCGGCCGGCGGTGCGCGTCCCTGATTGCTCCACCGGCTGCGCGTCGGCGGTCCAGGACGATGCACCGGATATCGGCGCGCGGCTGCGCGTGCGGACGGGCCAACGTCCCGCAACGCGCAAGGCTTACGTCCCGGGCAAAGCAGGGCGAAGGTCCCTCAAGTCCGCGCTTGCTAGCCTTTCTGCGGCCGTGACCGGCGGCGACAGGTTCAGGAGGCAGGCCATGCCCGCGATCGTTCTTATCGGCGCCCAGTGGGGTGACGAAGGCAAGGGCAAGGCCACCGACCTGCTCGGCAGCCGTGTCGACGCCGTGGTCAAGTTCAACGGTGGCAACAACGCGGGCCACACCATCGTCATCGAGGGCGAGAAGTACGCGCTGCACCTGTTGCCGTCCGGGATCCTGACGCCGGGCTGCGCGCCGATCATCGGCAACGGCGTGGTGATCGACCTCGGCGTGCTGTTCGAGGAGATCGACGGGCTCAACGCGCGCGGCGTGGACACGTCCGAGCTGGTCGTCAGCGCGAACGCGCACGTGATCCCGTCCTACAACCGGACCCTGGATAAGGTCACCGAGCGGTTCCTCGGCAACTCCAAGATCGGCACCACCGGGCGCGGCATCGGACCCACCTACGCCGACAAGATGTCCCGCATCGGCATCCGCGTGCAGGACCTGTTCGACGAGGACGTGCTGCGCGCCAAGGTCAGCGGCGCGCTGAACCTGAAGAACCAGGTGCTGGTCAAGATCTACAACCGCAAGGCGGTCGAGGTCGAGTCGGTCGTGGCCGAGCTCAGCGCGTACGCCGAGCGGCTGCGGCCGATGGTCACGGACACCTCGCTGCTGCTGGACGAGATGCTCAGCGCGGGCAAGACGGTCGTGCTCGAGGCCGGGCAGGCGACCCTGCTGGACGTCGACCACGGCACGTACCCGTTCGTCACCTCGTCCAACGCGACGGCGGGCGGGGCGTGCACGGGCAGCGGCATCCCGCCGACGCGCATCACCCGCGTGGTCGCGGTCGTGAAGGCGTACACCACGCGCGTCGGACAGGGCCCGTTCCCGACCGAGCTGCTGGACGAGGCCGGCGACCGGCTGCGCGAGGCGGGCGCCGAGTTCGGCACGACGACCGGCCGCCCCCGTCGCTGCGGCTGGTTCGACGCACCGGTCGCGCGGTACGCGACGCGGGTCAACGGCGTGACCGACTTCGTGCTGACCAAGCTGGATGTGCTCACCGGGCTGGCCGAGGTGCCCGTATGCGTCGCGTACGACGTCGACGGCGTGCGGCACGACGAGCTGCCGATGACGCAGGCGGAGTTCGCCCGCGCCACGCCGATCTACGAGACGTTGCCGGGCTGGTCCGAGGACATCTGCGGTGCGCGGACGCTCGACGACCTGCCCCGCAACGCGCGCGACTACGTCCTCGCGCTCGAGAAGATGATCAAGGCGCCCATCTCGGTGATCGGCGTCGGGCCGGGCCGCGACGAGACCATCGCCGTCCGGGACTTGATTTAGTCGCCGGCGCGGTGGGCATAGTGGCGCCATGCGCCCGCTGATCACCCTCGCCGCTGTCGCCCTGCTCGCCGGATGCGTGACGTCCGGGCCGCCGTCGGTCGCGGACACGAGCGCGCCCGTCTCGTCGGGCGCCACTCCTGCGGCGAGCCGATCGTCCGTGCCGAGCTGGCCGGCGTACCACGGCAACGGCCGCCGCAGCGGCGTGTCCGCGATGATGCCGCGCGTGACCGGCCAGCTCAAGGTGCGCAAGACGATCAAGCTGGACGGCCAGGTGTACGCGTCGCCGATCGTGGCGCACGGCATCACGATCGTCGCGACCGAGAACGACACCGTCTACGCGTTCACCCGGCGCTTCCACCTGCTGTGGCGCCGGCACCTCGGCAGCCCGTCGCCGGCGAGCGAGCGTCCGTGCGGCGACATAGATCCGCTGGGCATCACCGGCACGCCGCTGTACTGGGGGCGCACCGGACTGGTCTATGTCGCGGCCGAGTTCGCCGGCAGCCCGCCGCGGCACCAGCTGATCGCGCTGAGCCGCAGGACCGGCAAGGTCGCGTGGCGGCGTCACCTCGACCTGCCCGGTGTGGACCAGGCGGCGATGCAGGAACGCGGTGCGCTCGCCCTCGCCGGTGGACGGATCTGGGTGCCGTTCGGCGGCCTTGCCGGTGACTGCGGCGCGTACAAGGGCCGCGTGGTCGGCTACCGCGCCGACGGCCGCGGGCAGCCGCTCGCCTACACCGTCCCGACCGAGCGCGAGGCCGGCATCTGGACGCCGCCCGGCCCGACCACCGACGGCCGCGGGCACCTGTTCGTCGCGGTCGGCAACGGCGCGTCCGGCCCCGGCGATCGGTACGACCACAGCGACTCGGTGCTGGAACTGTCGACGCGGGCGCACCTCGTCGCGTCGTTCTCGCCGCGCAGCTGGGCGACCGACAACGCCAACGACCTCGACCTCGGCTCGCAGGGCCCGGCGCTCGTCGGGCCGTGGGTGTTCGCCGCGGGCAAGTCGGGCAACGCCTACGTGCTGCGCCGCTCGCATCTCGGCGGCATCGGCGGCCAGGTGAGCACGACCCGGCTGTGCACGTCCTTCGGCGGGACGGCCGTCGCCGGCGACACGGTGTTCGTGCCGTGCACCGACGGCGTGCGGGCCGTGCACATCACGACGACCGGCAAGCTGCACGTGCGCTGGCACGCCGACTCGTCGATCACCGGCTCGCCGGTCGTGGGCGGCGGCCGGGTGTGGTCGCTGGACCCGTCCGGCGGCTGGCTGTACTCGCTCGGCCTGCGCAGCGGCCGCACGCTCGCGCGCGTGCAGGTCGGCACGGCGACCCGGTTCGCCACACCCGCGATCGACAACCGCGACGTCCTCGTCCCCACCGAGCAAGGTCTCACTGTTGTTTCGGCAGGGTGACCCACCACGCGATGAGCGCTCGCGCGAAGAGCCCGCGCGCCGCGCGACGGAGGAGCTTGCGGCTGGCGCTTCTCGATCCGCCCCGTTCTTTGGGGCGGTCGGGAAGTGCCATCCGGCGCGGGTCGAATAGGCTGGCCAACATGCGCGTGCTCGTGATCGGCTCCGGTGCCCGCGAGCACGCCCTGTGCCTCGCCCTGGCCGCGGACCCCGCGGTCACCGCCCTGGTCTGCGCGCCCGGTAACGCCGGCACCGCGTCCGTCGCCGAGCAGCGCGGTGTCGACCAGACCGACCCGGCGGCCGTCGCCGCGGTCGCGACCGACCTCGCGGCCGACCTGGTGGTTATCGGTCCGGAGGCGCCGCTCGTCGCCGGTGTCGCCGACGCCGTCCGCGCCGCGGGCATCGCCTGCTTCGGACCGTCCGCCGCGGCGGCCCGGCTCGAGGGCAGCAAGGCGTTCGCGAAGGACGTCATGGCCGCGGCCGGCGTGCCCACGGCGTCCGCGCGCGTGTGCACGACCGAGGCCGAGGCGGCCGCCGCGCTCGACGAGTTCGGCCCGCCGTACGTCGTCAAGGACGACGGGCTGGCCGCGGGCAAGGGCGTGGTCGTCACGCCGGACCGGGCGGTCGCGCTCGCCCACGCCGCCGCCTGCGAGCGGGTCGTGATCGAGGAGTATCTGGACGGTCCCGAGGTCTCGCTGTTCTGCGTGACCGACGGACGCGCGGTCGTGCCGCTGCTGCCCGCGCAGGACTTCAAGCGGATCGGCGACGGCGACACCGGTCCGAACACCGGCGGCATGGGTGCCTACGCGCCGCTGCCGTGGCTGCCGGACGGGCTGGCCGCCGAGGTCGTCCGCACGGTCGCGCAGCCGACGGTCGACGAGCTGACCCGCCGCGGCACCCCGTTCGCCGGCCTGCTGTACGTCGGGCTGGCGATGACCTCGCGGGGGCCGCGCGTGGTCGAGTTCAACGCGCGCTTCGGCGATCCGGAGACCCAGGTCGTGCTCGCGCTGCTGGAGACCCCGCTGGCCGGTCTGCTGCACGCCGCCGCGACCGGCACGCTTGCTGACCACCCGCCGCTGCAGTGGCGCGACGGATCCGCGGTGACCGTGGTCGTCGCCGCGCAGGGATACCCCGACCGTCCGCGGACCGGCGACGTGATCACCGGCGCCGAGCAGCCAGGCGTGATCCACGCCGGCACCCGGCGCCGCGACGACGGCGCGATCGTCTCCTCGGGGGGACGCGTCCTGTCGGCGACGGCGACGGGGCCGACGCTCGAGGCCGCACGCGACGCCGCGTACGCGCTGGTGGATCGGATCGAACTCGCCGGCGGCCAGCACCGCACCGACATCGCGCTGCGCGCCGTCCAGGGCCTGATCCTCCCCGCTTCCCCCACGGTTTGACTGCTTTCGGCGCGGAAATCTGGTCGGCCGATGGGGGAAGCGCACCGTCCGGCTGGGACAATAGCCACGTGAAGCCCCAGATCCCGAACGTGCTGGCCGGGCGGTACGCGTCCACGCCGATGGCGACGATCTTCTCGCCGGAGCACAAGGTCGTCCTCGAGCGGCAGCTGTGGCTGGCCGTGCTGCGCGCGCAGGCCGAGCTGGGCGTGGACGTTCCCGCCGTCGCGATCGAGGCCTACCAGGACGTGATCGACCGGGGCACCGACGCCGTCGACCTCGCGTCCATCGCCGCGCGTGAGCGGGTCACCCGCCACGACGTGAAGGCGCGCATCGAGGAGTTCAACGAGCTGGCCAGTGCTCGCGCGGCCACCGAGCAGATCCACAAGGGCATGACCAGCCGCGACCTGACCGAGAACGTCGAGCAGCTGCAGGTGCGTTCGGCGCTCACGATCGTCCGCACCAAGACGCTGGCCGTGCTCGCGCGTCTGGCGCGCCGCGCCGCCGAGTACGACGCGCGGGTCATGGCCGGCCGTTCGCACAACGTCGCCGCGCAGGCGACCACACTCGGCAAGCGCTTCGCCACCGCGGCGGACGAGCTGCTCGTCGCGCTCGAGCGGCTGGACGACCTGCTCGCGCGGTATCCGCTGCGGGGCATCAAAGGCCCGGTCGGGACGAGCCAGGACATGCTCGACCTGCTCGACGGGGACGCGGCGCGGCTGGCCGCGCTCGAGGCGCGCGTCGCCGAGCACCTGGGTTTCGCCCGCGCGCTGACCAGCGTCGGGCAGGTCTACCCGCGCTCGCTGGACTACGACGTGCTCAG
>DASRSS010000105.1:0-3584 GCA_035656335.1 Jatrophihabitantaceae bacterium | reverse complement strand
GACGCCGACGAACTGCTCACGATCACGCGCGACTGCCTGGACGAGTTCCACCGGCTGTTCGGGGTGCGCTATCCGTGGGGCGAGTACCACCAGGCGTTTGTGCCCGAGTTCAACGCAGGCGCCATGGAGAACCCCGGCTGCGTGACATACCGCGACCTGCTCGTGTTCCGCTCGCGCGCGACCGACGCCGAACGCGGCCAGCGCGCGAGCACGATCGCGCACGAGATGGCGCACATGTGGTTCGGCGACCTGGTCACGATGCGCTGGTGGGACGACCTGTGGCTGAACGAGTCGTTCGCCGAGTACCTCGGCCACCGGGTGTGCGACACGGTCACCGACTACGCGTCGTGGGTCGAGTTCGGGATCGTCCGCAAGGCCTGGGGGTACACCGCCGACCGGCGGCCGTCCACGCACCCGGTCGCTGGGAACGGCGCGGCGGACGCGGCGATGGCGCTGAACAACTTCGACGGCATCTCCTACGCCAAGGGCGCGTCCGTGCTGCGCCAGCTCGCCGCCTACCTCGGCGAGAAGGTGTTCCTGACCGGGCTGCGCAGCTACTTCGCGCAGTTCGCGTACGGCAACGCGACGCTCGCCGATCTGCTGGCCGCGTGGACGGCCGCCGGCGCCGTCGACCTGCCGCGCTGGGCGGACGCCTGGCTGCGCACGTCCGGCATGGACACGCTGCGCGTGATGGAGGGCAGCGTGCACCGCGAGTCGGCACCGGGGTCGACGGCCGACCGCCCGCACGCGGTGGTGGCCGCGGGCTACGACGAGGCCGGCCGGCGGGTTTCGCAGCTGCCGATCGTGCTGCAGAACCGGCGCACCCCGCTGTCGACCTGGTACGCCACGTTCGTGCTCCCCGACTCGAACGACGAGACGTGGGCAAAGACGGCGCTGAACCCGAAGGTCTGGCCGCAACTGGCGAGCGCGATGCCCGGGCTGGAGCCGCTGGCCCGGGTCAGCGCGTGGAACGCGCTGCGCCTGGCCGTCGCCGACGCCGAGGTGTCGCCGTCGCTGGCCATCGACGTGGTGGCCGGCGCGATCACCGCCGAGACCGACGATGCCGTCGTGTCGAGCGTGCTGCGCTGGGCCGAGCGGACGGCCGGCTGCTATCTCGATCTGGACAACCGTCCCGCCGCAGCGAGCAAGATCGCCGAGGCAGGCGCGATCATCGCCGCGACCGCGCCGCCCGGCTCTGGACTGCAGCTCGCGGGCGCGCGCCGCTACATCGCGAACACGGCCAACCGCGACGCGCTGCGCGGCTGGCTGACCGGTGACGGCGTGCCGGACGGCTTGAGCATCGACGCCGACCTGCGCTGGGCCGTGCTGCACCGGCTGTCCGCCCTCGGCACGCTGGACGCGGACGAGATCGCTGCCGAGGCCGCGGCCGACGGCACCTCGCAGGGCGCCGTCCACGCGGCCAAGTGCCTCGCGCTGCGCCCGGACCTGAACGCGAAGCAGGAGGCGTGGCAGGCGCTGATGCAGGACGAGCAGCGCCCGAACTACGAGCTGTACGCGATCGCCGGCGGGTTCTGGCACCCGTTGCAGGAGGACGTCACGGTGCTGTTCGTGGAGCGCTACTTCCACGAGATCGTCGAGCTGGCCAAGATCCGCTCGGGCTGGGTGCTCACCCGGCTCGCCGAGTACCTGTACCCGTGGACGGCCATCAGCCCGATCACGATCGAGTTCACCGACGCCCTGCTCGCGCGCACGGATCTGGACCCCGGCGTGCGGCGCTCGGTGCTGGACGCCAGCGACGACGTCCGGCGCGCCCTTCGTGCCCGGCGCGCGTTCGCCTGACCGACGTCTTCGGCCGCGTCAGGCCGGGTACGGCACCACGGCCCGCCAGGTGCCGCGCGCCCCGGCGGTCTCGGCCACGAGTTCGGCGTACACGTCCGCGATGCGCGCCGGGTCGAACACCTCGCTCGAGCCGAGCACCCCGTTGATCGTCACGGTCGCGCAGTGGACGCCCTGCGGCGCGAGGTCGCGCGCCATCGCCTGCACCAGCGCGCGCAGCGCCGCCTTCTGCACGCCAAGCGAGGGCGCGCCCGGCGACGGCGCGTCGGCCGCGGCCGATCCGGTCGCCAGGATCGTTCCGCCGCCGGAGGCGATCATGGCGGGCGCGACGGCACGGGCCAGCGTCAGCAGGCTCCCGGCACCGGCCGCGACGTCGGCCAGCAGGTCCGCGGGTGACATAGCGAGCGCGGTCGCGTCACGCCACACCGAGACGTTGTGGACGGCCACGGTGATCGGCCCGCGCTCGGCCAGCCGCGCGATCTGCGCGCCGAGTTCCTGCTCGTCGGCGACGTCCGCCGTCGCCCACGCGGCGTTGATGCCCTCGCTGCGCAGCGCGGTCGCGAGCTGCTCTACTGGCCCGGCCGTGCGTGCGAGCAGAGCCACGTCGTACCCGTCGCGGCCGAAGCGGCGCGCGATCGCGCCGCCGAGCCGCGGGCCGGCGCCGAGCACCAGCACCGTCCGGTTCATCGCTGCTCGACCCGCGCGGCGACGAACGCGGACACGCAGCGCTCGACGTCCTCGGCCGAGTGCGCCGCGGACAGCTGCACGCGGATGCGCGCCTTGCCCTGCGGCACGACCGGGTAGCTGAACGCGATCACGTACACGCCGTGGGCCAGCATGCTGTCCGCGACCCGCCCGGCCAGCACGGCATCGCCGAACATGACCGGCACGATCGGGTGCTCGCCAGGCAGGATGTCGAAGCCCTCCTCGGCCATCCGGCGGCGGAACAGCGCGGTGTTGTCGCGCAACGTCGCGCGCGCCTCTTCGCTGCCCGCCACAAGCTCCAGCGCGGCGAGCGAGCCGGCCACCACCGACGGCGCGACCGCGTTGGAGAACAGGTACGGGCGCGAGCGCTGGCGCAGCAGTTCCACGATCTCGGCGCGGCCGGAGATGTAGCCGCCGGACGCGCCGCCGAGCGCCTTGCCGAGCGTTCCGGACAGCACGTCGACGCGGTCTTGCACGCCGGCGGCCTCGGGCGTGCCGGCGCCGGTCGCGCCGACGAAGCCGACTGCGTGCGAGTCGTCGACCATCACCATCGCGTCGTAGCGTTCGGCCAGCTCGCAGATGTCCGCGAGGGGTGCGAGGTAGCCGTCCATCGAGAACACGCCGTCGGTGACCACGAGCCGGCGCCGCGCGCCGGACGCGTCCTTGAGCTGGGTCTCCAGGTCGGCCATGTCCCGGTTGCGGTAGCGGTAGCGCTTCGCCTTGCACAGCCGGATGCCGTCGATGATCGACGCGTGGTTGAGCTCGTCGGAAATCACCGCGTCGGTCTCGTCGAGCAGCACCTCGAACAGGCCGCCGTTGGCGTCGAAGCAGGACGAGTACAGGATCGTCGCTTCCGTGCGCAGGAACTCCGAGAGCCGCTGCTCCAGCTTGGCGTGCTGCGTCTGGGTGCCGCAGATGAACCGCACGCTGGCCATGCCGAAGCCCCACTCGTCCAGCGCCGCGTGCGCCGCCGCGACGACCGAGGGGTGATCGGCCAGGCCGAGGTAGTTGTTCGCGCAGAAGTTCAGCACGTCGTGCCCACCCGACCGGATGTGCGCCGACTGCGGCGAGGCGAGCTGCCG
>DASRSS010000104.1:0-3327 GCA_035656335.1 Jatrophihabitantaceae bacterium | reverse complement strand
CTGGGTGAACCTGCTGACCCACGGCCTGCCCGGCGTCGCGATCGGCAACGAGCCGGCCGCCGCGGACGTGTTCCACCGCCCACCGCGACCGCCCGGCGAGCAATTGCTGGACGGCCGCACCGGGCGCCGCGTGGCCGTGCTCGGCGGCAGCATCGCGGTGGTCTGCATCCTGGCCGCCACGTACGCCCGCCTCGTCGACCGGCCGTGGCAGAGCGTGCTGTTCCTCAGCCTGGCCGGCTGCCAGCTCGCCGCGGCACTCGCGCTGCGCCCCCAGGGACACCATCGCGGACGCAACCCGCTGCTCATGGCCGCGGTTGCCGTCAATGTGGTTCTGGCGTGGCTGGCCGTCGGTTGGCGCCCGCTGCGTGAGCTACTGCGCACCGACCCCATCGAGCCACGCGACCTGTTGCCGTGTCTCGCGGCTGCGGCCGTGATCGCGGTCGTTGCCTGGCTGCAGATCCGGCTGGCCACCAAGGGCGGTGTGAACCACCGCGACCGCGCACGGCGCGACTGAGAGCAGCTCGCTGAGCACCGAGCCCAGTCTCGGTGGCTCGAGGCAGGCGCGCTGATGCTGCCCGACGACGAGCAGATCACCGGGCCGGCACACGTCGAGCAGTGCCGCCGCGGCATCCCCGGTTCGGGTGACCGCGCTGCACAGCACGTCCGGGAAGACGGCCGGCCAACGCCCGAGATAGCGCACGAGCGCGGAACGCTCGTCGGCGACGGATGCCACCGGCTCGCGAACCGCGTGTACCGCGCGCAGCGGCGCATCGTGTCGCGCGGCGGCTTCGAACGCGAACCGCAGCAGCGCCGGGTGCGTCGGTGTATCGGCGATGCCGAGCACGACGGCGGCCGCGTTGTCCGCGAACATCTCGGCTGATGGTGTGCCGGTCGACGGGATCACCGCCGTCGTGCCGTGCCCGTAGACCAGCAGCCGCTGCGTCACCGAACCGAACCACGTGCGGCCCAGCGCACCGCGACCGCTGCGTCCGACCACGACGACATCCGTGTGGCGCGACAGAAGGAGCAGCGTCCGGGCGACCGGCCCCAGCAACACCCGCCCCTGCACCGAGAGGCCGGGTTGCTGCGCCGCGGCCTGCTCGGTCGCGGCGGTCACGAGCGGCGCGGCGAGCGCGCGCAGCTCGTTGCGGACGGTGCGGTTGGCGGTCCACAGGCCGAGGAACGCGGTGTCGACGACGCTCACGACAAGGAGCCGCCCGTGCAGGGCTGCGGCTTCGCCAGCAGCCCAGGTCACTGCCGCACGGGACTGCGGTGATCCGTCGACCGCGACGAGTACCACGCGTTGGGTGTCCACCAGTTCACCTCACGGCACGGGGCCGGCGCATTACAGTGCCGATCGCCCGTTGAGCTCGGGACCTTCGGCACCAGACCGCGTCGAGGCGCCGACGCACGCTTGAGTCATGACCGCGCTCACCGCCTTGGACTCCGCGTTCCTGCGGCTGGAGGACGCCGACGTCTCCCTGCACATCGGCTCGGTCGCGGTGTTCGACGGGCCACCGCCGTCCTACGAGCAGGTGACCGCGCTGATCACCGCGAAGCTGCCCGAGCTGCCGCGGTTCCGGCAGGTCGTCCGCGAGGCCCCGCTGTGGCTCGGACGCCCGCGGTGGGTGGACCCGCCGGAGTTCGACGTTACCAACCACGTGCGCCGGCTGGCACTGCCCGCGCCGGGAAGTGACAGGCTGCTGCGGAACACGATCGAGCGGCTCATGAGCACGCACCTCGATCGGGGCCTGCCACTCTGGGAACTCTGGATCATCGAGGGACTAGCTGGCGGCCGCTGGGCATTGGTGATCAAGGTTCATCACTGCGTGGTCGACGGTGTCGGTGGCGCTGGGCTGCTCGAACTCGTGCTCGGCCCGTGGCGTTCGCCGTCGGAGGTCGTCGAACCGCTGCGGCCCCCGATCACGAACGCGCCCCTGCGTAGGTCGCTCGACCGGCATCGCCGGTCGCCATTGTCGCTGGTGCGATCCGAAGCCGGGGACGTGCGAACGGTCGTACGCGGCCTGATCCAGTTCGCCGAACTGGCCGTTCCGCCGCCGCGGTCGACCCTCGCCGGGCCGATCGGTCCGGACCGCAGCTGGCTGCCACTGCGCGTACCGATGGCCGACATGCGGTCGATAGCGATTGCGCAGGGCTGCACGGTCAACGACGTGGTGCTGGCCGCGGTGACCCGTGGATTCCGCGACCTGTTGCAGGGCCGCGGCGAGGCGACCCGGCCGGACTCCGTGCGCACCCTCGTCCCGGTGTCGACCCGGCCCGAGGACCAACGCGGCTGCGCCGGCAATCAGATCACCGTGCTCGTCGCGAAGCTGCCCGTGCACCTTGCCGACCCCGGTGCGCGGTTGCGCGCTGTGCACCAGCAGACCGCGCGGCTCAAGCGATCGGGCGAGGCACAGGGTGGCGCCCTGGTCGGACAGCTCGCACGGCTGCTGCCGGGACCGGTGGTGAGCCTCGGGCTCGGCGGGCTGCTGCGGGTCCCGCAATGGATGCTCGGCACGGTCACGACGAACGTGCCCGGCCCGCGCGTGCCGCTGTACGCCCTGGGACGCCGGCTGCGCGAGCTGTACCCGTACGTGCCGATCGCCGACCGCGTCCGGATCGCTGTCGCCGTCCTGTCGTACGACGGCGCGCTGCGTTTCGGCGTGACGGCCGACCGCGAGAGCACGCCCGACCTGGAGGTGTTCGTCGACGGCATCCGCGCCGGCTTGGCCGAGCTGCGCGAGTACGTCGAGCACAAGTCGTCGGCGCAAGCCGACATCGCGTTTTCTGAACCGATGGAAGCGAAGGAGTTGCGGCGATGATGAGCGAGCGAAACCGCGTCGTGGTCGGAGTCGACGGTTCGCCAGGTGCCGAGGCTGCCGTCGCGTGGGCGTTGCGCGAGGCACGCTCGATGCATTGCGGCGTCCATCTCATCCATGCCTACGGTGACGCGTACACGGACCGCGCGATCGAGATCTACGGCCAGTTGCCGGTGCCCGAGCTGTCGCGGGTGCGTTCCGCGGCGCTCGGTATCGTCGAACGAGCCGCCGATCGCGCGCACGAGTTGGCGCCCGACGTCGAGGTGCGTATCGGCGCCGTCGGTGCCCCGCCGGTGCGCGCTCTGCTGGCCGAGGCCGAGCACGCATCGCGGGTCGTGCTCGGCTCGCGCGGGCTCAAGGCGTTCGGCTCCGCCATGCTGGGATCGGTGGGCGGAGCCGTCGCGGCGCGAGCGTCCTGCCCGGTGGTCGTCGTGCGTGGACCGGCGGGCATGGCCGAGGAACGTCCGGCCGTCGTCGTCGGCGTGGATGCCTCGACGAAGTCGGCCTT
>DASRSS010000103.1:0-9518 GCA_035656335.1 Jatrophihabitantaceae bacterium | reverse complement strand
AGCATGCCGTCAGCCACGCCCGCCGCACCCTCGACGGCGGGCGAACGGCCGTGCTCACCGCGCGCGACGTGTCCTGCGGCTCGCCGGACTGCCCGGTGCGCGCCGCGGTCGTGGCACCGGTCGTGGACGGCGACACCGTGGTCGGCTCGCTGGTCGCGTACAGCCGGGACACGTCCGCGATGCTCGTGCGCGCCGTCGAAGAGGTGGCGCGCTGGGTGTCCGGCCAGGTCGAGCTGGCCAGCGCCGACGCGCAGCGCACCCGGCTGATGGAGGCCGAGCTGCGCGCGCTGCGCGCCCAGATCAGCCCGCACTTCGTCTACAACTCGCTGAACGCGATCGCGTCGTTCACCCGCACCGACCCGGACCGCGCGCGGGAGCTGCTGCTGGAGTTCGCCGACTTCACCCGGTACGCGCTGCGCCGCGGCGGCGAGTTCGCGACCCTCGCCGACGAGCTGCGCAACACCGAGCGCTACCTGGTGCTCGAGCAGGCGCGCTTCGACGAACGGCTGCGCGTCTCGCTGCGGGTCGCACCCGAGGTGCTGCCGATCGCGGTGCCGTTCCTGGTCGTCCAGCCGTTGGTGGAAAACGCGGTGCGGCACGGCCTCGAGGGCGGCGCGGATGTGGTGACGGTGTCGATCACGGCGATGGACAGCGGCCCGGACGCGGTGATCACCGTCGAGGACGACGGCGCGGGCGCTGACCCGACGGTCATCCGCGCGGCGCTGGAGGGGGTCGACACGACCGAGCAGGCCGGGGCGCGGGACGGTTCCGTCGGGCTGGCCAACGTCGACTCGCGGCTGCGCCAGGTTTACGGCGATCCGTACGGATTGATCATCGAGACCGCGCCCACCGCGGGCACCCGGGTCAGCTTCCGGGTGCCGAAGTTCGCCCCGGGCGTCCGCGCCGCGCCGAGCGCGAACCGGTGAGCGGCGGGCCCGTCCTGGCGTAGCCTGCCGGACATGGCCGAGCTCGATCGGTTGCTGCGGGTCCTCGTCGTCGACGACGAGGGCCCTGCCCGCGAGGAGCTCGCCTACCTGCTGCGCGAGGACCGCCGGATCGCGCACGTACGCACCGCCGACAACGCGGCGGCCGCGCTGACGCTGCTCAACGACGAGCCGTTCGACGTGCTGTTCTGCGACATCAAGATGCCCGGTCTCGACGGGGTCGAGCTGGCGCGGGTGGTGTCGCGGTTCGCCGAGCGCCCGCAGATCGTCTTCGTCACCGCGTACGAGGACCGCGCGGTGGACGCGTTCGAGCTACAGGCGACCGACTACGTGATGAAACCGGTGCGCCCGGAACGGCTCGCCGAGGCGGTGCGCCGTGTGGTCCGGTCCGGCAGCGCGCCACAGTCCGCCGACGCCGACGAGACGATCGCCGTCGAGCTCGCCGGCGTCACCCGCTTCGTGCGCCGCTCGCAGGTCCGCTTCGTCGAGGCGCAGGGTGACTACGCCCGGCTGCACACCGCCGACGACAGCCATCTCGTGCGCAGCCCGCTGTCGGTGCTCGAGGCGCGCTGGGCGGACGCCGGCTTCGTCCGCATCCACCGCAGCACGCTGGTCGCGCTCGGCCACATCGAGGAGGTGCGCGTCTCGGACGGCCGGATGACGGTGCGGCTGGGCTCCGACGAGCTGCCGGTCAGCCGCCGGCACTCCCGCGAGCTGCGCGACCGGCTGACCGCGCGATGACCACCGGGCCGGTCAAGCGGGTGCGGATCACCCATCCGCGCACGGAGGCCGCCCGCCGCGCGCCGGCACGCACGCCGTCGCGCGAGATCGACGAGCAGACCGAGCTCGGCGAGATCTACATGCGCTCGCTGATCCGCAGCCAGCGCCGGCTCGCGCTCGCGGTGTGCGGCGCGATCGGCGTCGTCCTCGCCGGCATCGCCCTTGCCGGCGCGGCGTTCCCGCGCTTCGGCACGAGCCGCCTGCTCGGCCTGCCGCTGCCGTGGGTGCTGCTCGGCGTGCTCGTGTACCCGGTGCTGATCGCGCTGGCCGCATACGCCGTCCGGCAGTCCGAGCGCAACGAGCGGGCGTTCACCGACCTGGTCCGGCGCCGGTGAGCGGACATGCGGCCGCGGTCGTAGCCGTCTCCGCGGTTGCGGTCGCGACCACCGTGGCCGGGACGTTCGGGCTGCGCCGCGCGCGCACGACCAGCGACTTCTACGTGGCGGCCCGCGCCGTCACGCCACGGTGGAACGCAGCGGCGATCGGCGGCGAGTACCTGTCCGCCGCGTCGTATCTGGGCATCGCCGGGCTGATCCTCGCCTACGGGTTCGACGTGCTCTGGTACCCGGTCGGGTACACGGCCGGCTACCTGGTGCTGCTCGCGCTCGTGGCCGCGCCACTGCGGCGCAGCGGCGCGTACACGCTGCCGGACTTCGCCGAGATCCGGCTCGGCTCGGTGGTGGTGCGCCGCGCCGCGAGCGTGCTGGTGGTGCTGATCGGCTGGCTGTACCTGGTGCCCCAGCTGCAGGGCGCGGGCCTGACGCTGGCCACGCAGACCGGCGCGCCGCACTGGGCGGGCGGGCTCATCGTCTGCGCGGTCGTCATCTCGGCCGTGGCTGCCGGTGGGATGCGCTCCATCACGTTCGCGCAGGCGTTGCAGTTCTGGTTGAAGTTCCTCGCCATGCTCATCCCGGCGCTCGTCCTGCTGTTCGTCTGGCAGCACCGCGGCGACAGCCTGGACCGCGGCTACCCGACCGCGTCCGCTCGCACCGTTGTGACGATTGCCAACGACACGTCCGTGCGCGCGCCGGTGACCGAGACGCTGACAGTGCGCGGCCACGTCGACGGCCGGACGGTGGACGGTCCCGTGCGGCTGGCCGCGGGCACCCACTCGGTCGGCGCGCACAGCACGGTCGTGCTGCGGCGCGGCGACGTCATCCCGGTCGTCGCCGATCTGCCCGACCAGCGCACCGGTTCGTGGCTGCAGCCGCTGGGCTCGGGCAAGGACCATCCGCTGTACGCCAGCCTGTCGCTGATCCTCGCCATCTGCCTGGGGACGATGGGCCTGCCGCACGTGCTCGTCCGGTTCTACACGAACCCCGACGGCCGGGACACCCGGCGCACGACGTTCGTCGTCATCGTGCTGCTGTCGGCCTTCTACCTGCTGCCGACCGTGTTCGGTGCCTTCGGCCGCCGGTACGTCCCCGACCTGCTGCTGACCGGGAACACCGACGCGACCGTGCTGCTGCTGCCGGAACGCATGATCGCGGGGGAGGCCGGCGTGCTGCTCAGCGCGCTGGTGACGGCCGGCGCGTTCGCGGCGTTCCTGTCGACGGCCTCGGGCCTGACCGTGTCCGTCGCCGGCGTGCTCTCGCAGGACGTGTTGCGGCCGGCGCGCGACCGGCACCGCGCCCAGCGGATCCGCTCGTTCCGGCTCGGGGCGATCGCCGCGATCGGCGTGCCTTACCTGCTCAGCCTGCCGAGCCAGCACCTGGGCCTGGCCGCCGTCGTCGGGCTGGCGTTCGCGGTGGCGGCGGCGACATTCTGCCCGCTGCTGGTGCTGGGCATCTGGTGGCGTCGGCTCACGGACGCCGGCGCGCTCACCGGACTCGTCGCCGGGGGAGCGCTGGCCACCGCCGCGGTGCTCACCACGATGATCGCGGACGTCGACACCGGGTGGCTCGGCGCGTTGCTGCAGCAGCCGGCCGCGTGGGCAGTGCCGCTGACGTTCGCCGTGATGATCGCCGTCTCGCTGGCGACGCGCTCGCGGATGCACGGCGACGTCGGACGGATCATGGTGCGCCTGCACGCCCCGGAAGCGTTGACGGCCGAGCTGCGTGTCGGCCTGCCCGGGGACCGCTCGTCGCCCGTTCGCGACCGTTCGTCGCGGCAGGGCGACCGTCCGACGACGCAGGAACCGCACCCGGCGACTACCGACGCGTAATTGCTGCACCGTGACCGCGCTCACTGGCAGATTTCGCTCGACAAGGGCGCCGCCGGCGCCGCGAGCCGGGGTGCTCCCGGCCAGGCGAGAGGAGCTGTAGATGGCAGACGAGATCGGACGGCAGCGAACCGAGGTGAGCGTCCCGGCGACGACCGGGGCCGGCTTCGGTGACCCCGGACCGCTCGGTCTGGCCGGTTTCGCGGCCACGACCTTCTTCCTGTCCGTGATCAACACCAACATGCTCGGCGCGTCCGTACAGGCGATCGTGTTCGGTCTGGCGTTCTTCTACGGCGGCATCGCGCAGCTCGCGGCCGGGCTGTGGGAGTTCGCCAAGGGCAACACGTTCGGCGCGGTCGCGTTCTGCTCGTACGGCGCGTTCTGGCTGTCCTTCTGGTGGATGCTGACGCACCTGCCCGCAAACGCGAAGCCGAACGACCTGCTGCACGGTGTCGGCCTGTACCTGCTCTGCTGGGCGATCTTCACTGCCTACATGACGGTCGCGGCGTCGCGGACGACTGGAGCGATCTTCGTCGTGTTCGTGCTGCTGACGTTGACATACATCGCGCTGGTGATCGGCTTCTTCAGCGAGAGCGTCGCGGACTTCGAGGCGAACAGCAACGCCTGGATCCACGTGGGCGGCTGGATCGGCATCCTCACCGCGATCGCAGCCTGGTACGCGTCGTTCGCGGGCGTCACCAACTCGACGTTCAAGCGGGTGGTGGCACCGGTCTTCCCGCGCTGAACAAGGTGGATTCATCCTTTCCGAACGACCGAGACGGAACTAGGTTCGACACATGAGTGAGGAAACCCTTTCCAACCTGTCACACGAGGAACGCCGCTTCCCCCCGTCGCCGGAGTTCACGGCCAACGCGAACGTCAGCGAGGCCGCCTACGACGAAGCCGCTGCCGATCGCCTCGCCTTCTGGGAGAAGCAGGCCGAGCGGCTGAGCTGGGACACGAAGTGGAACCAGGTGCTGGACTGGTCGGACGCGCCGTTCGCCAAGTGGTTCGTCGGCGGCAAGCTGAACGTCGCCTACAACTGCCTGGACCGCCATGTGGCGGCCGGGCACGGCGACCAGGTCGCCTACCACTGGGAGGGCGAGCCGGGGGACAAGCGCACGATCACCTACGCGCAGCTCAAGGACGAGGTGTGCAAGACCGCCAACGCGCTGATCGAACTGGGTGTCAAGACCGGCGACCGGGTGGCCATCTACATGCCGATGGTCCCGGAGACGGTGATCGCGATGCTCGCCTGCGCACGGCTGGGCGCGCCGCACACGGTGGTGTTCGGCGGGTTCAGCGCGCAGGCGCTCATCGACCGCATCCAGGACTGTGACGCGCACCTGGTCATCACCGCGGACGGCGGCTACCGGCGCGGGGCGGCGTCCGCGTTGAAGCCGGCCGTGGACGAGGCGCTCAAGCAGTGCCCGGACGTGCGCTCGGTGCTCGTCGTGCGGCGGACCGGCCAGGAGGTCGACTGGACCGACGGCCGGGACGTCTGGTGGCACGACATCGTGGACCGGCAGTCGACCGAGCACGAGTGCGAGTTCTTCGACGCCGAGCACCCGCTGTACGTCATGTACACCTCGGGCACGACCGGCAAGCCGAAGGGCATCCTGCACACGTCCGGCGGCTACCTCACCCAGGTCGCCTACACGCACTGGGCGGTGTTCGACCTCAAGCCGGACACCGACCTCTACTGGTGCGCGGCCGACATCGGGTGGGTCACCGGGCACAGCTACATCGTGTACGGACCGCTGACCAACCGGACGACCTCGCTGATGTACGAGGGCACGCCGAACACGCCCGACGAGGGCCGCTGGTGGCGCATGATCGAGGAGTACAAGGTCAGCATCCTGTACACCGCGCCGACCACGATCCGCACGTTCATGAAGTGGGGCGAGGACATCCCGGCGAAGTCGGACCTGTCCTCGCTGCGGCTGCTCGGGTCGGTCGGCGAGCCGATCAACCCCGAGGCGTGGGTCTGGTACCGCCGCGTGATCGGCGGCAACCGCACGCCCGTCGTCGACACGTGGTGGCAGACCGAGACCGGCGCGATCATGATCACGCCGCTGCCCGGTGTCACCGCCACGAAGCCGGGCTCGGCGACGCGGCCGCTGCCGGGCATCGGCGCGGACGTCGTCGACAACGAGGGCAACCCGGTCGCCAACGGCCAGGGCGGCCTGCTCGTGCTCACCGACCCGTGGCCGTCCATGCTGCGCGGCATCTGGGGCGACCCCGACCGGTACAAGCAGACCTACTGGGCGCGCTTCCCGGAGCAGGGGTACTACTTCGCCGGCGACGGTGCCAAGAAGGACGACGACGGCGACCTGTGGCTGCTCGGCCGCGTGGACGACGTCATGAACGTGTCGGGGCACCGGCTGTCGACCACCGAGGTCGAATCCGCGCTGGTGTCGCACCCGTCGGTGGCCGAGGCCGCGGTGACGGCCGCGTCCGACCCGACCACCGGGCAGGCCATCGTCGCGTTCGTCATCCTGCGCGGTGGCGGCCCGACCGAGGCGGCCGAGGGCGAGAAGCTGGCCAAGACCCTGCGTGACCACGTGGCGTCGGAGATCGGCCCGATCGCCAAACCACGTCAGGTGATGATCGTGCCGGAGCTTCCCAAGACCCGGTCCGGCAAGATCATGCGCCGGCTGCTCAAGGACGTGGCCGAGCACCGCGAGCTGGGTGACGTGACGACCCTGACCGACTCGTCGGTGATGGACCTGATCAGTCAGGGGATGTCGACGGCCAGCGAGGACTGAGCAGCTCGGCGAGCGCGAGCGCATCGAACGGCGCGTGCACCTTGGCGTCGTTGTCGAAGTAGACGACCACGTCGTGGCCCGCCGCGGTCCCGCCGCGGCCCGCGGCGGCCCACTGCTGCAGGGCTTGCGGGCTGTAGCAGCTCGTGTACAGCTCGGTGTCGCCGTGCAGCCGGACGTACACCAGCCGGCTGGTGGCCTCGCGGATCAGCGGCCAGCGGCCCGCGGTGTCGGCCACCACCAGCGCGATGTCGTGCTCACGCAGCAGCGCGGGAAACGCCGGCGTCTGGAAGCTCGGGTGCCGGATCTCCAGCGCGTGCCGGATCGGCCGGTCGGCGTCCGTGTCCGTCCAGGCGCGTCCGGTGAGCCGCTCGTCGTGGTGCCGCGCCAGCCAGGCCGCCTCGCCGGTCGAGCGCGGCAGCCGGGCGAAGAAGTCGGCCAGCCGCTGCGGGTCGAACCCGAGGTTGGGCGGCAGCTGCCACAGCACCGGGCCGAGCTTGTCGCCCAGCGCCAGCACGCCCGAGGCGAAGAAGTTGGCCAGCGCGGTGTCGACGTCGCGCAGCTTCTTCATGTGCGTGATGAACCGGCCGCCCTTGACGGCGAAGACGAAGCCGTCCGGCGTCTGCGCCCGCCAGGCCCGGTAGCTGTCCGGCCGCTGCAGCGAGTAGAAGGAGCCGTTGATCTCGACGGTCGGCATCCGCTCGGCGACGAAGCTCAGCTCGGCGCGCTGCGGCAGCCCCTTGGGATAGAAGACGCCGCGCCAGGGCGGATACGTCCAGCCGGAGATGCCGACGAGTGCGGTGCCGTCCACAGCGAGCAGCTTGCCCGGATCAGAGCAGCTTCTCGCCCGGCCCCTCGCCGGGAGCGTCCGGAATGGACGACGCCTCGCGGAAGGCTGCCTGCAGCGTCTTCAGCCCGTCCCGCAGCGGCTGGCGGTGCATCCCCAGGTCCGGCTGCGCCGCGGACACCAGGCCGGCAAGCGCCGTGATCAGGCGGCGCGCCTCGTCCAGGTCGAGCTTGGGCTCGCCGTCGGGCGCGAGGCCCAGCTTCTCGGCGGCCGCGCTCATCAGCAGAACCGCGGCCCGGGTGATCACCTCGACGGCCGGGATCTCGCCCAGCTCGCGGTCGGCTTTTGGATCGACGTCGCTCACGCTGATACCCTGTCATTGCGACCAGCCTCCGCTCGCGCGGGGGTGTGCAAGCGGAAGCCTTCCAGCCTCCCACCCGCGCCACCAGGAACCAGCAGGTGCGCCGGGTCCGGTCCGACGCGCCCGGCCGCTCGCCGGGTGCGCCGTCGCGCATCCCGCGGCGGTCGGACCGGTCGGCTCCGGGCCCCGTGCGCACTGCCGCACCGGGCCTGCTCTCGTTTTCCGGCGGACGTGGGCCCGGATCGCAGAGAACCGACCAAGGAGGTCCCATCAGCTCTGAACCGAGGATCAACGACCGGATCCGTGTACCCGAGGTGCGCCTCGTCGGCCCCGAGGGCGAGCAGGTCGGCATCGTGCCGATCGGCAAGGCCCTGGAACTGGCGATGGAGGCCGACCTGGATCTTGTCGAGGTCGCGCCGATGGCCCGCCCGCCCGTCTGCAAACTCATGGACTACGGAAAGTTCAAGTACGAGAGCGCGCAGAAGGCCCGCGAGGCTCGTCGCAACCAGGCCCTGACGGTCATCAAGGAGATGAAGCTCCGGCCGAAGATCGACTCGCACGATTACGAGACCAAGAAGGGTCACGTCGAGCGGTTCCTCAAGCAGGGTGACAAGGTCAAGATCACCATCATGTTCCGGGGACGCGAGCAGTCGCGGCCCGAACTCGGGTTCCGGTTGCTGCAGCGGCTCGCCAACGACATCTCCGAACTGGGTTTCGTCGAGTCGGCGCCGAAGCAGGACGGCCGCAACATGATCATGGTCGTGGCGCCGCACCGGAGCACCAAGCCGGTCCGCGCCCCTCGCGAGACGGACGCAGCGACCGAGGCCGAGGCAGCCGAGTAACTCCGGCGCGGACGGACCAAGAGAACCACCGAACACCACCACCAGAATCAGGACGTACCGATGCCGAAGAACAAGACCCACAGCGGGATGAAGAAGCGCGTCAAGGTGACGGGCAGCGGCAAGCTGCTGTCGCAGCACGCCGGGATGCGGCACAAGCTGGAGAAGAAGCCGTCGACCCTGACCCGCCGCCTGACCGGCGTCAAGGAGATCGCGGCGCCCGACGCCCCGCGCGTGAAGAAGCTGCTCGGGCGCTGACGCGCCTTCCTCTCGTCAATCCGCCGCCCGCACGTGATCGGGCGGCCCGAACAACCAAGGACTTACCGTGGCACGCGTCAAGCGGGCAGTGAACGCCCAGAAGAAGCGCCGGAGCACCCTCGAAGCGGCCAGCGGCTACCGCGGCCAGCGTTCGCGGCTCTACCGCAAGGCCAAGGAGCAGCTGCTCCACTCCGCGACCTACTCCTACCGTGACCGCAAGGCGCGCAAGGGCGACTTCCGTCAGCTGTGGATCACCCGCATCAACGCGGCGGCCCGCGCGAACGACATGACCTACAACCGCTTCATCCAGGGCCTGCGCCTGGCCGGCGTGAGCGTCGACCGCAAGGTGCTGGCCGACCTGGCCGTCACCGACGAGGCGGCGTTCACCGCGCTCGTCGAGGTGGCCCGCGCTGCGGTGGCTGCCGAAGGCACCGGCGGCGCGCAGTCCCCGGCTGCCTGATTGCTGAGCAGTTCCAACGCCCGGCTCGCGGCGGCCCGCCGGCGGACCCGACGGTCGGCCCGCCGCGACGCCGGGCGTTTCCTTGCCGAGGGCGCGCAGGCGGTGCGTGAAGCGCTCGCCGCCGGCGCCGTCCTGGAGCTGTTCGCCACCGCCGAGGCGATCG
>DASRSS010000102.1:0-12296 GCA_035656335.1 Jatrophihabitantaceae bacterium | reverse complement strand
CGAGTCCGGCCAGCAGCCGGCGCTTGAGCGCGCCGGAACGCCGGCTGGTGACGAGCTCGTCGGGCAGCAGGTTGGCGCGGACCGCGACGTAGCGGATCGGCCCGCTCGGCGTGTGCACCGGCTCCGGCGACGGCGTCGGGCCGTGTGGCATGACCAGGGTTGTCATCTCAGGCAGCTCCCAACGTGAGGCCGATCGCGACGGCCGCGGACGAGCGCAGCCGGCCGAGGACGTCGCCGCCGCCGTCGCTGCGCGTGTCGCTCACGCGCTGCAGCGGGTCGGCGAGGAAGGTCGGCAGGCCGAGCTGGTCCGTCAGCTGGCCGGACAGACCGGGCAGCAGCGCCGAACCGCCGACGAGGGCGAGGCGCTTGACGCGCTTGCTCGGGTCGCCGGCGCGGTAGTAGTTCAGCGAGCTGCGGATCTCGTTCACCAGCGGACGCAGCGCCTCGGCGACGACGTCCGAGCTCTCCGAACCGTCCGTGTGCAGCAGGCCGACGTGGCACTTGAGCGTCTCGGCCTCGGCGTGCGAGACGCCCAGCCGCTTGGCGATCAGGTCGGTGACCTCGGCGCCGCCGCGCGGGATAGTGCGCACGATCTGCGGCACGCCGTCGGTGTGGATGATGATGTTCGTGCCGTTCGCGCCGATGTCGAGCACCGCCTCGGTGTCCTCGGCCAGGTGGGCGGACGCGCGCAGCGCGGCGAAGCAGGACAGGTCGACCTGCGCGACGTACAGGCCGGCCCGCTCGACCGCCTGCACCATGTTCAGGACCGGTTCCTTGGGCGCCGCGATGACGAGCCCGTGCACGGTGTCCTTCTTGCCTGGGTCCTCGAGCGGGTAGAAGTCCAGCACCGCCTGCTCGACCGGCAGCGGCAGGATGTCGCGCACCTGGAACGGCAGCGCCTGGCGCATCTCCTTGCGGGACAGGTTCGGCAGGTCGACCGAGCGCACGATGACCTGCTGGTGGCTGACACCGAGAATCACCGAACGGCTCGCGAACTTCTGCGTCGTCCACAGGTTCCGCAGCGCGTTCGTGACCGCATGGTCGTCCTTGACGACGCCGCCGACGACAGCGCCCTCGGGCAGCATGGCCTGCCCGAAGTTGCTGATCAGCGGACGTTCGTCCTTGCCCTGCGTGGCCTCGACGGCCCGGATCGAGGTCGATCCGATGTCGACGCCTACCTGGGTTACCGCGGCCATGGGACAGCTCCTTCGAGCGATTCGGTGTTGCCGGTAGTAGTGATGGGAACGAACTGTGCACCTGTGTTATCGGCACGGCGCAGCGCGAGGACAGCGGTCAGCCACGTCGCGCCGACCGCCGCGAGCACCGCGCACGGCCACCAGCCGGCGGCGATCCCGGCGAACAGCAGGCCCGTCGCGAGCTCGATCAGCGGGTAGCGCACGCTGATCCGCTCGGCACAGTGGGCGCACCGCCCACGCAGCGCCAGCCAGCTGACGACCGGGACGTTGTGCCGCGCCTTGATCGGGGTGTCGCAGGACGGGCAGTGCGAACCCGGGAACGCGATCGACTCGCGGCGCGGGACGCGGTACACGACGACGTTCAGGAACGACCCGACCGCCAGGCCCAGCGCGCCGGCCACCGCGATCAGCGGCGCCGCGATCAGTGCCGCGCTCATGACGAGCCCGCCGCGGCCGAGGACACCGAGACGATCGACCACGCTGTGCTGCTGCTTCCGGTCAGCGGCGACGGCACGTACATCAGGCCTGCCGGGCCGAGATCGAGGTAGTTGTCCTGCAACGCGTAACCGGACGAAGCGCGGCTGGTTCCGTTCGCCTGGATCTCCCACTGCTGGCCGATCGCCCCGCGATGCAGCTGGTAGATGCCGCCGGTCACCGTGACCGGACCCATCGCCTTGCCGCGGTTGAAGTTGTCGGTCATCAGGCTGCCGCCGAGCGCGAAGATCCCCGCGTCGATGGCGGTCACCGCGCCGGAGCCGGTCTTGGTGACGCCCGAGCAGTTCGAGGAGTCCGAGCCGGTCGTCATGTTGCAGTACTGCATCGCCGGGTGCGACGTCCCGAACCCGCCACTGGACGTGATGACGGACGACGGCGGGTTCGACTCGTTGTACAGGCCGGTGATGTCGTTCGGGCAGTAGCCGGCGGACGGGTTGCTCACCGACGTGACGGCGCAGCTGACCGGGTGGTAGACGCGCACGTTGTTGTCGGCCACCAGATCGATCGCGCCGTCGCCGGACTGCCAGGCCGGCTCGCCGCGCGAGTTGGTGCCCGGGGTGCCGGCCGTGGTCAGCGGACCGGTGACGACGATGTCGTGCTGGGCGACCACGCTGAGCTTTCCGGAGACGCCGGTGCCCTCGATGTACACGTCACCGGGTGCCGCGGTCGAGGTGCCGGGCGAGGACGCGTTCCACGTCGGGTACTGCGTGACGTCCCCGGCGACCGGGAACGTGCCGCTGGTGACGCTGACCGTGAACATCGAACTCCACGGCGACAGCGACACACACGCGCCCAGCAGCGCGAGCAGGCAGGTGCGGCGCTGGATGGTGACCGCGGAGACGGCGGACGACTCCAACGGGTCGAGCTGCGAGGCCGTACCGGTCGCGCCCACCGCCTGGTACTGCGGCGAACCGACGCCGAGGATCGGCGCGCCCGTGTCGTTCAGCAGCCCGTTCGCGAGGCTGTCCAGGCTCTTCGGGCTCGACGAGGTCAGGTTGGCGGCCTGGGCGGACTGCAACTGGCTCGCGAAGCTCGTGTACGTATGCCCCTGCTCGTTCTTGAACGTGCTGGCGTCCGAACCGCTCGGGGTGGTCGAGGTGGCCACCGCGTTCGCGAGTATGGGCTTGGTCGGCGACGCGGTGCCCCAGCTCGACGAGCTGCCCTTGTTGACGATCGAGATCACCGCGGTCGCGATCGGCACCTTCGCGCCCGCGACGCCGGGACCGGTGCCGTCGGTCGTATAACACGGGCTGGCGCCGGTCGGGGTCATCGGGCTCGTCACCGTCGCGGTCGAGCCGCTGACGACGATGCGCGTCGGCCCGGTGTACGTGCACGTCGCGGTGGCGTCGTTCGCGTTCGGTGGCAACTGCAGGTCGTACGCCGAGTGCTGCACGGTCGTGCCGGTGGCGTAGCCGGTCGAGTTCTTGCTCGGTCCGCCGAGCACGCCGGGGAACTGGCGGTACAGGCGATCGCTCGTCTGGCCCGGGTCCGTCGACGTCGAGCCCGTCGACGCCGGCGGCAGGGTCTCCCGGGTCGGAACCGAGAACGTCGGGCCGGATCCGTTGAACGTCCCGTAGCTCAGGTACAGCGAGTCCTCGCTGTAGACCGGGCCGTCGAACGTCATGCCGGAGGAGAACGTGACCTCGCACGGCTGGTACATCGTGACGGACTGTCCGCTCGAGGCAACCTTGCCGGTGGTCGACCAGTCGGTGCCGAGCGGCAGGCTGGCGTCGTAGCTCGCCTTGGCCTCGGCGCGACCACCCGAGCCGTACCAGAGCTGCTGGCACACGTTGACGTTTCCGGTGGTGCCCGCCGTGGTCGACGGTGCGTTCCAGTTGATCTGGCTGTTCTTGCTCAGCGCGGGGGAGACGCTGTTGGCCGCCGCGGCCGCCGCCGCGCCTGCCGAATCGTTGCTGATCTTGATGCTGTGCGGCCCGTAGTAGGCGGCGAGGAAGTCGGGGTCGAGGGTCTCGTACTTCGACAGGTACGCATAGCGCAGCAGGTCTGGCAGGCCCTTGAGGTCGGCGATCAGGGTGCGGGTCGACGAGCCGGCCTTGCCGGTGGACTTCACCCGCAAGAAGCCGTCGTCCAGATACGTCGTCGGATTCAGCACGGTCGTCGTATAGCTCTCGGCGGTGCCGTTGCCGTCCGCGCCCGCGACGGTGGTCGGCCCGGTCGGGGTGCCGGAGATCGCCGAGCACGGTGCGCCGTTGAACGTCGTGCAGTTCGCGTTGAGGTATGCGGCGTAGTACTGGATGCCCGATTCCGCCGCGGCCAGCGCCGACTCGGAGCTCTGGCTGTTCGACGCCGGCGTGACGTTGCTGGCCGTGACCATCAGCATGGACGACACGCCCATCATGATGATCATGGTCACGAGCAGCACGAAGACGAGCGCGAACCCGGAGTCGTCCTGGGAGGGGACCCCGCGCATTCGGGCCAGCCGGTGTCGCGCGGCGGCGCGCAGCGCAGTGAATGTCATGCCGACGACCCTCTGTTCAGCGCGGCCGAGGTCGTGAACGACTGGACCTTCTCGTTGCCCTGTGCCGCGATCGCGAAACTGATGTCGACCTGGACGATGCTGTCGAGTTCGGCCTGAGCCGACGCGCCGCACAGGCCGGCGCCTCCGTTGCACGCCTGCGGTCGCGCGGCTGCGGGCGGGTCCGCATCGACGTACGGAAGGAACAGCCAGTCGGCCGCGACCACACCGTTCGCCATCACGGTGCTGCTCGTCGGCGTTGACGGGTAGCTCCCGGTGCTGGTGTTGTACTGGTAGTACGCCTGCACGAGCTGGCCGTCGGCGTTCAGCGAGAGGTCGACCTGGGTCGGCTTTGTCGGCGCGGAGCAGGTGGGCGAACACGCGGCGCGGTTGCCGAGGTCGGCGTAGAACTCGATCTCCGTTGGCGTGATCTTGACGATGCGGCCGGCCGTCGTGCCGGGCGTGCTGGGCGAGTCGGCCAGCCGGAGCGTCGCGGCCCACACCTGCAGCACGTTCCGGGCGCTCGCCGTGGAGATGTTCTGGTCCGTCAGCGCGGAGTTGTTCTCCGTGAACTGGACGAAGAAGGTGAGCGCCATCGCCATCACGATCGACATGAGCACGCCGGTGACGATGAGCTCGGTGAGCGTGAAACCCGCGTCACTGCTGTGCTGCCCGTCGTCCCGGGTGACGCGGCGGGCGCGGCCGCGGAGCCCGGTCAACATGCGATCACCGCGTCTACCCGGACCGGGCTGTGCTGACCCGTCCACGTCACCGTGTCGGTCACGTTCACGTAGAACGGGCCACCCGCGGTGCCCGCGGACGGGCAGCCGGACGACCCCGCCGGCGAGAAGCTGACCTGGCGGCTGACGGTGTACGTAGTGCTGCCCTGCGTGACGGTCCGCGGGTAACCGACGGCCGAGACCTGCGCGGGCGCTTCGGCTCGCGCGCTCTGAATGTCCTGCTGGGCGATGTTGCTGGCGGTGACCCGGGTCGTCGTCAGATGGGTGGACGTGATGCCGGTCAGCACGGCGGTCACCGCGGCCGTCGACACGATGGCGAAGATCGTCATCGAGACGACCGCCTCGATCAAACTGAAGCCGGTGTCCCCGCGCTGCTCGGTGCGAACGCGACGGACGCGGTTGGTGAGCGTGAGCATGCGCATGGGACACCCCCCTTCGTCAGAACCTGGATACGGCGGGTCTCCGGCGGGGACGCGAGTTGCGTCCCCGCCGGAGAGCGCGTGGATGAGCTACGAGATCTTGCCGGTCGAACTGTCGTACGTGAATGCGTCGCTGTCGCTGTCGGTCACCTTGACCGTGTAGAAGCCCGCGCTCGGGGAATCCTTCGTGTAGACGAGCGTGTTGCCGCCCGAGACCGTGATGGTCTCGTTCGGGGTGCAGTCGGTCAGCGTGACGTCGGCGCCCGCGGAGGCGCTGCTCGCGCTCCCCGGCAGGGTGCCGTTGTTGTCGGCCTTGCACTGCTCGATGGCGGACACCGCGTTGCGGGCGTCGGACTGCGCGGAGCGCTTGTGCGCGCCCTTCTCGTAGTTCAGGTAGATCGGGATCGCGATCGCGACCAGGATGCCGATGATCACGACGACCACCAGCAGTTCGATGAGGGTGAAGCCGTTGTCAGCCGAGGCGCCCTCGGCCCGCTTCTCCCGCAGCTTGCGGAGCGTGTTGTACATCTCGAGTCTCCTTGACTCTGTGGGGGATGGACGCCGGGCGGCTGCCCGACCGGCCACCGGCATTCGGTAGCCGGTTTCCTGCTTCCGGCTGTTGCCGGAAATCCGTGTGCGACTCGCGTCGCGATTCAGTTGTGGGCGGCCTACGTCAGGCCGGGCGGGAACCAGGTGCCGCCGGTCGTCTGCTGCTTCGCGGTGGCGCTGGTGTAGCCGAGCTTGAGGTCGAGCAGGTTGCCGTAGTTGCTGCCCGTGATCCCGGTGGGGATCGAGATCTTGATGCCGGCCAGGCCGAGGTCGATCGAGATGTTGGCCGACAGGTCAAGGCCCAGGTCGAGGCCCCATGAGGACGCGGAGCCGGAGGGGTTGTAGTCGCCGGGACCGGCGGTCAGCGTCAGCACCACCGAAGCGCCCGCGCCGCCGACCAGGCTGCTGAGACCCAGCAGGCCCGTCAGCGAGTCGAGCGAGAGCGTCACCTTGGCGGTGAGCAGGTTCCCGGTCACGCTGACGGAGATGCCGTTACCGAGCAGCTGCAGCGGCAGGTTGCCGCCGGTGCTCTGAGCGCCGTTGTTGATGGTCACCAGCGAGTTGCCGTTGGCGATGTTGAGCGTGACCGCCCCGCCGAGCAGCGAGAGGTTGGTGGTGCTCTGCGTGTGGGTGCACGTCCCCGTGGGCGAACACTGCGACGTCGACTGGATCACGCCGGCCTGGACGAGGGAGATGCCCAGCAGGCTCACGGCCGGAGCCAGGATCTGGGAGCCCGCGCTGTACCCGTTGGTCGGGTCGTAGGCCGCGTATCCCTGGGGCGAGCCGAGCGAGATGTTCAGCAGCGGCGGCAGGCCGACCGACAGCGGCGTCGTGCCGTAGCAGTCGCTGGAGTCCCACGGCGAGCTGCAGGTGGGGTAGACCCCGTTCGTCGGCGTCGGAACGGTCGTCCCGTTGTTCGTCGCGCTCAGGCCGGTGCCACCGACCAGTGTCGACGTCAGTTGGCCGACGACGCTGGGGATCACGCTCGTGACGGTGCTGAGCAGCGGGTCGAGCACGGCGGCCAGGACGGGCTGCAGGAAGAACAGCAGCCCGGACGTCGAGGTCTTGACCTGCAGGCCGTTGGCGGCGCCGACCTGGCCAGCGGCCGAGTACGCGCTGCCGCGGCTCGTGTCGGCAACGGCGGGCGCGGCGGGAACGGTCGCGACCAGGGAGATCGCGAGGCCGGCGGCACCGACTGCGGTGAGGGCGCGACGCCCGGTCCGGCGCTTCATGACGCACCCTGGATGTGCTGGTACACCGTGAACATCGGCATGTACATCGCGACCACGACGGTGCCGATGATGCCGCCCATGACCACGACCATCACCGGCTCGATGGCTGCCGCGAGCTGCTCGGTGGCGGCGTCGACCTCGTGGTCGTAGAAGTCGGCGATCTTGTCCAGCATCGCGCTGAGCTGGCCGGACTCCTCACCGACCTCGATCATCTGCACGACCATCGCCGGGAACAGCGGGTTGTCGTCCAACGCCGAGGAGATCGGCTGGCCGTCGCGGACGGCGCTGCTGACACCGTCCATCGCCCCGGCGACGACCGCGTTGCCGCTGGTCTCGCCGACGATGTCGAGCGCCTGCATGATCGGGACACCGACGGCGAGCAGCGTGCCGAGGTTGCGGGACCAGCGGCTGAGCGCGATCTTCGCGAACAGCGTGCCGAAGACCGGCAGCTTCAGCTTCAGCTTGTCGAACGCCAGCCGGAACTCCGCGCTCTCGCGGTACTGGCGCTTGATGCCGAGGAACGCACCGACGACCACTGCGATGAACAGCGGGAGCGCCCACCACGCCTGGTTGCTCAGCGCCACGAGGATGCGCGTCGGTAGCGGCAGCTGTGCGTTCAGCTGCTTGAACATCTTCGAGAACACCGGGACGATGAAGATCAGCACAGCGGCGACCATCACCACGCTGAAGCACAGCACGATCACCGGATACGTCAGCGCCGACTTGACTTTCGCCCGGAGGTTGGCGTCCTTCTCCAGGTTCGTCGCGATGCGGTCGAGCGCGTTGTCCAGGAAGCCGCCGGTCTCACCGGCGTTGATCATCGCGACCATCAGGCGCGGGAAGATCTTGCCGTGCTTGGCCATCGCGCCGGACAGCGACGCACCGCTCTCGATGTCGAGCCGCACCTCGCGGATGGCCTTGGCCAGCTTGGGCTTCGGCGTCTGCTCCTCGAGGATGGCGAGCGAGCGCAGCAGCGACAGCCCGGACGTCGTCATCGTCGCGAACTGGCGCGCGAAGATCGCCAGATCCTTCAAGGTGACGCGGTCGCCGATGTTGAAGAGCTTGATCTCACGGTTCAGGCCCGTGCCGGCCTCGCGGATGGACAGCGGGGAAACACCCTGCTGCCGCAGCGCGCTCGCGACGGCGTCCTCGTTCGGCGCCTCGAGCGTGCCCTTGCTGCGCTTGCCGGAGCCGTCGATGACCTCGTAGTCGTAGGTCTTGTTCTTGGTCCTGCTGGGAGCGATAGCAGTCATCGGTTCACACCCGCCTTGCCAGCCGCTGGAACTCTTCAGGCGCGTGGCAGAGCTCGAGCGCCTGGTCGTAGCCGATGAGGCCTTCGGAAACGCGCTGCGCGAGGTGCTGGTCGAAGGTCAGCATCCCGTCGCCGCCGGAGGACTGCATGAACGAGGGAATCTGGAAGTTCTTGCCCTCACGGATCAGGTTCCGGATCGCGGCGGTGGCGAACATGACCTCGCAGACGATCGTGCGGCCCTGCCCGTCCGTCCGCTTCACCAGCGACTGGGTGACGACGCCCTGCAGCGTCGTCGCGAGCTGGGCGCGCACCTCCTGCTGCTGGTGCGGCGGGAAGATGTCGATCACGCGGTCGACCGTCTGCGCGGCGCTCTGCGTGTGCAGCGTGGCGAGCACGAGGTGCCCGGTCTCGGCGGCGGTGATCGCGGTCGAGACGGTCTCCAGGTCACGGAGCTCGCCGACCAGGATGATGTCGGGGTCCTGGCGCAGCACGTGCTTGAGCGCGGTCGCGAAGCCGCCGGTGTCGACGCCGACCTCGCGCTGGTTCACGATGCACCGCTTGTGCTGGTGCAGGAACTCGATCGGGTCCTCGATGGTGACGATGTGGTCGCGCCGCGTGCGGTTCGCGAGGTCGAGCAGGCTGGCCAGCGTCGTCGTCTTGCCCGAACCGGTCGGGCCGGTCACCAGGACCAGGCCGCGCGGCAGGTAGGCGAACTGCTCGATCTGCAGCGGGACGCCGAGCTCGCTCAGCGGACGGATGTCGTGGGGGATCGCGCGCATGACGGCGCCGTAGGAGCCGCGCTGCTGGAACAGGTTGACGCGGAACCGGGACAGGCCGGGGACGTCGTAGGCGAAGTCGTACTCGCGCTCGGTCTCGAACCGCAGCCACTGCTCGGGCGTGACGATGGAGCGGACCAGCTTCATGGTGTCTTCGGGCGTCAGGTCGGCGTAGTCGGTGAGCCGGTTCAGGTCGCCGTGGATGCGGATGGTCGGCGCGCTGCCGGCGGTCAGGTGCAGGTCGGAGCCGCCGCGCTCGATCAGGGTGGTGAGCAGCGTGTCGAGGGCGTCGCGGGCCTCGCTTCGGGGCAGCCGGGCACCCTGGCCGTAGACACCCTCATAGCCCTGTGCCTGACCCTCGACCGCCGTAGCGGAATGTGTGTGCACGCCTAGCCCCTAGCGCTCAGTCGCCCATCCCCAGGGCGAACGACCGTACTTCACGCGGACCATATGGACGGTCCACTGGGCATGTAATCGGCGTTAACTTCCGTGAGTTCACTGAATCGGTGAACTTCGCTGCACGGAGCGGCGCAAATCGCAGCAAACTGGGCAGCTCGAGCCCGAAATGTCAGGTGCCGGCGGCCCCGCGGGCCCGCCGGACGGCGTCAGATCGCGACGCGCAGCACCTCGGCGAGGGACGTCTCCCCGGTCACGGCCTTGCGCAGACCGTCCAGGCGGAGAACCTCCATGCCCTCGTCCATCGCGACGCGCTGGATCTCGTGGGCCGAGCCGTGCTCGACGGCCAGCCGCTCGATGCTCTCGGTGACCGGCATGACCTCGTGGATCGCGATCCGGCCGTGGTAGCCGGTGTTCGAGCACGAGCGGCAGCCGACCGGCTGCCACAGCTCGGTCGGTGCGGGCAGCACCTCGTACGGCCAGCGCGCCGCGTCCAGCTCGTTGCGGCTCGGCTCGTACGACTGCTTGCACCACTGGCACAGCCGGCGGGCCAGCCGCTGGGCCATGACGCAGTCCAGCGAGGAGCCGACCAGGAACGGCTCGATGCCCATCTCGGTCAGCCGGGTGACGGCCGACGGCGCGTCGTTCGTGTGCAGCGTCGACAGCACCAGGTGGCCGGTGAGCGCGGCCTCGACCGCCAGCTGCGCCGTCACCCGGTCGCGGATCTCGCCGATCAGCACGATGTCCGGGTCCGAACGCAGGATCGCGGGCAGCACGGCAGCGAACGTCAGGCCGGCCTTGTGGTTGACCTGCACCTGGTTCACGCCGGGCAGCCGGTACTCGACCGGGTCCTCGACGGTGATGATGTTGACCTCGGGCTTGCTGATCTTGCCCAGCGTCGCGTACAGCGTCGTCGACTTGCCCGAACCGGTCGGCCCGGTCACCAGCACCATGCCGTGCGGCTTGCTGAACGAGGTCGAGTAGCGCGCGTAGTTCTGCTCGCTGAAGCCGAGTTTGAGCAGGTCCAGGTCGACACCGCTACCGGTGTCGAGCACCCGGAGCACGATCTTCTCGCCCCACACGGTCGGCAGCGTGGCCAGGCGAAGGTCGACGCCGCGCGAGCCGACCTGCATGGTGATGCGGCCGTTCTGCGGGACCCGGCGCTCGGTGATGTCGACGCCGGACATGATCTTCAGTCGGCTGATCAGCGCCGATTGGACGCCGCGCGGCACCGTCTCGATCTCGTGCAGCACGCCGTCGATGCGGTACCGCACCCGCACGTCGTGCTCGGCGGGCTCGATGTGCAGGTCGGACGCGCGGCTCTCGATGGCCTGCTCGATGAGGTTGTTGACGTAGCGGACGATCGGCGCCTCGTCGCTGACCGCGGTGAGCGAACCGAGCGCGGGCGCCGCGGACTCCTCGAAGGCCAGGCTGGCCGCGACGTCGTTCAGGTCGGTCTCGGCGCGCTGCAGCCGGTCGATCGCGCGGCTGAGTTCGTCGCGCGCGGCGACGACGGGGCGCACCTGCACGCCCGTGGCGGCGCGGATGTCGTCGAGCGCGAGGACGTCGCCCGGGTCGGCGACGGCGACGACGATCTCGCCCTCCTCGAACCCGATGCCGAGCATCTTGTGCCGGCGGGCGAGGACGGCGGGGATCTTGGCGGTGGCGGCCGGGTCGATCGGGTAGTTGCTCAGGTCGATGCTGACGATGCCGTACGCCTCAGCGGTCGCCTCGGCCAGTTCGACTTCGGTGACGATGCGTTCGTCGACCAGGACGTCGGGAAGTGAGCGCCCGGTCTTCTCCGCGATCAAGACCGCTTGGTCGAGCGCGGTGCGGCTCAGCCCGCGGACGCGGAGGGCCTCGAGGACCGGTCCGTGCGTGTGATACATGCGTCCGCCTCGAACTCTCGATTTTCGGTCGAGAGTAGCTGAAACCCTGCGCGTCACGTGGCAGCCCTCCGGTGGTTCGTCCACCGGCTCGATCAACCGGTGATGTATTGCTCCAGCTGTCCGCGGTCGACCTCCAGCTGGTGCATCCGGCTGAAGACCACGTCGCCGATCGACACGAGCCCCACCAGTTGGCCGGATTCGACGACCGGCATGTGCCGAATCCGACGCTCGGTCATCGTCGCCGCGACGGCGTCCAGCTCGTCCTCCGGTCCGCACGTGACCACCGCAGTGGTCATGATCTGGCTGACCGGCGCGTCCAGCACCCCCGCGCCGGACTCGTCGAGCCGTCGAACGATGTCGCGCTCGGAGACGATGCCTTCGACCGCGACAGCGTCGCCGCTGCCTTCGACGACAACCACTGCTCCGATGTCCTGGTCGGCCAGGACGGACAGCAGCTCTCGCACCGTCATATTCGGCAGGACCGTGACCACATCTGAGCCCGGATGCCGGAACTTGCGCGGCAAAACGTCGGAGATCTTCATGCTCACCTCGCCACTGGACCGACGGTCCGGTCGAAACCGGACTTCGCGTCCAACGCTAGTCATAACCCGCAGGCGGTGGGGGAGGTATCGCCTGCGGGTTATGACCGCGCTTCCGCCGCGAGGGTGATCGGCGGGGTGGTACGCGGCGAGCCGCCGCCATACAGGAAGGAAGAGTTCGCCGTGTTCCAGTGCGTGGCGAGGTAGCTGCCCGGTGCCGGGTGCGGGTTGTAGTAGTCGTCGCCGCCGCAGTCCAGGCGCTGCTGCATGACCGGGTCGGGGCACTGCACGCTGACCGGCTTGCCGTCCGCGCTCTGGTAGCACATCAGGTCGAAGT
>DASRSS010000101.1:0-13390 GCA_035656335.1 Jatrophihabitantaceae bacterium | reverse complement strand
GCGAGGCACGATGACCGTCTCCCAGCCGCGGCGGCAGGTCCCCGAGTCGGGGCAGCCGACGCTGCGCGACGTCGCGCGCCACGCGCAGGTGAGCCCGATGACGGTTTCGCGTGCGCTGCGCGAGGACGGCGGTGTGTCGGCCGCGACGCGCGAGCGGGTGCTGGCCGCGGTCGCCTCGCTCGGCTACCGGCGCAACGAGGCGGCGCGCAACCTGCGGCTCGGCCGCTCCGGCGGCATGATCGGCCTGGTCGTGACCAACCTGGCCAACCCGTTCTACTCGCAGCTGGCGATCGGCGTGGAGTCCGCGGTCGCCGAGCGCGGCATCCGGGTCATGGTGGGCAACTCCGGCGAGGATCCCGAACGGGAACGCCAGCTCGTCAACGACTTCGCGTCCCGCCGGCTGGACGGCGTGGTCGTCGTGCCGTGCAGCCACGACCACTCGCACCTCGACGGCTCACAGTTGAGCGGCATGCCGGTCGTGCTCGCCGCCAGCCCACCGGTGAAGATCAACACCGACTCGGTGCTGCTGGACGACTTCGGCGGCACGCTCGAGGCGACGCGGCACCTGATCGCTGCGGGACACCGGCGCATCGCGTTCCTCGGCCTGCCCGCGTCGACGTGGACCGGCTCGGAGCGCTTCCGCGGTTACTGCGCCGCGCTCGAGGAGGCCGGCATCGCGGTCGATCCGCGCTACACGTCCCGCCGGCAACGCGACGTCGCCGCGGCCGAGCAGGCCACCCTGGATCTGCTCGACCTGGACGAGCCGCCGACGGCTGTGTTCGCGGCGAACAACCGGAACACGATCGGTGCCTATCGCGCGATCCGCGCGCGCCGCTCGGACGTCCGGCTCGCCGGCTTCGACGACTTCGAACTGGCCGACCTGCTCGGCCTGCCGCTCACCGTCGTCTCCTACGACACCCGCGAGCTGGGCCGCGAGGCCGCGCGCTTGCTGTGCGACCACATCGACAACGCGAACCGGCACGAGCCGGGTGTGGCACGCCGGCTCGTCATCTCGACGCGGGTCGTCGAGTACGGCTAAGACCCGCTCAGCTCGCCGGGCAGTTCGCCGTCACGTAGTCGGAGATCTGCTTGCCGTCCGCCGCCAACCGCTGCGCGAGCGAGGCGAGCTGGGTGCGGCTCTGCGCGGTCGGGTGGGCCAGCGCATTCGCGAACGTGTGGAACCCGGCAATCATGTCGTGCATCGGCGACCTCAGCCCGCGCGGTGCCAGGTGCTCGACACCCTGCAGCTCGCGGGCGATGGCCTGCACGGCGGCCTGGTTCTGCTTCGCCGTGTTGGAGTAGTAGGAGCGCTCGGCGGCCGCGAACTTGGTCTTCGCCCCGGCCAGCCCGGTGCACAACTTGCGGTGCTTGCGGGCTGCGGCCGCGCGCGACGCGTTCGTCGAGGACGCCGTGCGGTGCGCGGTCGAGCTGGACGAGGTCGGCGCGTTCGTCGGCGGGATGAACTTGTTCCCGCTGCTGGTGCAGCCGCCGAGCAGCAGCGCGAGAACACCGACCAGGGCCGCCGCGGTCGCAGCGTGTCTGATCCGCACGTCGGCTCCCCTGCTTGTCGGCCTCGGAACACGCCCGCGGCAGGGCGAGTCGCAACATCGTATCGGGACATCCCGGACGGTTCTCAGCGGCGCCGATGAGTTCTAGGCTCCGGGTACGTCGTACCTGCGAGAAGCGCTAGGCCCGGAGGCGAAGATGAGCGGTGTACGAGTTCTGGTGGGCACCCGCAAGGGTGCCTTCGTCCTCACCTCGGACGAGGCCCGGCGGGACTGGCAGGTAGACGGACCGCACTTCCCCGGCTGGGAGGTGTACCACCTGAACGGCTCGCCCGCCGATCCCGACCGGCTCTACGCCGCGCCGTCCGGCGGCTGGTTCGGCCAGGTGATCCAGCGCTCGGACGACGGCGGGCGCACCTGGGACCCGGTCGGCAACGACTTCCAGTACATCGGCGATCCGGGCACCCACCAGTGGTACGACGGCAGCCTGCGCCCCTGGGAGTTCACCCGCGTGTGGCACCTGGCGCCGTCGACGAGCGATCCCGACACCGTGCTCGCCGGCGTGCAGGACGCCGCGCTGTTCAAGACGACCGACGCCGGCCAGACGTGGACGGAGCTGCCCGGCCTGCGCGAGCAGGGCAACGGACCGAAGTGGCAACCGGGCGCGGGCGGCATGTGCCTGCACACGATCCTGGTCGACCCCGCCGACGAGGACCGCATCTATGTGGCGATCTCCGCGGCCGGCGTGTTCCGCACGCAGGACGGTGGCAAGAACTGGCAGCCGGTGAACAAGGGCCTGCTCTCCGGCGAGATCCCGTCCGCGGCCGCCGAAGTCGGGCACTGCGTGCACAACCTGGCGATGCACCCGTCGCGTCCGCAGACGCTATTCATGCAGAAGCACTGGGACGTCATGCGCACCGACGACGGCGCGGACAGCTGGCGCGAGGTGAGTGGCAACCTGCCCACCGACTTCGGCTTCCCGATCGGCGTGCACGCCCACGAGCCGGAGACGATCTACGTCGTTCCGATCACCAGCGACTCGCACCACTTCCCGCCGGAGGGCAAGCTGCGCGTGTACCGCAGCCGCACCGGTGGCGACGAGTGGGAGCCGCTGACGTCCGGGCTGCCCCAGGAGAACTGCTACGTCAACGTGCTGCGCGACGCGATGGCGCTCGACGCGCTGCCCGAGTGCGGCGTGTACTTCGGCACCACCGGCGGGCAGGTCTACGGCTCGGCCGACGGCGGCGACAACTGGACGGCCATCGTGCGCGACCTGCCGGCCGTGCTGTCCGTCGAGGTACAGACGCTGCCATGAGCGAAATCCGCGTGCAGCTGCCGGCGCACCTGCGCCAGCTCGCCCGCTGCGAGCGGGAGGTGCAGGTGGACGCGGAGGCGACGCAGCGCGCGGTGCTGGACGCGCTCGAGCTGCGCTACCCAGCCCTGCGCGGCACGATCCGCGACCCGCGTACCGGAGTGCGCCGTCCGTTCGTCCGCTTCTACGCGTGCGAGGAGGATCTGTCGCACGAGTCGCCGGACGCGCCGCTGCCCGAACCGGTCGCGGCTGGGCGCGAGCCGTTGCTGGTCATCGGCGCGATGGCCGGCGGGTGAATCCTTCCGGCAGCGATGAGTTCGCCGGCCCTGCGTCGTCACCACTCTGACGACACCGATGCGGAGCAATCATGATCGATCTGGAGCCGGCTACGAGCGCGCTGACCCGGGCGCTCGCCGCCATCGGCGACGAGCAGCTGAACGACCCGACGCCCTGCCCCGGCACTTCGCTCGGCGCGATGCTCGATCACGTCGAGGGATTCGCGACCGGGTTCGCGCTCGCGGCACGCAAGCAGGTCCCGCCCGGCGGCAGCAAGCCGCCGGTCGTCGACGCCGCGCATCTGACCCCGGTCTGGCGCACGCGGATCCCGGAACGGCTGGCCGACCTCGCGTCCGCCTGGCGGGACGAGCACGCGTGGTCCGGCATGACGCAGGCCGGCGGGATCGACCTGCCCGGTGAGGTCGCCGGCCTGTTCGCGCTCGACGAGGTGGTCGTGCACGGCTGGGACGTCGCGGTCGCGAGCGGGCAGCGGCTCGAGATCGACGACGGTCTGCTGGTTCCGCTGCACGTGTTCCTCGCCGCCGCCGCCGCGCGGAACCCGAACGGATCGCCCGGCCTGTTCGGCCCGCCCGTCCCCGTCCCCGACGACGCGCCGCTGCTGCATCGCGTGCTCGGGCTGACCGGACGCGATCCGAACTGGAGTCTGGAGAGGACTACCTGATGCGCTCGCTGATCGTTTCCGAGTTCATGTCGCTGGACGGCGTGGTCGAGGCGCCCGGCGGTGAACAGACACATCCGCACGCCGGCTGGACGATGGCCTACGGCACGGACGATCTGTACCTGTTCAAGCTGAACGAGACGATGGAGGCCGAGTCGTTGCTGCTCGGCCGCATCACGTACGAGAGCTTCGCCGCCGCGTGGGCCCCGCGCGACGGCGCGTTCGCCGGCAAGATGAACGCGATGCCCAAGCACGTCGTGACCTCGACGCTGCCCGAACTGACGTGGAACTCGACACCACTGCGCGGCGACGTCGTCGAAGAGGTGACCAAGCTGAAGGACGGCGACGGCGGCCCGATCTTGGTCGCCGGGAGCGCGACGCTCGTGCGGACCCTGCTTGCCGAGCGGCTGGTCGACGAGCTGCGGCTGATCGTCTATCCGGTCACGATCGGCGGCGGCCTGCGCATCTTCCCCGAGGACCGCAGCCGCCTCGACCTCACGCTGACCGACCTCGTCCGCTACGACAGCGGAGCGATCCTGCTGACCTATCGAATGGAGACGTCATGACCACCTCGCCCGAGATTGCTCCCCAAACGGGTCGTCCCCCAACCGGCGCCCCGTGCTGGATCGACCTGCTGACCTCCGACGCCGATCGCGCCCGCGAGTTCTACTGCGACCTGTTCGGCTGGACGGCCGGTGAGGCGTCCGCGGAGTTCGGCGGCTACTTCATGTTCTTCCGCGAGGGGCAACCGGTCGCCGGCGCGATGCCCGGCCAGCCGGACGTCGACGTGATGGACCAGTGGGGCATCTACCTGCAGGTCGACGACGCGCACAAGGCGCTCGAGTCCGCGGTGAGCGCGGGCGCGCACGTGCGCCAGCCCGCCGTCGACATCGCCGACCTCGGCGCATCCGCGGTGATCGACGATCCGGGCGGCGCCCGCATCGGGCTGTGGCAGGTGAACACGTTCGCCGGGTTCGGCGGCGTGCGCGAGGGAATGGGCATGCCGGCCTGGGCGGAACTGCACACGCGCAACTACGACCAGGTGGTCGCGTTCTACCGCGACGTCTTCGGCTGGGACGTGCACTCCATCGGCGACACCCCGGAGTTCCGGTACAGCACGCTCGGTCCGGCCGACGACGCCTACGGCGGCATTCTGGACGCGGCCGCGTTCCTGCCACCCGACGCTCCCGCGATGTGGTCGGTGTACTTCGGCGCCGGCGACGGGGACGGGCTGCTGGCCCGGGCGGTCGAACTGGGCGGATCCGTGGTGACGCCCGCCGAGGACACGCCGTACGGCCGGGTGGCGACGGTCGCCGACCCGATGGGCACGCTGTTCAAGTTGGTCGGCAGGACGGCGGCGCAGCGCTGACCCGCGGCTAGTCCAGGCGCGCCGGCAGCCCGAACTGCGCGAACAGTTCGCCGGGCGGCCCGGCCATGTCGAGGAAGCTGTGGATCTCGGCGACGCGCCCGTCGACAACGTCCAGCACGTGGATCCCCCACGGCACGTGCCCGTCGGTGGGCTCTGCGGCCTGCGGGTGCGTGCCGGCGCGGTACTGCGCGACGGCCGGCGAGCCGTTCACGGCGACCGTGAGCAGCCGCGACCCGCGGCAACCCGAGCCCGGCCCGAGCATCCAGGTACGGATGTCGGCGGCCCCGCGCAGCCACATCGCGAACGGCGGCATCGACTGGATCGCGTCCTCGTGCAGCAGCGTGACGAACTCGTCGATGTCATAACGCTCGAACGCGTCGACGTAGCGGGCGAGCAGGGCGGTGCTGTCCTGGTCCAGGGCGGGCCGGTCGGTCGGCGCCGCGGCCAGCGCGGATCGCGCGCGCTGCAGGGCGCTGTTCACGGCGGCGACGGACGTGTCGAGCAGGTCGGCGACCTCACTCGCCTGCCAGCGCAGCACCTCGCACAGGATCAGCACCGCCCGCTGCCGCGGCGGCAGGTGCTGCAGCGCGGCCACGAACGCGAGCCGGACGCTCTCGCGCAACTCGGCGAGCTCGGCCGGATCGGCTTCGGCAGGCAGCACCCGCTCGTCCGCGATGGGCGAGATCCACGATCCCTCGGGCAGCATGCCGGTCAGCGACGACTCGACCGGTGGCATCGCCGGGCCCAGTTCGATCGGCGCGGCCCGCCGGGACCGTCCGCGCAGCATGTCGAGGCAGACGTTCGTGGCGATGCGGTAGAGCCAGGAGCGCAGGCTGGCCCGGCCCTCGAACTGCTCGCTCTTGCGCCAGGCGCGGACCATGGTCTCCTGCACCGCGTCCTCGGCGTCGAACGCGGATCCCAGCATCCGGTAGCAGTAGCCGGTCAGCTCGCGCCGATACGTCTCCGGCTCGGTGGCCAGCGAAGCCTCCATCACCATTCGGCGATCGTACGCACGGCCGCCGACATCCGGCAGCTGCGTCAGTGCCGGTCGACCGGCGCGAAGTGGATCGCTGCCAGGGCACCGACGAGGATGGCGGGGAACACCAGCGTGGCCCAGCGCAACCCACACGCGTCGCTGAGCAGGCCGAGCAGCGGCGGGCAGGTGAGCATCGCCAGCCCCTGCCCGGACGCGGAGCGCGCCGAGGCCAGATGCGTCGCGCCCGGGGCGGACGTGATCAGGCGGGCGAGCGCGATCGGGTAGTGCACGGACATCGCGATCCCCATGATCACGACGCCGATCACCGCCACCGCCGCGAACGACGTCGCCCAGAGCAGCACGAAGCCGGCGCCGGCGAGCAGCACGGCCGCGATCAGGAAGCGGTCCAGGTTTCCGTGCAGCGGCAGCCGTCCCGCGAGCAGCCGGCCGGCGGCCATGCCGGCGAGCAGCACGGACACCAGCGCGGTGCCGACCGCCGTACGCAGGCCGTCGTTGAGCTTGAGCAGGTCGGGCAGCCACAGCACGATCGTGAACTCGGCGCTGGCCAGCAGCGTTCCGCAGGTCCACGCGATCCAGCTGCGCCGGCTGAACCGCTCGCCGGCCGCATCCGGTTCCGCCGTCGTCGTTCCGCCCGCGGGCGCCCTCCGCCTGCGCGCCGCGAGGTACGCGAGCGCCGCGGCCGCCGGCACGACGAGCAGCCCGCCCCGCCAGCTGAGCCCGATCAGCACCCCTAGCGCGACCACGAACGGCGCAACCATGCCGAACAGCTCGCCGAACCCGCTCGCCTCGCTGAGCCCGCGCGGGCCGTGGCGGTCGGAGATCAGCGACTGCACGCTGCTCAGCGCGACGGCCACGGACGCACCCATGATCGCCATACCCAGCAAGGTGATCGGCAGGTCCGGCCCGACGGTCAGGACGCCGATGCCCAGGCACGCCGCGGCGATCGCGAGCCACGATTCGGTCTCGCGCGGCAGCAGCGATCCGATCCGGGACGCGACCAGCCCGCCGAGCAGGATGCCCAGCCCCATCGCCGCGCTGTACAGCCCGACCGTCGCGTCCGACAGCCCGCGCTCGACACCGAGCAGCACCGCGGCCGGCGCGTACCCGTCGATCAGGTACGTGCAGATCGCGTTGCGCGAGTACAGCGACCAGCTGCGTCTCGGCGCGTGAGCCGGCGGCGACGCGTCGAGCGCCGCCGCGGTTTCGTCCAGCACCTAGAGGACCTTGGACAGGAACGCCTTCGTGCGCTGCTGCTGCGGGTTGGCGAGCACCTCCCGCGGGTCGCCGGACTCGACGACGACGCCCTCGTCCATGAAGACGAGCTCGTCGCCAACCTCGCGGGCGAAGCCCATCTCGTGCGTGACGACGACCATCGTCATGCCGCCCTGCGCGAGTTCACGCATCACGTCGAGCACCTCGCCGACCAGCTCGGGGTCGAGCGCGGACGTCGGCTCGTCGAACAGCATCAGCTTCGGGTCCATCGCGAGCGCGCGGGCGATCGCGATCCGCTGTTGCTGGCCGCCGGAGAGCTGCGCGGGGTACGCGGTCTCCTTGTCGGCGAGGCCGACCTGGCGCAACAGCACGCGCGCCTTCTCGATCGCCTCGTCCTTCGGCATCTTCTTGACCGTCATCGGCGCGCGGACGATGTTGCCCAGCACGGTCATGTGCGGGAACAGGTTGAAGTGCTGGAACACCATGCCGATGTGCCGCCGCTGCTTGGCCGCGTCGCGCGGGTGCAGCTCGTGCAGCTTGCCGTTGCGCTCGGCGTACCCGACCAGCGTCCCGTCGACGTACAGCCGGCCGGCGGACACCTGCTCGAGGTGGTTGATGCAGCGCAGGAACGTGGTCTTGCCCGAGCCGGAGGGCCCGACCAGGCAGGTGACCTGGCCCGGCTGCACGGTGAGGTCGATGCCGCGCAGCACGGTCAATGCGCCGAACCGCTTGTGCACGTTGACCGCCCGGACGACGGGCTCGGTTGCGGTGTTCGTCGCGGCGCTCATCGGGCACCCCCGCTTCCGGACTCGAGTTGGGCGTCCGCCAGGGTGCGCAGCTGCCGGGCTGACAACGTCCGGCTGGCGCCGCGGGCGAAGTGCCGCTCCAGGTAGTACTGCCCGACCATGAGCACGGACGTGAAGAACAGGTACCAGGTGCAGGCGATCAGCAGCATGGGAATCGGGTTGAACGTTTCCGACGACAGGTCACGCGTGCGGCTATAGAGCTCGAAGCTGTACGGCACTGCGGTGACCAGCGATGTCGTCTTCAGCATCGAGATCAGCTCGTTGCCGGTGGGCGGGATGATCACGCGCATCGCCTGCGGCATGACGATCTGGCGCATCGTCTGGCCCCACGACATGCCGAGCGCCTTCGCCGCCTCGTACTGGCCCTCGTTCACGCTGGAGATGCCGGCGCGGACGATCTCGGCCATGTACGCAGCCTCGTTGAGCGACAGGCCGATCACCGCGAGCCAGAACGCGCTGAAGAACGTGCCCGTCTGGATGTGCGCGTACTGGTGGTAGTACGGGATGCCGAGATCCACCTGCTTGTAGATGACGGCGAGCAGCCCCCAGAACACCAGCTGGACGTACACCGGTGTGCCGCGGAAGAACCACAGGAACGCCCAGCTGACGGACTTCAGCACCCGGTTGCGCGACAGCCGCATGACCGCGAGCAGCACACCGAGGATGACCGCGAAGATCATCGCCAGCGCGGTGAGCAGCAGCGTGATCATCGCCGCCTGGCTCACCCGCTTGTCGAACAGGTACTGCCCGTAGGTGTGCCAGTCGTACGCGCTGTTCGTCGCTGCCCCGATCAGGAACAGCACGAGCAGCGCGACGATGACCACCGCGCTGGCCCACTCCCCGGGGTGCCGAAGCGGGACCGCCTTGATGTAGTCGGGCGAGTCCCGCCGCGGCTCCGCGGCTGTGTCGGGCGTGTGCCGGCTCAGATCCGTCGAGCTCATGTCAGCCGGCGGACGCGGCGTTGATCTGCGCAGTCGTGATTGCACCGGCCTGGACGCCCCACTTCGTCAGAATCTGCTTGTACGTCCCGTCGTCGATCATCGACTGGATCGCCTTCTGCAGCGCCTCCTTCAGCGTGCCGGCGTCCTTGGACATCAGCACACCGTACGGCGCGGCCTCGTACACGTCGCCGGCCAGCTGCAGCTTGCCGTTCGTCTTCTCGACCGCATAGCCGGTGACCGGCGAGTCGGCGTCCATCGCGTCCGCCTTGCCCAGCACGACGGACTCGGTGGTGAGGTCCTGCGTCTGGTACGTGAGCATCTTGATCGGCTTCTTGCCCTCGGACACGCACTTCTTGGACATGTCCGGGATGTCGTGCAGCGCCTCGTCGGTGCCGACGCCGGTGGCCACGGTGAGGCCGCACGGGTTCGCCGCGTTCACGTTCGAGCCGGCCTGGGCCGCCCACTGGTAACCGGCGGAGAAGTAGGTGACGAAGTCGACCTGCTTCTCGCGCTCGGCGTTGTCGGTGAAGGACGAGACGCCGACGTCGTACCGGCCGGCCTTCACGCTGGGCAGGATGTTGTCGAACGTGGCCTGCTCGAACTGGGCGGTCAGCCCGAGGCGCTTGGCCACGGCCGCGAACAGGTCGACGTCCCAGCCGGTGATGTTGCCCGAGGAGTCGCGGTACTCGTTCGGGGCGTACGTGGGGTCGACACCGATCGTGAGCTTGCCGCTGCTTTTGATGTTCGCGGGCAGCAACGCCGCCGCAGCGGCGTCGACGGTCGCGTTCGTCGCCGTCGACGCGCTCGAGCCGGCGTTCGCAGCCGAGTTCGCGTTCGAGTTCGAACCCGACGACGGCCCGTTCGAGGCACAGCCGGTGATCGTCAGGGCGGCAGCGGTCAGCAGGGCGCTCATGATTGCGGCGGGACGCTTGTTCACTCTTGGGACCTCCGGGTCGGTAGCCATACGGCGCGTACCGCGGAGTGAAGCACGATCAATCGGAATCAGACAAGCCGTATCGGAGAAGTCCGCGACCGCCGTTACCCAACCGAGACCTACTGAGCCAGCACGACACGGGGGCCGGCCGCCCGCAGTTGCGCGACCAGGGCGTCGTCGGCCGCGGCCTCGGTGATCAGCACGTCGATGTCGGACGCGGCGCCGTACCGCCACAGCGCGACCGCCCCGATCTTGGAGCTGTCGGCGAGCAGCACCCGCTTGTCCGCGATGCCCAGCGTCGCCCGCTTGACCGCCGCCTCCGCGGAGTCCGGCGTGGTCAGGCCGCGGCGCACGCTGATGCCGTTCGTGCCCAGGAACGCGACGTCCACGACGATCTCGCTGAGGCTGCGCAGCGCGAAGCTGTCGACCTCGGCCAGCGTCACCCCGCGGACGCGTCCGCCGAGCGTGATCACGGTGAAGTTGGGTTTGGCCGCCAGCAACAGCGCGATCGGCAGGGAGTTCGTGATGATCACGAGGCGCCGCTCCTCGGGCAGCAGCTCGGCCAGGTAGTGCGTGGTCGAGCCGGATTCGAGGTAGATCGCCCCGGTGTCGGGCAGTTCGGCCAGGGCCGCGCGGGCGATCGCGCGCTTGGCGTCAGCGTGGTCGATGCGGTCCGCGATCGCCGTCTCCATGGCGACCCGCTCGACCGGCAGGGCGCCGCCGTGCACCCGGCGGACCAGGCCGGCCTTCGCGAGCACGGCGAGATCCTTGCGGACGGTCTCGGGCGTCACCTGCAGCTCGTCGGCGACCGCCTTCACGTCGAGGCGGCCGTCCGCGCGGGCCCGCGAGAGCAGCAGCTGTTGGCGCTCGGTCGCGTACAGCCGGGTGGTTCCGGCGGAGTCCGTGGTCACAGCCGAAACCATAGCGTGCAACGGAACAGATCTAGCGTGTTTCGTTTTGAGTTCGCTTGACTTGTTCTGTTTGGCCATGCTTGGCTGCTCGCACCGCGCTCGCAAGATCGCGCAGAAGGTCCGACAGGAGGCAGACGGCGATGGCGAACCGGCTCGGGGTGCACGCGTTGGTGTGGACCGGTGCCTGGTCGAGCGAGGACGCCCACCGCGCCGTCACGCACACCCGAGCGGCCGGCTTCGACGTCCTGGAGTTGGCGCTGTCCGACCCGGCGCGCATCGACACCGCGACGACCCGCGAGCTGCTGACCGAGTTCGGCGTCGCGGCGACGGGTTCGCTCGCGCTGTCGATGGACCACGACGTCTCGTCCGAGGACCTGGACGCGGTGCGCCGGGGCGAGGGGTTGCTCATCGCCGCGCTCACCACCATGCACGCGCTCGGCGCCGACTCGCTCTACGGCGTCCTGTACTCCGCGCTCGGCAAGTACGCGCAGCCGTGCACGGCGGCCGGACGGCGCAACGCCGTCGCCGTCGTGCGCAGCGTCGCCGACGCCGCGGCCGAGCGCGGCATGCGGATCGGGCTGGAGGTCGTGAACCGCTACGAGACGAACGTCTTCAACACCGTCGAGGACGGGCTGCGCTTCGTCGACGAGGTCGGGCGCGACAACGTCCTGCTGCACCTGGACACGTACCACATGAACATCGAGGAACGCGGCCTGGCGGAGCCGGTGCGTGTGGCCGCTGATCGCATCGGCTACGTCCACATCGGCGAGAGCCACCGCGGGTATCTGGGCACCGGGACCGTCGACTTCGACGCGTTCTTCGGCGCGCTCGCCGAGGTCGGGTACGCCGGCGACATCACGTTCGAGTCGTTCTCCTCCGCCGTCGTCGAGCCGCGGTTGTCGTCCACACTCGCGGTGTGGCGCAACCTCTGGGACGACGCGGACGACCTGGCGCGGCACGCCCGCGCGTTCATCGCCGACCGGATCGCAGCAGCGCGGGTGCTCGCCTCATGACGACCGGAACCACCGCCCCGCGGCTCCGGGTCGTCGGGCTCAACCCCGCCCTCGACCGCCTGCAGGTGATCGACGCGTTCACCGCGCACGGCGTCAACCGCGCGCGCCACGTGACCTCGCACCCCGGCGGGAAGGGCCTGATCGTGGCCCGGGCCGTGCGCCGGCTCGGGCACCCGGTCACGCTGTACGGCTTCCTCGGCGGCGCGATCGGCGACCTGATCGCGAACGAGTGCCGGCAGCTCGGCATCGACGACCGGCACGTGCGCATCGCCGGCGAGACCCGGATCAGCCCGATCATGGTCGAGAGCGGCACCGGCCGGACGACCGTGGTGAACGAGCCCGGCCCGACCATCCGCCCGGAGGAGCTGGCCGAGCTCGAGGCACAGCTGGAGCGCGACGTGCGTCCCGGCGACTACGTGATCCTGACCGGCAGCCTGCCGCCCGGGGTGCCCGCAGACTTCTACGCCGCCGCGGTCAAGCGGGTGCAGGCGATCGGCGCGTTCGCGTTCGTCGACACCAGCGGCGAGGCGCTCGTGCACGCGGCCGTCGCGGCGCCGACACTGTTGAAGGTGAGCGCACACGAGTTCGTCGGCATCGCGCCGGGCCTCGACCCGGACGACGAGCCGGGGCTGTTGACCGCGATGGCTGCGGTGCGCGCCAACGGCGTGGCGACGGCGATCGTCACGCTCGGCGGCGCGGGTTCCCTCGCGGTCGGCGACGGGCACGCGTACCGGATCCGCACCGCCGATATCGCGACGGTGAACGCGACCGGCTCGGGCGACGCGTTCCTCGCGGCGCTCACCAGCACGCTGGCTTTCGGCACCGTCGACGGGGCGCGCGGGCTCGTCCCCGCGCTGCGGATGGCGTCGGCGGCGGGCGCGGCCAACGCGATGCGGCTGGAGCCGGACGTCGGCAGCCTCGACGACGTGCTCGCCCAGCTTCCCGGCGCGACGGTGGACGCGCTCCCCGAACCGGTCGGGCCGGGCGCGCCGTGATCTTCGTCGGCGTGGACGTCGGCACCACCCGCATCAAGGCCGTCGCGTACGACGACTCCGAGGGCCGGGCGGTCGCGCAGGCGTCCGTGGACACTCCGGTGCGGCAGGCTGCACACGGCGCGGTGCACGAACCGCTCGCGATGTTCGACGCGGTCATGTCCTGCCTGCGCGCGGTTTCTGCCGAGTGCGCAAGGGGAATCGCGGCGATCAGCGTGGTCAGCCTGGCCGAGGAGGTCGTGCTCGTCGACGCTGCCGGCACCCCTGTCTTCGACGCGCCGGTCTGGTACGAGCCCCGCGGCGCCGGCTACGTGCCCGAGTACGTGCAGCTGCGCGGCTCGCCCGCCGCGGCCAACCCGGCGTTCTCGCTGTTCACGCTGCGCTGGATCGCCGAGCAGTCGCCCGCCGCCCGGAAGCAGTCGACCAGGCTCACCGACATGGCC
>DASRSS010000100.1:0-3387 GCA_035656335.1 Jatrophihabitantaceae bacterium | reverse complement strand
CACCGCGCCCGGCGGCGCAGCGCCACGCACCAACGCCAGCGCCGGCGCGGCATCGACAGCGGCGGACGAAGCGGTCGCGCGGGAGCGCGAGGTCGCGGTCGCGGGCGGCCCCGTCCACCTCACCGTGCGGGCGGCGGACGGACGGCCGATCCTGGCCACCACGGTCGGGGCCCTCGCGCCGGTGCGGACGGGGGGCGGCTACGCGCCGATCGACCCGCCGCACTGGAATCAGGCGGTGTGGGTGCGGTACCGGCCGCTGATCCCGCCGACCGACACCGCGCACGGCACGTCGTACGTGTACGGCCACGCCTGCCATCACCACAGGTGCGCGTTCACCCGGCTGTTCCACGCGACCCGTGGCGGTTCGATCACGGTCACCCAGGACGGCCGCGCGATCCGGTACCAAATCGTCCGCACCTCTGCGGACTTTCCCAAGAGCGGTCCGGGATCGCTGGCCGCGCGCACCTCCGGCGTGGCGGATCGCAGCGTGCCGCGGCGGCTGGTTCTGATCACCTGCGCGTATGAATCAGGTGATGTAAGCCTGAACAACTTCGTCGTGATCGCGCGCCGGTAGCGGGCAATCTCGCGTCCGCCGTTAGGGCTCGCCGCGGGGCCGGGTAGACGTGCCGGTGGGCGTGGACTGATCTGCTGCGTCCGGAACTCCTGCTTTCTCTCGAGGAGGATCTGTGAGCCGCGACTCGAACACTCCACGGCACGCCCGCGTGTGCCAGCGGCCGTCCCGCCGCCTGCAGCACGCCGTGGTGCCCGTGGCGCTCGGGGGATTGATGGCCGGATCGGTCTGGCTCGCCGCCGACGCGGCGGCCGCGCCGGTGCCGTACCACCCCTGCCCGGACCCGTCCACGCAGGCGGGTTCGCCCGACGCCGGCCCGGGCGGCGCCAACACCGACCGGCGGCGCGGGGACGGTTGGCACTCGCCCGGCGATCACCATCACCAGGGTGACCACCGGTACTCGGGCGACCAGTACTCGGGCGACCACCACTACTGGGACGGCCGGCACGACCAATACGGTCAGCGTTACGCCGACGCGCAGCACGACTGGCGCGATCACACCGGCGAGCACTGGTACGCCGATCATGCGCGGGTGCTCGTGCGGCGATTCGCGGCGCAGCCCCACCGCGCGACGTCCACCAAGCCCGACGCCGTCGCCGCGGTGCGGACCCAGTCGCAACAGAATGATCAGCGCCAGGCATCGCCACAGGTTCAACTGGACGCTGCGCGGACGACCGTCCACCAGCACGCGCGTCCGGCCCATCGCCCGGCGCCCGCCGAGGCCCCGCACTCCGCGGCGAACGGCAGCACGAACCCGGCCGCGATCGGGCGCCTGTCCACCTCGGCGCGCAGCAGCCTGGCCTCCGCCGACACGTCCAATCCGGCCACCGACTACGTGACTCTGTACGGCGCGATCGGCGGCGCCGCGCTGGCCGCGCTGCTGGGCATGGGCGGCGTGGCCGTCTGGCGGCGTCGCGGCGCCGACGCGTAAACCGATCAAGCTGTTGGGCGCGGCAGCGTAGTCGCGAACGCCCCGCAGGTGAAGCGCGCCAAACTTTGACGCGATCTCTATGGCATTGCGCTGAACGCGCCAGTAGGGTCTCGGCGATGCACTCCTACCGTCGGCCCGGTGGATCCGCATCGCCGAGACCGTAGGGGGAACCCCGATGGCACGCCGCCGGAACGCCGTCTTGACGTTGATCGCCGCAGTCGTCCTGTCCACCGCATTCGCCGTCGCCGTCGCCGCTGCCGGTCCGGCTGAGGCCAAGGGCGTCAACCCGGCCCACAACGTCTCCATCTCGCGCTCGATGAGCAACACGCAGTGGTACTTCCGACACACCAACTGCCAGCACTCGCCGGGCAGCACCCGCTGCGAGGACGCGATCATCGCCGCGCTGAACCACGCCCGGAAGGTGCTCGGTCAGCCGGCGTACCGGCTGCCGACGCACTTCCGCTCCTGGACGGCGGGGCACCAGTTGATGACGTTGGTGAACGACGACCGGGCGCTGTACCACCTGCCGCGCGTCCAGGGACGGACGAAGGCGCTGAACGCCGCCGCGACCGTGGGCGCCCGGCTGAACATGGACCCGCTGCCGACCGGTCACGGCTGGGTATCGGTCGCGTCCAACTGGGCCGGCGGCATGGCCAGCCCGCTGTTCGCGTACTACGGCTGGATGTACGGCGACGGGCTGAACACCAACGGGACCAGCAACAACATCGACTGCAGCCGGGCACATCCCGGCGGCTGCTGGAGCCACCGCGACAACATCCTGCGCAACTACGGGCGCAACAACCGCTTGCTGCTCGGCATCGGCTACGCGCACACAGCGAGCGGTTCGTCCTGGACGCAGCTGTTCCAGGCATACCCTCGCACCTGACGGGAGCGGCTGAGGCAGACTCGCCGGTATGGCTCGTCGAGTACCGGAAGGCCCACCGCCCCCGCCCACCGTGCAGCGCGTCCGGCTGCGCTACGCCAAGCGCGGCCGGCTGCGCTTCACGTCGCACCGCGACTTCGCGCGCGCGTTCGAGCGGGCGCTGCGCCGCGCGGAGGTGCCGATGGCCTATTCGGCCGGCTTCACGCCGCACCCGAAGGTGAGCTACGTCGGCGCCGCCCCGACCGGTGTCGCCAGCGAGGCGGAGTACCTGGAGATCGGGCTGGCCAGCCGGGTCGACGTCGAGGCGCTGCGGAGCGCACTGGACGCGGCCCTGCCGGACGGGCTGGACATCGTGGCCGTCGTGGACGCCGCCGTCGCCGGGCCCGGGTCCCTGGCCGAGCGCATCGAGGCCTCGCACTGGCGGTTGGAGCTGCCCGGCGTGGACCCGGCGGGAGTCGAGCAGGCGGTCGAGGCCCTGCTCGCGCAGCCCGAGGTGTCCGTCGAACGGCTCACCAAGGACGGCCGCAAGAGCGTGGACGTGCGCGGCCCGATCGTGTCCGCCGTCGTGTCGCGGCCGCAGGAAACCACCTCGGCCGAACCGCGTGCGATACTGGAGTTGGTCGTCCGGCAGGCAACCCCCGCCGTGCGACCCGACGACGTTCTCTCCGCCCTGCGGGCCGTCGCCGGTCTCGCCCTGGATGTGCCGCCGCGGGTGGTGCGCCTGGCGCAGGGACCGCTGGACGAGGCAGGCCGGGTGGGCGACCCGCTCATCGCTGACGGGGCGCCCATGGAGGCGGCGCCGTAGTCCGACCCCCGACGCGGGCGGTGGCGCAACACGCGCCGCGGCCCGGTACAGACTTCGCACGCGCCCGCCCGGGCTCGTGCCACAACCGCCCTCGTGCGGTCGCGGTTCCGCCGTCCGGCGGCACCGCGCCCGGGGGCCGAACGGAGTTGATCCGAGCAGATGCTCGAACCCGACGACAACAACCAGAACACCGATCA
>DASRSS010000099.1:0-2310 GCA_035656335.1 Jatrophihabitantaceae bacterium | reverse complement strand
CAAGCTGCTCGGCGCCGGCGGCATCGGCGGCCAGAGCAGCACCGGCGGTGCGACGACGAGCGGCTACCGCATCCTTCCGATGCAGTTCACCAACACTCCCAACAGCGGCGACGCGCACCTCGGAAGCGCGTACGACGGTGGCTGGGAGGGCTACATGCAGAAGACGCTGCAGCAGCTACGCGGCCTGCACCCGGTCGACCCGTTCACGTCAGTCATCACCGACAAGTGGTGCGGCCACGGTCCGGCCGACTGCCACCGGGCAATCAACGCCGTTCTTCTCCACGTGTACCGGACACTGAAGGGCGAGAACGGCTCATCGAAAGTGCGCAGCTGGAAGGTCAACAGCGAGCTCATCGCTGACCGGGCGGCGACCGGGAATGCCGGCGAGACGCTGCCGCTGTACGACGCGATCAGGTTCCGCCCGCTCGGCGTCGTCACGCAGCCGCTGATCGACTGGCAGAACCGTCCCACCTTCCAGCAGGTGGTCCAGTTCCCCGCCCATCGGCCCTAGCTCGGACTGATCGCGTAGATCTCCAGCTCGTCCGGCACGCCTTTCGCGCGCACGAGGGCGAAGGAGCGCTTCTTGCGGGCAACGACAGCCTGCGGGTCGAGCAGCGCGACGGTCGTCTGTGAGGCGAGGATCTCCCCCGCCGTCGCCTTCTGCGCGACCCGAGCGGCGATGTTGACGTCGATGCCGAGGTAGTCACCGCCGAGGCGGCGCGGGCTGCCGGTGTGCATTCCCGCCCGGATCCGCGGCCGGTACTTGCCGACCTTGACCTCGCGAAGGTTCTGGTTCGCCTCGACCAGCGCGTCGAAAGCATCGGTCGGCGAGACGAAGACGGCCATCATCCCGTCGCCGAGCCGCTTGACCACCTCGCCGCCGCGGCGCTTCACCGGCGGCTCGATGGCGACGGCGACGTCGCGGAGCAGGCGAAGAGTCTGGTCATCTCCCGCGCCCAGCGACCAGCTGGAGAAGTCGACGAGGTCGGTGAAGACGACGGTGAGCTGCTGGTCGCCGTGGTCGTGGCCACGCGCCTCCAGCACCGACTGCCAAACCTGCAACGCGCCTCGCCCGATCTCGCGCACCACGCCCGGCCGGTTCTCGGTCAGCTCGGTCCACTGCTCGTTCGCGACCTCCAGATGGCCGAACCTGGCGGTCGAGAGCGGATCGCCGAAATCCTCGTCGCCGGGCAGCCGCTTGCGCATGCGCCTGACGAACGCGAGCAGTGACTCGTTCTTGTCGATCGCCTGCATCCCGCGTCGTACGACGCGCCGCGCCGGGACGTCAGGGTCGGTCATACCTCAATGATGCCAACGGGCTTCGGATAGTTTTGTCTGGTGTCGAGGCGCCGCATCGTTCTCGGTTTCGGCGCGCTCCTCGGTCTGGCCGCCCTCGGCTGGCTGCTGAACGCGCTCGTCGGCATCGACACCAACCTGCTGTGGTTCCGCTCGGTCGGCCACGAGTCGACCTACACCCGCCGGTTCTGGACCCAGGCGCTGCTGTTCGCCGCCTTCGGCTCGCTGATGGCCGCGACCGTCGGGCACACCCTGGCCGTCGCCGTGCGGCAGCGGCCGGACTTCGCCCCGGACCCGACCCGGCAGCGGTGGCGCTACCTGTTCAGCCGGATCGAACGGCGGCTGCGCAAGCTGCTCTTCGCCGTCATCGTGATCTGGCTGTCAGTCTCAGCCGGCACCGCTGCGGCGCGCGGCTGGCAGACCTGGTTGCTGTGGCGAAACCAGGTCAAGGCGGGGACCACCGACCCGCAGTTCCACCGCGACATCTCCTACTTCCTGTTCACCTACCCGCAGCACCGCATGGTCCTGACGCTGCTCTTCCGCATCGTCGCAACCGCGATCGTCGTGCTGCTCGTGACCGCCTACGCCTACGGCGCACTGCGCATCCGCGGCACGGGGCCGAAGCTCACCCGCGCGCTCCAGATCCATCTGTCGGCGCTGCTCGGGGTGTACCTGCTGCTGAAGGTGTTCGGCTACTGGCTCGACCGGCTCGCGACCGCAACCTCCAACCGCGGAGTCGTGACCGGGCCGGGCTACACCGACGTGCACGCCGTCCTGCCGGGCAAGCTCGCCTTGCTGGTGATCGCCGCGATCTGCGCTGCGCTGATGTTCGTCAACGTCGCCGCGCAGAGCAACAAGCTGATGCTCTGGACACTCGGGGCGATGGCCGGCTCCGCGCTCGTGATCGGTGTGGCGCTGCCGCAGGTCGTCCAGCAGTTCTGGGAGAAGCCCAGCGCTGCTCTCGTCGAGCACCGGTACATCGGCCGCAACATCTTGGCGACCCGCCAGGCATTC
>DASRSS010000098.1:0-6817 GCA_035656335.1 Jatrophihabitantaceae bacterium | reverse complement strand
GACCCCGAGACCGTCCACTACGGCCTGGTCCCGCGCACCAACCGGGGCATCTTCGCGGTGAACGAGCTGCCCGACCTGGCCGAACGGATCCAGGTCGCGCTGCTCAACGTGCTGGAGGAGCGCGACATCCAGGTGCGCGGCTACCAGCTGCGCATGCCGCTGGACCTGCTGCTCGTCGCGAGCGCGAACCCCGAGGACTACACCAACCGCGGACGGATCATCACCCCGCTCAAGGACCGGTTCGGCGCGGAGGTCCGCACGCACTACCCGCTGGCGTTGGAGGACGAGCTGAGCCTGATCGTCCAGGAGGCCGCCGTCCTCTGGTCGGACGCGACGCACGCGGCGCCGGTCGTGCCCGCGCACGTGCTCGAAGTCGTCGCCCGGTTCGCCCGCGACGTCCGCGACGCGCCGCAGGTGGACCAGCGCTCGGGTGTGTCCGCGCGCTTCGCGATCGCGGCCGTCGAGACGGTGGCTGCCTCGGCGGTGCGCCGCGCGGCGATCACCGGCGAGGCGATGGCCGTGGCGCGCGTGGCCGACCTGCCGTCGGTAGTGCCGGCCTCGCGCGGCAAGGTCGAGTTCGACGACGCCGACGAGGGCCGCGAGTTCGAGGTGCTCGAGCACCTGCTGCGCCGCGCCACCGCCGAGACGTTCCGCTCGCACCTGGCCGGCCTGGACCTGCGCCCGCTGCAGCAGAAGTTCGACGACGGGCTCACCGTCAACACCGGCGACAGCGTCGGTGCCGAGGACCTGCTCGCCCAGCTCGGGCCCGTCCCGGTGCTGTCGGCGCTGCTGGAGCGGCTGGAGCCGGACGGGATCGGCGAGGGGCCGGCGGCGGTCGGTATCGCGGCCGCGGTGCTGGAGTTCGCGATGGAGGGCCTGCACCTGAACAAGCGGCTGGCCAAGGACTCGGACGGATCGCGAACCGTCTATGGCCACTGACCGCTACGGAGCGTGGCACGGCGGGCCCGACCCGCTCGCGCCGCCGTACGACATCCGCGAGGCGCTGGACGACCTCGGCGACGACGTGCTGGCCGGGGCGTCGCCGCGCCAGGCGCTGAATCGGCTGCTGCGGCGCGGCACGCCGGACGCGGACGGGCTGGACGCGCTGCGCCGGCGCGCCCGCGAACGCGCGCGGCAACTGCGCGAGCGGGGCCGGCTGGACGGCACGCTCGACCAGGTGCGCGAGCTGCTGGACCGCGCGCTGGAGGAGGAGCGCCGGGCGCTGTTCCCCATCGCGGACGACTCGGCGCGCATGGCCGAGGCCGAGCTGGACGCGCTGCCCAACGACACCGCGCGCGCCGTCCGCGACCTGGCCGACTACCAGTGGCGCTCGCCCGAGGCGCGCCAGGACTACGAGCAGATCCAGCAGCTGCTGCGCGAGCAGGTGCTGGACGCGCAGTTCGCCGGCATGAAGGACGCGCTGCAGAACGCGACGCAGCAGGACTTCGACCGCATCCGCGAGATGATGCACGCGCTCAACGAGATGCTGGACGCGGACGCGCGCGGGGAGCACACCCAGGAGCAGTTCGACGAGTTCATGCAGCGGTTCGGCGAGTTCTTCCCGGACAACCCGTCCACCCTGGAGGAGCTGGTCGACTCGCTCGCGCGCCGCGCCGCCGCCGCGCAGCGGCTGATGGACTCGCTCACGCCCGAGCAACGTGAGGAACTGCAGAACCTGATGGCGCAGGCGATGAGCCAGGCCGGCCTCACCGACGAGATGGCCCGCCTGCAGCAGGGCCTGCGCAGTGCCCGTCCCGACCTGCAGTGGGGCGGCCGGCAGCGCATGGACGGCGAACAGGGGATGAGCTTCTCGGACGGCACCGGCGCGCTGGCCGAGCTCGCCGACCTCGAGCAGCTGGACGACCTGCTCGCGCAGAACTATCCCGGTGCCAGCCTGGACGACATCGACGAGGAGCTGATCGAGCGCGCGCTCGGCCGGGCCGCCGTCGACGACCTCGAACAGCTGCGCCGCATCGAACGCGAGCTGCGCAAGCAGGGCTACCTGCAGCGCGGCGGCGACGGGCTCAAGCTCACGCCGCGGGCGCTGCGCCGGCTCGGCTCGACCGCGCTGCGCCGCGTGTTCGCGATGCTCGAATCGCACGGGCGCGGCGGGCACGACGTGCGCGACGCGGGTGCGGCCGGCGAGGTCACTGGCGCCAGCCGCGAGTGGCGCTTCGGCGACGAGCAGCCGCTGGACGTGGTGCGCACCGTCCGCAACGCCGTGCTGCGCACCGCCTCCCACGGCGACCCGCTCGCGCCGGGCGCCGGGCCTGATGCGCGGCCCCTCAAGCTGGCCGCGGAGGACTTCGAGGTCGTCGAGACCGAGCGGCGGTCGTCCGCGGCCGTGGCGCTGCTCGTCGACATGTCCTACTCGATGGAGCTGCGCGGCACGTGGGGCGAGGCCAAGACGACCGCGCTCGCGCTGCACGCGCTGATCAGCACCAAGTATCCGCAGGACGCGATCGAGATCATCGGGTTCAGCGACTACGCCCGGGTGATGGACACCGCCGCGCTGGTCGAGCACGACTGGGACCGCGTGCAGGGCACCAACCTGCAGCACGGCCTGATGCTCGCGCGCCGGTTCCTGGACAAGCACCGCGGCGCCGAGCCGGTCATCCTCGTGATCACCGACGGCGAGCCGACCGCGCACCTGGCCCGCGACGGATTTGCCGACTTCGCCTGGCCGCCGACCCGAGAGACGATCGCGGCGACCCTGGCCGAGGTGGAGCGCTGCACGCGGCGCGGCGCGACGATCAACATCTTCATGCTGGACGACGACCCGCGCATGGTGTCGTTCATGCAGGAGGTCGGCCGGCGCAACGGCGGACGGGTGTTCCTGCCCAAACCGGGCGCGTTGGGCGAGTACGTCGTGGCCGACTACCTGCGCTCGCGCGGCGGGCGACGAAGGGCAAGCCGCGCCGGCTGAGGCTATAGGCTGCGCGAATGTTCAAGATCCTGCTGGCCCTGCACCTCCTGTTCGCGGTCTTCGCCGTCGGTCCGCTGGTCCACGCGGCCACCACCGCCGCGCGTGGCGTCCGGACAGGCAATGGCATCGCCACGGCGTACTCGGCGCGGATGCTGAAGATCTACAGCTACGCGTCGGTGCTGGTGATTCTCGTCGGCGGCGGCCTGATGTCGTCCAAGCGCCACGGCAAGACCGTCGCCGAGTTCAGCGACGTCTGGATCTGGCTGTCAGTGCTGCTGTGGCTGGTGGCCGTCGCGTTGGTGCTCGCGCTGATCGTCCCGGCGCTCGAGCGGGCGACCAAGCTGATCGCCGAGCAGCAGTCGGTGGTGTCGCTGACCGGACGCGTCGCGGCCGCCGGCGGCATCGTCGGGCTGATCTTCGCCGCGATCGTGTTCCTGATGGTGTACCAGCCCGGTTCGTAGATGCGCGTCGAGGTTGTCCCCGGGCAGCGCACCAGCGAGCTGCGGCGCAGCGTGCTGCGTCCGGCGTGGGCGCCGGGCACCCCGATGCACGGCGACGACGAACCGCAGGCCCTGCACCTTGCCGCGCTGACCGACGACGGCACGGTAGTCGGCGCGTGCGTGCTGTTCCCGCGTGACGACCCGGACCGTCCCGACGTCGCGGACGCCTGGCAGCTGCGCGGCATGGCCACCGCGGCCGAGCTGCGCGGTCAGGGCATCGGCGCGGCGGTCGTGGCCGAGGCCGTCCGGCAGGTGTCCGCGCGCGGCGGCCGGCTGCTCTGGTGCGAGGCGCGGATCGCCGCGGTCGACTTCTACGCGCGGCACGGTTTCGTCGGAGCGGGCGAGACCTACCTGCACGCCGAGACCGGAATCGAGCACCGGCGCATGTGGCGGGAACTTTCCGCCGTGCCCACCCCGTCCAAGGGGTAGAGGAGGTCGCCGGGTGCGCGACGAGGCGGCGTTTCGCGCGTTCGTGGAGGAGAACGGCGCGACGCTGCTGCACGCTGCCCGCTTGCTGACCGGCGACCATCAGCGCGGAGAGGATCTCGTGCAGACGGTGCTCACCAAGGTGTACCTGAAGTGGGGACGCATCGACGCGCCGCTCGCGTACGCCCGTCGCGCCCTGGTGACCGCGCAGATCGACGCGAGCCGGCGCCGCTGGTGGGGCGAGCGCCCGACGGAGACACTGCCCGAGACCGCGGGCGCCGACGGGCTGGCCCCCGCGGAGGACCGCGACCAGCTGCGCCGCCTGCTCGCCGAGCTGAACCCGCGCGAGCGCGTGGTAGTCGTGCTTCGCTACTACTGCGACCTGTCCGAGCAGGAGGCCGCCGCGACGCTGAACATGCCGGTCGGCACGGTGAAGAGCACCTGCTCGCGGGCGCTGGCCCGGCTGCGCGTCGAGCTCACCGCGGGAGGTGCCGGCCAATGACGTGGGACGAGTCCGAGCTGCGGGCCGCACTGCACGAGGGCGAGGGCGAGCCGCTCAGCGCCGGCCACATCGTGGCGCTCGCCGAGGCCCGGCAGCAGCGCCGCCACGACCGGATCCGGACGGCGGCGGTCGCCGTCGTGGTGACCGGCCTGCTCGGCGGCGGCATCGGCGCGCTGAGCCAGCTGGGTGGTGGCGGCGAATCCGCCGGCAGCGACTCCGCGGCCGGCGGTCAGGCGTACAGCTCCGTCGGCGGTGACCAGGCAGCGAACGGCTCGGCCGCATCGGCGCCGGGCACCTCGGGTGAGAAGGCGGCGGGGGGTGCGGCGCCGCTCGTACCCGGGCCACAGGCCGCGCTCGCCGCGACCTGCCCGGCGCATCCGGTCGCCGTCCACTGGCCACGCGACGCGACCGCCACGACGACCGCGCCGTTGTTCGGCGCCGAGGTCACCGCGATCCGGCTGTGCGGCTACCGCGGCAACGCGCACGGCGTGCAGACGCTCCGCGGCAGCACCACGCTCCGCGGCACGCAGGCGCAGCGGCTGGCCGACAGCGTGGACGCGTCCCCGCCGGGCGTGCGCGCGATCAGCTGCCCGCCGCCGAGGTACTCGCGCAGCGTGGTGCTGTACCCGGTTTCGGGAACGACGTCGGGGACGACCGTGCTGCTCGACGCCACCTGCGGCATCAACGTCACCGACGGCCGCGCCCAGCGACTGGACTGGAACCCGCCGAGCGCGCTGCGGAACGTGCTGGACGAGCTCACGAACTGACCTGCCCCCGCAAGGGCGGGCCTGTTAGTCTCGCGCGATGATCATGCGCAGGCTTTTCGTCCCGATTGTCGCGCTGGTGGCAGCGCTCGCCGCGACGCTCGCGCTGGCACCAGCGGGCACGGCCGCCGCGCCGACCGTGAAGCCCGCGACCGCGTCCGGCAGCTTCAACGACGTCCCGCCGGCGAGCGAGTTCTACGGAGACGTCGCCTGGCTGGTGAGCAACGGCATCACCAAGGGCTACTCCGACGGAGGGTTCCACCCGGCCGCGCCGGTGAGCCGGCAGTCGATGGCAGCGTTCCTGTACCGCGCGAAGAACCCGGGCACGACGGCACCCGCGTGCACGGCGGAAGCGTTCAAGGACGTCCCGGCCGACAGCCAGTTCTGCGCGGACATCAACTGGTTGGTGACCAACAAGGTCACCAACGGCTACTCGGACGGCGGCTTCCACCCGGCCGCGCCGGTGAGCCGCCAGTCGATGGCCGCGTTCCTGTACCGCCTCGACCACGACGGGGCGAACGCCCCCGGCTGCAGCAGCGCGCCGTTCAAGGACGTCCCGGCCGGCTCGCAGTTCTGCGGCGCGATCGCGTGGCTGTCCGACCAGGACATCACCGGCGGTTACTCCGACGGCGGCTTCCACCCGGGCGACGCGGTCAGCCGCCAGTCGATGGCCGCGTTCCTGCACCGCTGGGCCGCGCCGTCGCCCGCGGTGTCGGTGAGCCGCTACGTGCGCACGTCGGACCAGCAGCTGATGCAGACCGCCGGCGCGGACGACGCCGCGACCGACGCGGCGGACAACGTCAACCCCCGCCTGCACCTGCTGGACATCGGCGCGCAGACGAACAGCAAGGCGCAGCTCGAAGCGGTCGGGGCGGCCGGCGTCGTACTCACCGGCGGTACGGACATCCGGCTCACGTATGCGGACCTCGTCACGCTGCTGAGCGCGTACATCCAGGGGTACGCCGGCGCCGCGTCCGGTGCGGACGTAACCATCGCGATCGGCACGAACAGCGACGGCGACTTCAGCAGCTACACGGCCAACCACAAGGGCCAGGACTGGTGGACCGAGGTCGTCGCGCCGCTGCGCTCGGTGGCGCCGGCAGGCGTGACCGTCGTCGGAGCGAACGACGTCGAGCCGGGCTTCGCCGCCACCGAGGCCCAGGCGCAGAACTGGAAGTCGGCCTTCCTCGCGAACTCCGGCGCTGAGCTGATTCTCAACGGCTCGGCGGACGGCTGCCCCACCACGTTCGGGAAGACGACCGGCACCTGCAACAACGGCTGGACACCGGCGCAGCTCAAGGCGCTGTACTCCGGCTCGCAGGTCAGCGCGCTGCCGCAGATCTACCTGCAGGCGCAGGCCGACCAGTGGGCGAACATCGCGATGGCCTCCGGCTCGACGACGCCGAACTTCGTCGGGACGCTCACCGAGTCCGCCGCATGCGGTGAGAAGGGCTGTTCCTGGACGCCGCAGCGCGGCTGGATCGCGCTGTGGGACGCGCTCACCGCGGCCGGGGTGACGCCGAAGCTCGTCTACGCGAGCGACCTCGCGATCAGCTCGTAACCGCAGCGCACTTCGGGTCCCGCGTCAGAGGCCGCGCATGCGCCGCGGTCCGGTATCCGCGCGCGCGGTCGGTGGCGCGACCACGGCGCGCACGCCGGTCACGTGCACGCCGAACGGGGCGGCCAGGGCGTCCAGGCG
>DASRSS010000097.1:0-6400 GCA_035656335.1 Jatrophihabitantaceae bacterium | reverse complement strand
GCCGCCATCGTCAGCGTCATGACGAAGGAGAAGGCGGTCAACACGCTGCCGACCGTGCCCGGCTGCGCCACCTCCGGACCGGGCGACTGACGATTCAGCGGACGCGAAAGCCCGGCGCCTCGCCGGCGGCGTCGGCCCAGGTGGCACTGACGTCGCCGACGAAGCCGGGCGCGTCGTCGCTGGTCAGCCGCGCGAGCAGCTGCTCGCATTCGGCGCGCGGGCCTTCGACGATCACCTCGACGCGCCCGTCCCGCAGGTTGGTCGCGGTGCCGCGCAGGCCGAGACTCCCGGCGACCTCGCGCGTCCAGTAGCGGAAGCCCACGCCCTGCACGCGACCGGTCACCAGCGCGGTCAGCCGGACGGCGTCGCTCACGGGCCGACCGCGCCGATGTCGAAGAAGTACTGCGGGTACTCGACCCGCCCGGTGAGCCCGGGTCGGTGCGCCGGCAGCGCGACCGCCTGGAACGCCGGTTCGGGGATCAGCTCGGACGGCCGCTCGAGGCCGAACTCGGACGCGGGCCGGAACCCGAAGCGCGCGTACATCGCCGGGTCGCCCTCGAGCACGACGAACGGCTCGGGACGTGACTGCAACGCGGCCAGCCCGTGCGTGACGAGCTTGCGCGCGAGACCCTGCCCGCGGAACTCCGGCGCGACGGACAGCGGCGCCAGACACAGCACGTCGCGGGCGCCGTCGGGCGTGTGCAGCGGCAGCACCCCGAACAACGCCTGGCCGACCAGCGGACCGTTCTGCTCGGGTTCGGCCACGAGCGACAGCGCCGCACTGTTCTCGTGCACCCACTCGGCCAGCAGTCCCGCATTCGCCGCGGGCGCGAAGGCGCGGTCGATCAGCTCGCGCACGGCGGGCCAGTCCTCGGGACGCTGCTCGCGAACGCGCATCAGCAACCCCCCGCGAACGGCGGCAGGACGTCGACCACGGCACCCTCGGGCGGCCGCTCGGAGTCACCGGCGTGCTGGCCGTCCACCAGGAACGAGACGACCGACGCGAGCCGGTCGAATCCGGCGCGCGCGGCGAGCGTCTCGCGCAGCTCCGCGATCGTGGACACGCTCAGCGCCTCGGACTCGATACCGGCCGCGCGCTGCGCCCCGGCCCAGTAGCGGACGGTGATCGTGGCTGCCACGCGTCCCAGCCTAGAGTGCGCTCATGACCGATAGTGCTGCCGAGATCGCCGCGTCCGTCCGCGGTGGGACGCTCTCCGCGCGCTCAGCCGTCGAGGGAGCGCTGAAGCGCATCGCTTCACGCGACCCGCGGCTGGGCGCGTTCCAGCTCGTGCGCGCCGACGCCGCGCTGCGCGAGGCGGACGCTGTGGACGCGCGCCCCGACCGCGCCGAGCTCCCGCTGGCCGGCGTCCCGGTCGCGATCAAGGACAACGTCCCGGTGACCGGCGAGCCGATGCGCATCGGCTCGGCGGCCTCGGATCCCACGCCACAGCAACGCGATCACGCGATCGTCGCGCGCCTGCGCGCGGCCGGTGCCGTGGTCGTCGGGCTGACCGCCGTGCCCGAGCTGTGCATCTATCCCACGACCGATTCGGTGTTCGGCACCAGCCGCAACCCGTGGAATCCCGCGCACACGCCGGGCGGGTCGTCCGGCGGATCGGCGGCCGCCGTCGCGGCGGGGATGGTGCCGGTCGCGCACGGCAACGACGGCCTCGGCTCGATCCGCATCCCCGCCGCGTGCTGCGGGCTCGTCGGCATCAAACCGGGCCTGGGCGTGGTGCCGAGCGACCTCGGCGCGAACTCGTGGTTCGGCATGGCCGAGAACGGTCCGCTCGCGACGACGGTCGCCGACACCGCGCTGACGCTGTCGGTGATGGCGGACCGTCCGGAGCTGGCCACGGTCGCCGAGCCGGGTCCGCTGCGCGTCGCGGTCTCGACCCGCGCACCGATGCCGTTCACGCCGGTCGCGCGCGAGTGGGCCGACGCCGCGCACCGCACCGCCGACGCGCTGCGCGGGGCGGGTCACACCGTGCGCCCGGCCGATCCGCGCTACAGCCAGTCGATGTCCAACGCGGAGTTCTTCCGCTGGACGGCGGGCACGGAGCTGGACGCGCGCACCTTGGCCGACCGGTCCAAGCTCGCGTCGCGGACGCGTCGGCACGCCGCGCTCGGCGCGCTGCTGCTGCGCGCGGGCCTGCCGCGTGAGGGCGGCCGCACGAAGTGGCAACGCCGGGCCGAGGAGTTCTTCGCCGACCACGACGTGCTGCTCACCCCGGCGCTCGCGCACCGGCAGCTCCCGGCGGAGCGTTGGTCCGAGCGCGGCTGGCTGACGAACACCTGGATCAGCCCGCGGTTCGTCCCGTTCCCGGGACCGTGGAACCTCGCCGGCTGGCCGGCCATGGCCGTCCCCGCCGGGGTGTCGCCCGAGGGCCTGCCGCTGTCCGTGCAGCTGGTCGCGCGGCCCGGTGGCGAGTCGCTGCTGCTCTCGCTCGCCGCGCAGCTCGAGCAGTTGCAGCCCTGGCCGCGGCTGGCGCCCGACTACCGCTGACTCGCGACGCGGTCAGCTGCGGACGGACTGGCCGGCCGCGGTGGCGGCATCGGCAAGGTGCCGCGCGAGCTCGCGGTGCCCGGTCGCGACCAGGCCGACCGTCACCCGCAGGTGCGGCGAACCGCCCGGACCGACGGCGAACGGCCCGCCCCCGGCCGCGCCGATGCCCCTGGACGCGAGCAGCAATAGGGCCGCGGCCTCGTCCCGCACCGGCAGCCAGATGTTCAGCCCGTCGCGTCCCGGCACGTCGATCCCGTGCGTGGCCAGGGCCTCGACCGTCCTAGCGCGCCGCGTGGCGTACGCGACACGCGCCCGCTCGACGGTCCGCACCGACGGCGCGTGCGTGAGCAGGTCGACCAGGACGCTCTGCAGCAGCCGCGACGTCCAGCCCTGGCCGAGGAAGCGGCGGTCGACGACGGGGTCGACCAGCCGCGCGGGGCCGCCGATCGCGGCGAGCCGCAGGTCCGGGCCGTGCGACTTCGAGTAGCTGCGCACGTGCAGCGTGCGCTCGGGCAGTTCGCTGCCGAGGCTCAGTGGCGGCGCCGACGCGATCGCACCCGCCGAGTCGTCCTCGATCACCAACGCGTCGGTGTCGCGCAACGCACGCGCCAGCGCGCTTGCGCGTGCGCCCGTCAACGCGGCACCGCACGGGTTCTGCGCGCGGGGTTGCACGAACACCGCGCGCACCGAGGCGGCGACCGCGGCGAGCCGGCCTGGCAGCGGCCCGTCGTCGTCCACGTCGACGGGGACGGGCACCGCGCCGACCGAGTCGAGCAGGTCCAGCAGCGGCGGGAAGCACGGCTGCTCGACCGCGACCCGGTCGCCGAAGCGCAGGTGCGTGGCCGCGATCTGCTGCAGCGCGTCCATCGCCCCGTCGACCACGGTGATCCGCTCCGCCGCGAACGGCCAGTCGGCGCGCAGCAGTTCGGCCAGCTCCGGCAGCACCGGGTCGTCCAGGTACGTCGCGGGCTCGGCCGGCGGCTTGAGCCGACGCAGCGCCGCGGTCACGTCCGGCAGCAGCGCCGGATCCGGTGTGCCGGTCGACAGGTCCAGCGCGAACAGGTCGCCGCCGCCGCGCAGCGCGCTGCGGTACCGCGCCGGGCCCGCCTGCCGCGCAGTGATCACCGTGCCGCGCCGCCCGTCCGCCTGGACGGTGCCCGCGCGGCTGAGCAGGTTCCACGCGGCACTGACCGTGGTGGGCGACAGCCCCAGTTGGACCGCGACCGTGCGGATCGGCGGCAGCTTCTCCCCCGCCGCGAGCACGCCCTCGGCGACGGCGCGAGCCACCGCGTCGGCCAGTCCACGCGCGGTGGGTTCGGCCATCCGCTCCTCGACCGCGCCGAGCGTTTCCGGGACCGCTGCCATGCTTTGTAACGTAACATTCTGGTCTTTGTTACGCCTAGTGGTGTGACGTAATCTCGACGGTATGAGCACCCGCATCTCGCACTGGATCGACGGCACCACGGTCGCCGGCACGTCCGGACGCACCAGCCCCGTCTTCAACCCGGCCACCGGCCTGCGGACCGCGGACGTCGACCTCGCCTCCCGCGCGGAGGTCAACCGCGCCGTCGCGTCCGCCAAGGCCGCCGCGCGCGAATGGCGGTCCGCCTCGCTCTCGCGCCGCTCGACGGTGCTGTTCGCGTTCCGCGAGCTGCTCGCCGCGAGCACCGACGAGCTGGCCAAGATCGTCACGTCCGAGCACGGCAAGGTGCTGGCGGACTCGGCCGGCGAGGTCGCGCGCGGCCTGGAGAACGTCGAGTTCGCGTGCGGCGTGCCGCAGCTGACCAAGGGCGGCTTCAGCGAGCAGGCGTCGACCGGCGTGGACGTCTACTCGATCCGCCAGCCGCTCGGCGTGGTCGCGGGCATCACGCCGTTCAACTTCCCGGTCATGGTGCCGCTGTGGATGGCCGCGAACGCGATCGCGTGCGGCAACGCGTTCGTGCTCAAGCCGAGCGAGAAGGATCCGTCCGCGTCGCTGTTCCTCGCCGACCTGTGGAAGCGCGCGGGCCTGCCCGACGGCGTGTTCACGGTCGTGCAGGGCGACAAAGAGGCCGTCGATACGCTGCTCGCGCATCCGGACGTCGCCGCGATCAGCTTCGTCGGTTCGACGCCGATCGCGCGCTACATCTACGAGACCGGCACCAGGCACGGCAAGCGGGTGCAGGCGCTCGGCGGCGCGAAGAACCACATGCTGGTGCTGCCCGACGCTGACCTCGACCTCGCCGCGGACGCAGCCGTCTCGGCCGCGTACGGCGCCGCCGGCGAGCGGTGCATGGCGATCTCGGTCGCGGTCGCGGTGGGCGACGTCGGTGACAAGCTGGTGGAGGCGATCGCGGCGCGCATCCCCAAGCTGCGAGTCGGCGCCGGCGCGGCCCCGGACAGCGAGATGGGTCCGCTGATCACCGCCGAGCACCGCGACAAGGTCGCCGGTTACATCGCGGCCGGTGAGCAGTCCGGCGCGCGCGTGATCGTCGACGGCCGCGCGGGCGATGTCCCTGCGGAAGGCTTCTTCCTCGGTGCCACGCTGCTGGACGGCGTCACACCCGACATGAGCGTCTACACCGACGAGATCTTCGGGCCGGTGCTGGCGATCGTCCGCGCGAAGACGTACGAGGAGGCTGTCGAGCTGATCAACGCCAACCCGTTCGCGAACGGCACCGCGATCTTCACCCGGGACGGCGGCGCCGCGCGGCAGTTCCAGTTCGACGTCGAGGTCGGCATGGTCGGCATCAACGTGCCGATCCCGGTGCCGGTCGCCTACTACTCGTTCGGCGGCTGGAAGGCGTCCCTGTTCGGGGACACGCACATGTACGGACCGGAGGGCGTGAACTTCTACACGCGTGGCAAGGTCGTAACGTCGAGGTGGCCCGACCCGGCGACCTCGACCATCGATCTCGGCTTCCCGACGAACAGCTAGGAGCGCGCGGTGTACGACATCCCGACGGACGGCGCGACGGTCAAGGCGCTGGACAAGGAGCACGTCTTCCACTCCTGGTCGGCGCAGGCGCTGATCGACCCGCTGCCGATCGCCTCGGCCGAGGGCTCGTACTTCACCGACTACGAGGGCAAGCGGTTCCTGGACTTCTCCAGCCAGCTGGTGAACGTCAACATCGGCTACCAGCACCCGAAGCTCGTCGCCGCGATCCAGGAGCAGGCGGCGCGGCTATGCACGATCCAGCCGTCGTTCGCCAACGACGCCCGCAGCGAGGCGGCGCGGCTGATCGCCGGGCTCGCGCCCGGTGACCTGAACCGGGTGTTCTTCACCAACGGCGGCGCGGAGGCGACCGAGAACGCGCTGCGCATGGCGCGCCTGCACACCGGACGGTTCAAGGTGCTCGCCGCGCACCGCTCGTACCACGGCGCCACCGCGGGCGCGATCGCGATGACCGGCGAGCCGCGCCGCTGGGCGAGCGAGCCCGGCCTGCCCGGCGTGGTGCGCTACTTCGGCCCGTACCTGTACCGGTCGGCGTTCTACGCGACGACGCCCGAGGAGGAGTCCGAACGCGCGCTGGCGCACCTGCGCGACCTGATCACGTTTGAGGGCCCGAAGACGGTCGCCGCGATCATCCTGGAGACGGTGGTCGGCACCAACGGCATCCTCGTTCCGCCGCCGGGTTACCTGGCCGGCGTGCGCGCGCTGTGCGACGAGTTCGGCATCGTGATGATCGCCGACGAGGTGATGGCCGGCTTCGGTCGCTGCGGCGAGTGGTTCGCCGTCGACCACTGGGGTGTCACGCCCGACCTGATCACGTTCGCGAAGGGGGTCAACTCCGGCTACGTGCCGCTCGGTGGCGTGCTCATCAACGACGCGATCAACGAGACGTTCCAGCAGCGCGCCTACCCGGGCGGCCTCACCTACTCGGGCCACCCGCTGGGCTGCGCGGCCGCCGTCGC
>DASRSS010000096.1:0-6563 GCA_035656335.1 Jatrophihabitantaceae bacterium | reverse complement strand
TTCGGACAGCCCGGCGTCGACGACGTCCACCGAACCGGGCAGCTCGGCGATGATGCCGGAAGCCCGCAGCACCTCGCGCGCGGTGGCCAGCTCGCCGGCGAGCGTCACGTCGCGGTGCCCGGCGACGGCGGCCCGCACGTCGGACAGGGTGCGGCGGGACAGCGTCTCCACCTCGCTGATCTCCTCAGCCGCGCGCTCGTGGTTGCCGCGCTCGGCGAGGCGCCGCGCCAGTCCGGCCTTGACCGTGATGGTCGTCAGCGAGTGGCCGAGCAGGTCGTGCAGGTCGCGGGCGATGCGGCTGCGCTCGTTCTCCGCCGCCAGCCGCGCGACCTCGGCGCGGGCTGCGGCCAGCTCCATGTTCGACTGGATGATCGCGAAGAAGCCGTACATCGCCAGAGCCACGAGGGCGATGGCGAGCGCGTCGTTGTAGTCGAGCTCGCCGTGCCAGCCGAACAGCTTCGGCGCGAACAGCGTTAGGGCGATCATGGGGCCGATCACGTACGGCGTGTACTGGCGCAGCCCGGCCACCGTCAGCACCGCGATGTAAACGAAGAACACGAACGCGTCCTTGTGCGCGTAGACGCCCTCGACGGCGGTGAGCGCGTACATCGCGCCGTACAGCGCCCAGAACCGCGTCATCCGCTGGCCCCAGCCGGCGCCGATCGCGCCCAGGTAGCAGCAGGCGAACAGCCCGACGATCACGTAGCCGACCACCGCGCCCGCGCCGGACGAGTGGTCGTGCACGCCGCCGGCCGTCTGCGCGAGGTAGATCAGCCAAATCCCCGGGAAGGCCCAGCGCCGCCAGCCGCCCGCCCAGCCGGACGTGCGCGCCTGGAAGTCGCGGTGCGCCTGCGCGGCGTCCTGCTGACAACTCATGGCCGCGCCCTCACCGGGTGACGGATCTCGTTGATCGGAGACGTCAGAATTCTCGTCTCCGATCTTGGGGATCCGTCACTCGAGGAGCGGTGCTCGTTCATGGTCTGGCCAGTGTCACACTCAGACGCGCCGGGTGTCGCGTCGATACGCCCACATCGCGAACGCGATCATCGCCACTGACCAGGCCGCGATCACGAGCCAGCCCTCGGTGCCCCACGGGTCGCCCTTGCCACCCAGCCCGACCTGACCCGCGCGCACCAGCCAGAACGACGGCAGCAGCTTGCAGAAGCCGACGAACAGCCCGCCGCCGGTGAGCGGGAACCAGGTGCCGCCGAGGAACGCGAACAGCGCGGTGCCGCCACCCATCGCCGGGCCCATCGAGTCGACGGTCAGCAGGTGGCCGAGCGCAATCCCCATGGCGGCAAAGGGGATAAGCCCGACGAGGACCAGCCACGTCATGTGCACCCAGTGCCCGAACGGCATCCGGACGCCGAGCGTCAGCCCGGCCGCGTACAGCAGCACGATCGCGAACGCGGCCAGCAGGTACGCGGTCAGCACCTTGGCGCGCAGGTACGCGCGCGGCGTCAGCGGCGTCAGGCGCAGCTGACGGTTCCAGCCGACCTGGCGCTCTGCCGCGATCCGCGCTCCGCCGGCGAGCGCGGCGACCATCGCGCCGAACGCGAGCAGGCCGACCATGTAGTACTGCGGGGCGAACAGGCCGGTGTGATGCGTGGCGTCGCCGCCGAAGTTGTGATCGTTCCGGTTCGGCGCCGCGACCAGGTAGTACATCAGGATCGGGAACGCGAGCGAGAAGATGAAGAACCGCCGGTTGCGCAGCGAGCGCAGCAGTTCGAACTTCAGGTACGTGCTGTTCACGCCGAAACCTCCTCGTCCGCCGTCTCGGCCGTCAGCTGCAGGAACGCGTCCTCCAGGGCCGCGCCGCTGACCTCGATGTCGTGTGCCGCGGGGAACGCCGGCAGGAACGCGCGCAACGCGGTGTCGGCGTCGCTGCAGTTCAACCGGACGGACTCGCCGCGCGTGTCGACGTTCGTGACACCGGGCAGCGCGGCCAGTTGCGCGACGTCCGCGCCCGGCAGCGTGGCCCGGATCGTCCGCAGCCCGACGGTGGCCTTGATCTCCGTGGCGGGACCGTCCGCGACGACGACGCCGCGCGCCATCAGGATGATGCGGTCCGCGTACGCGTCGGCCTCCTCGAGGTAGTGCGTGGCGAACACGACCGTCTTGCCGCGCGAGGCGAACTCGCGCATCGTCAGCCAGAACTCGCGGCGGGCCTCGACGTCCAGCGCGACGGTCGGCTCGTCGAGCACGAGCAGGTCGGGGTTGCTCACCAGCGCGAGCGCGAACCGCAGCCGCTGCGTCTGGCCGCCGGACAGCTTCGTGGTCTTGCGCCCGACCAGGTCGTCGATCTTGGTGAGCGCGACGACTTCGTCCACCGGCAGCGGGTTCGGGTAGAAGCTCGCCATCATCGTCAGCAGCTCGCGCACCGACAGGTCCTGGATCAGCCCGCCGGTCTGCAGCATCGCGCCCACCGCGCCGGCCGCGATCGCCTTGTCCGGCGTCATGCCGAACAGCGTGACCGTGCCGGCGTCCGGCGGCAGCAGACCCAGCAGCATGTCGATCGTGGTGGACTTCCCGGCCCCGTTCGGCCCGAGCAGCGCCACCGTCTCGCCGGGCGCGATCGAGACGTCCACGCCGCGGACGGCGTGCACTCGGCCCTGGGGCGAGCGGAAGGACTTGGTCAGCCCGGACAGCTGCACACCGAGCACCGGTGGGCTGGCGAGTTGTGTCGTCATGGCACACACTGTGCAACATCGACTCGCCCGTGGGCAGTGCGGTGCCCACGCGACTTACCGGTGACATTAGTCAGGCGTGAACGTCCCCGGAAACACGAAATCGCACTGGATAGGCTTTCGCGTGTGAGCGACGATCATTCCCGCGCCGGTGCGCCCGCAGGAGCCGACACCGACTCGGACACCGACAGCGACCTGCCCGAGCAGCTGCGCGTCCGCCGCGAGAAGTACGACCGGCTGATCGCCGCCGAGTCCGGTGCGCCGTTCCCGGTCGGTGTCGCCCGGACGCACTCCCTGGCCGAGATCAGGGCCGCGTACCCCGAGCTCGCGGCAGGGACGGAGACGGGTGATCAGGTCGGGGTCACCGGCCGGGTGATCTTCGTGCGCAACACCGGTAAGCTCTGCTTCGCGACGCTGCGCGAGGACGGCGTCGAGCTGCAGGTCATGCTCTCGCTGGACCGCGTCGGCGCGGACTCGCTCGCGGCGTGGAAGGCCGATGTCGACCTGGGCGACCTGGTGTTCGTCAGCGGCGAGGTGATCGCGTCCAAGCGCGGCGAGCTGTCCGTCCTCGCCGGGTCGTGGCAGATCACCGCGAAGGCGCTGCGGCCGCTGCCGGTCGCGCACAAGCCGCTGTCGGAGGAGACGCGGGTGCGCCAGCGGTACGTCGACCTGATCGTCCGCCCGGAAGCACGGGAAATGGTGCGGACTCGCGCCGCGGTCACCCGTTCGCTGCGGGAATCGCTGCACCGGCTCGGTTATCTGGAGGTGGAGACGCCGATCCTGCAATCGGTGCACGGCGGTGCGGCGGCGCGTCCGTTCCACACGCACCTGAATGCATTCGACCTCGACATGTCGCTGCGAATTGCCACCGAGCTGTATCTGAAGCGGTGCATCGTCGGCGGCATCGAAAAGGTCTACGAGATCGGCCGGACGTTCCGAAACGAGGGCGTCGACTCCACCCACTCGCCCGAGTTCACCATGCTCGAGGCGTATCAGGCGTACGGCGATTACGACACCATGGCCGAACTTACCCGAACGCTGATCTTGGATGCCGCCGAGGCAACCGGTGTGCGCACCCCGGTGACCGGGGACGGCGTGGAGATCGACCTGTTCGGGCAATGGCGGACGGCGACCGTGCACGACCTGGTATCCGAGGCGGTCGGTTCCCAGGTCACGCCCGCTACCGACGCGGCGGAACTGCGTGCGCACGCCGACCGGCTCGGTGTCGCATTGAAGCCGGACTGGTCGGCCGGCGAGATCGTCCTCGAGCTGTACGAGAAATTGGTTGAGCATTCACTTGTGCAGCCGACATTTGTGCGCGATTACCCGGTTGCGGTCCGGCCGCTGGCCCGTCCGCATCGCGACGACCCGCGGCTGGCCGAGGCGTGGGACCTGATCATCGGCGGCGTCGAGATCGCGCCGGCGTACTCGGAACTCGTGGACCCGGTGGAGCAGCGCCGCCGCCTTGTGGAGCAGTCGCTCGCGGCCGCCAAGGGCGATCCCGAGGCGATGGAGCTGGACGAGGATTTCCTGCGTGCCCTCGAATACGGCATGCCGCCCACCGGCGGAATGGGCCTGGGGGTGGACCGGCTGGTGATGTTGCTGACCGGACGCGGCATTCGGGAGACAATTCTGTTCCCCTTGCTCAAGCCGCTGTAAAAGGTTAGAGCCCGCTGTGGGGTTGCATTACGTCTTTCTCTGGTGAACTGCATTCGGCACTGGCTAAACTGGTTCTCGCGCTAAAACCCCCACAGAGAGGACCATCCCCCGATGGTGCAGAAACACATCGTGCAGCTCGAGGACGACATCGACGGCGGGCCCGCCGTGGAAACGGTGACATTCGCGCTCGACGGCGTGAACTATGAAATCGATCTGTCCGCCAAAAATGCGGGCAAGCTGCGAGACAACCTGGCCGTTTACGTCGCGCACGGCCGCCGGCAGCAGCGCCTGGGGGTGCGTTCTGCCGGTGCGCGTCGGGCGAGCGGACGGCCGGCCCGCGCTGACCGCGAGCAGACCCAGGCGATTCGCGAATGGGCCCGCAAGAACGGTCACAAGGTCGGCGACAAGGGACGGATTCCGGCGCACATCCTGGAGGCGTACGAGGCCTCGGCGGGCAGGCGCTGATCCACCGCGTCATTCAGAGCGCCCGCCGGACTAGCTGTCGGCGGGCGCTCTGCTCTTGCGGCGCCGCTGTGGATCTGCTCACCGCGCCGTGCGGGGGACCGGCGGGCGTACCTACCCTTTGAGCCATGACAGGCATGTACCGCACGATGTTCAAGAGCAAGATTCATCGCGCGACCGTGACCCAGGCTGATCTGCACTACGTCGGTTCGATCACCATCGACGCCGACCTGCTGGACGCTGCCGATCTATTGCCGGGCGAACAGGTCGCGGTCGTCGACGTCACCAACGGTGCCCGGCTGGAGACGTATGTGATCGAGGGCGAGCGCGGCTCGGGCGTGATCGGCATCAACGGTGCCGCCGCGCACCTGGTGCAGACCGGCGATCTCGTGATCGTGATCAGCTACGCGTCGATGCCGGACGCCGAGGCCAAGGCCTTCGAGCCCCGGGTCGTCCACGTCGACGGCGCCAACAAGATCCTGCACCTGGGCTCGGACCCGGGTTTCCCGTCCCGACTCGACGCGTAGGCCGTTTCGCCGCGGGCGAACGCGGACGGGGCATGAGTGGCGGGCCCCCGTCGTTGGGTACGTATGCACCGCTGGTCAGCGCCAGGCGGTGCGGTGAGCGGTGCCGAATCGGCACCAATACGGCTACAACGCCGACTCACGCCAGTGGGTACGTCGGCCGATCAGACTAGAGTCGATGTACGCAGGAACAGGCGCGTAGAGGAGCTGTGCACATGTTCGAGAGGTTCACCGACCGCGCTCGTCGAGTTGTCGTCCTGGCCCAGGAAGAGGCCCGGATGCTCAACCACAACTACATCGGCACCGAGCACATCCTGCTCGGCCTGATCCACGAGGGTGAGGGCGTCGCCGCGAAGGCGCTGGAGTCGCTCGGTATCTCGCTGGACGCCGTCCGACAGCAGGTCGAGGAGATCATCGGCCAGGGCCAGCAGGCGCCGAGCGGGCACATCCCGTTCACGCCGCGCGCCAAGAAGGTGCTCGAGCTGTCCTTGCGCGAGGCGCTGCAGCTCGGCCACAACTACATCGGTACCGAGCACATCCTGCTCGGCCTGATCCGCGAGGGTGAGGGCGTCGCCGCCCAGGTCCTCGTCAAGCTCGGCGCCGACCTGACGAAGGTGCGCCAGCAGGTCATCCAGCTGCTCAACGGCTACAGCCAGGGCAAGGAGCCGGCCGGCACCGCCGCGGAGGCCGCGCCGTCCACGTCGCTCGTGCTCGACCAGTTCGGCCGCAACCTGACCCAGTCGGCGCGCGAGGGCAAGCTCGACCCAGTCATCGGCCGCGAGAAGGAGATCGAGCGCCTCATGCAGGTGCTCAGCCGGCGCACTAAGAACAACCCGGTGCTGATCGGCGAGCCCGGCGTCGGCAAGACCGCCGTCGTCGAGGGGTTGGCCCAGGCGATCGTCAAGGGCGAGGTCCCGGAGACGCTGAAGGACAAGCAGCTCTACACGCTCGACCTCGGCTCCCTGGTCGCCGGTTCACGCTACCGCGGTGACTTCGAAGAGCGCCTGAAGAAGGTGCTCAAGGAGATCCGAACTCGTGGCGACATCATCATGTTCATCGACGAGATTCACACGCTCGTCGGTGCCGGTGCTGCCGAGGGCGCGATCGACGCCGCGTCCATCCTCAAGCCGATGCTGGCTCGTGGCGAGCTGCAGACGATCGGTGCTACGACGCTGGACGAGTACCGCAAGCACCTGGAGAAGGACGCCGCGCTGGAGCGGCGCTTCCAGCC
>DASRSS010000095.1:0-7436 GCA_035656335.1 Jatrophihabitantaceae bacterium | reverse complement strand
TGCCCCTGGACGGCAGCGTCGGCGAGGTCGACCCCGAGCCGTTGTATCTCGTCTGCGCGCACGGCAAGCGGGACGTCTGCTGCGCGCTACGCGGCCGCCCGCTCGTGGCGGCGCTCGCGGCGCGCCGCCCGGGCCGGGTCTGGGAGTGCAGCCACACCGGCGGGCACCGGTTCGCCCCGATCGTGCTCGCGCTGCCGACCGGCGCGCTGTACGGCCGGGTACCCGAGTCCGACGCCGACGGCGCCGCGGCCGTGATCGCGGCGACCGAACGCGGCGAGGTGATCCCCGACCTGCTGCGCGGGCTGCTCGGCTTCGCGCCGGTCGAGCAGGCGGCGATCGGGCACCTGATGCTCGCGCGCTCACTGACCGACCCGCACGCGGTCACGGTGCGCTCGTCCGTCCAGGCCGAGCCGGGACAGTGGGACGTGCGGCTGGACGTGGCCGGCGCGGGCGACTCGCGGTGGCTGGTCCGGCTGGCCGTCGAGAGCGTGGAGATCAGCTACGCCAGCTGCGCCAAGCCCGCGGCCAAGGCCGAGCGCGAGATCGGCCTCGTCGACCTCTCACCTTGTCACGAACAGTGATGTTCGCAATACTCCGCGCATGCGGTCCCCGCGTGTCCTCGCAGCCGTACTGACCCTGGCCGCCGCGCTGGCGGCGCCGCTCGCCGTCGCGTCCTCGGCGCGGGCCGGCACGGTCGCGTTCAGCGACGCCGACGGCATCCACGTCCTCGATGCGACCCAGGTGGACGCGCGCGAGTGGGCGCTCGACGTGAGCACGCCCGCGCTCGGCGACCATGCCGTCCGGCTGCGGGTGCTGCTGCCGAGCGACTACGCCGACACCAGCGCGCGCTACCCGGTGCTGTACCTGTTCCATGGCACGTCCGGCGGCCCGGACGACTGGATCGACGCCGGCGACGCGGAGCAGACGACCGCCGGGCTGCCGCTGATCGTCGTGCTGCCCGACGCCGGCTTCGACGACGACGGCGGCGGCTGGTTCACCAACTGGTGGGACAAGGGCACCGCGCTCGGTCCGTCCGACTGGGAGACGTTCCACATCGACCAGCTGATCCCGTTCATCGACGCGAACCTGCGCACCGACGCGAGCCGCGCCGGCCGTGCGATCGCCGGGCTGTCGCAGGGAGGGTTCGGCGCGTTCAGCTACGCGGCGCGGCACCCGGACCTGTTCGCCGTCGCCGGGTCGTTCTCCGGCGCGCCGGATATCACGTCCGACCCGGTGATCGAGGCGGGCGCCACCGGCGTGATCGAGGGGACCGCGGTCGCGCTGGACCAGGTCGAGCCGGACGCCATGTTCGGCCCGCACCTGGCCAACGAGCCCAACTGGCGGGGGCACGACCCGACGCGGCTGATCACCAACCTGCGCGGCATGAGCCTGGACCTGTACACCGCGACCGGACTGCCCGGCGAGCTGGACACCACGCTCGACCCTGCCGCTATGAGCATCGAGTTCCTGACGCACGTCTCCACGCTGGCGTTCACCGCGCACGCGAAGGCCGTGGGGTTGCCCTACTACCTGGACGACTATGTCTTCGGCACGCACTCATTCCCTTACTGGGCAAGGGATTTGCGCGACTTCGTGCCGCGCATGATGGCCGTCTTCGCGCATCCGGCGCCGGACCCGTCCACCGTCTCGTACCGCTCCGTGGACGCGACGTGGACGCAGTGGGGCTGGACCGTCGCGAACCATCGCGCCGCGGCGCTCGCCTGGAGCGCGCTGTCGAACGCGAGCGCGGCCGGCTTCACGCTGAGCGGTGCCGGCTCGGCGGACGTGACGACGCCGGCGGACTACGCGCCGGGCTCGGTGCACCAGGTGCGGATCGGTCCCGCGCCGCCACGCTCGCTCACGGCGGACGCGTCCGGTGCACTGCACGTGGCCGTGACCCTGCACGGCCTGGTGACGCTCACAGGCACGGTGACCGTCTCGATCAGCTGACACTTGGCCCCGGAGCAGGCGGTTCCGCGGCGTGTCGCAGCGGCTACGGGGCCAAGTGCGGGCCGGCGCTACGGGGCCGAGCGCAGGCCGGTTCGGGCCAGCTCCACCAGCGGGGCGCGCAGTGCACGCAGCGCGGCCACGTCGCCTGCCGCGATCGCGTTCGTCGCCAGCGCGACGATCGCGGCCAGCAGCGCCTGGCAGGCGAACCGGCCGCGCTCGGTGCGGACACCGAACACGCTCACCAGGCCGTCCAGGAACTGCTGCTGCAACTCCGCCCGCCGCCGCGCCACGTCCGGCCCGGCCGCGTAGATCTCGATCAGGAACAGCCGCGCCGCCGCCGGGTCGTTAGCGAGCGCGTTCAGGTAGATGCCGAGCAGCCGGTCGAAGCGCTCCACCGGTTCGCCGTCGCCGCGCAGCGCCTCGCCCATCGCGGCGCGCAGGCCGTCGATCGCCTGCTCGAGGCCGGCGAGGAAGCAGTCCTGCTTGGACGCGAACTGCTGGTAGAACGTCTCGCGCGAGACGCCGGCGCGCCGGATGATCTCCGCGACGGGCGTGGCGACGTAACCGCGCTCGGCCATCGCCTCGGCCATCGCGCGCAGCATCCGCGCCCGCTGCGCGCCGGTCACCTCCTCGCGGCTGAGCTTGTGCCGGCCGCGCGGCAACGCCTTGCCGCTCGGGGCGTTCTCGCTCGCGGGTGTGACCGCCTTGGCCGTGGACGTCGTCCGCTTCGTCATCGGTGCCGGTCGGTTTCGATGCGCAGCGTGCCGATGAACGTCGCCAGCATCTCGTAGTGCGCCACGAGCAACACGAACTCGATTGCCCTTTGTTCGTCCAGGTGTTCGCGCACGCGCGCCCACGTCGGATCGGTCAGGTCCTGTGTCGCGTGCAGCTCATCCACGGCCGCCAGCAGGCTCCGCTCGCGGTCCGTCCAGCCGTCCGCGGACGGTCCCTGCTGGACGCGCGCGACGTCCGCGCCACCCACGCCGGCACGCTTGCCGAGCTTCACGTGGTGCGTGAACTCGTACTCGCAGCCGCGCAGGTGCGCCACGCGCAGGATGACCAGTTCGGTGTCGCGGCGTGGCAACCGGCCGCCCGGCATGAGCCGTCCGGCGAAGCGCAGCCAGCCGCGGAACAGCTTGTGCGCGCGGCCCATCGTGAGGAACAGGTTCGGCGGGTTCGTCCCCGTGACCCGACCGGCCAATTGGGAGAACGTCCACGCGAACGGTCCGGCCGTGCGCAGCGTGCCCGGTGAGATGCGGGGCGCGCTCATCGCGTCGGCTTCGGCATCGGCATGGCCTTGTTCGCGATCCGGTTGACCGCGCGCATGATCAGCACGTAGAGCGGCTGCACGTGGTTCTGGATCTCGTGGATCGCGCGAATGTCCCAGGACGTGTAGATCAGGTAGCGGTTGCGGCGCACGCCGGTGAGGATCGTGCGCGCGGCCTGCTCCGGGCTCGCGGCGTGCTTGCGGAACCGCGCGCGGAGCCGTCCGAACTGCGGCGAGGACGTGTCCACGCCGGCCACCTCGATCGTCTCCGTGAGCCCGGTGTCGACGGCGCCCGGGCAGACCACGCTGACTCCGATGCCGTGCCGGTACAGGTCGAAGCGCAGCACCTCGGACACCCCGCGGATGCCGAACTTGCTCGCGCTGTAGGCCGCGTGCCACGGGATGCCGATCAGTCCGGCTGCGGACGAGACGTTCACCAGATGCCCGCCGCGCCGTGCCGTGATCATCGGCGGGACGAAGCACTCGATCACGTGGATCGGTCCCATCAGGTTGATGTCCACCGTGCGCTGCCACTGCCGGTGCTCGAGGTTCTCGACGGTGCCCCAGATCGCGATGCCCGCCACGTTCATAACCAAATCCATGCTCGTGCCGTCGGCATGGATCTCGTCCGCGAGCGCGCGGACCTGCTCGTAGGACGCGATGTCCGCGGCCTTCGCGCAGCCGACCCGTCCGCCGGACTTCTCGATCCCGGCGGCGACTTCGGCCAGCTGCACCGCGTTGATGTCGGTCAGGAACACCTCGGCACCGTCGGCCGCCGCGGCCACGGCCAGGGCGCGTCCGATCCCGCTGGCGGCGCCGGTGATGAACACGCGGCGCCCGGCGAGCGAGGCGAAGTCAGGTCGGCGCATGCGGCGCAGACTATCTGCGAACACATCTGTTCGCCATAGGTGAACCTCAGTGCTTGGCGAGCTCCGGGTGGTCGGCCAGGCGCTTGCGGGACGCGGCGATCTCGGCCTCGGCCTCGGTGCGACCGACCCACTCCGCGCCCTCGACGCTCTTGCCGGGCTCCAGGTCCTTGTATACCTCGAAGAAGTGCTGGATCTCGAGGCGGTCGAACTCCGGGACGTGGTGGATGTCGCGCAGGTGCTCCAGCCGCGGGTCCGTCGCCGGCACGGCCAGCACCTTGTCGTCGCCGCCGGCCTCGTCCGTCATCCGGAACATGCCGATCGCGCGACAGCACACCAGCACGCCGGGGTAGAGCGGGTCGCCGTGCATCAGCACCAGCGCGTCCAGCGGGTCGCCGTCCGCGCCGAGGGTGCCCTCGATGTAGCCGTAGTCGGCCGGGTACTGGGTGGACGTGAAGAGGGTCCGGTCCAGCCGCATGCGCCCGCTCTCGTGGTCGACCTCGTACTTGTTGCGGCTCCCGCGCGGGATCTCGATGAGGACGTCGAACGGCTCCACGATGCTTCTCCTCGACTGGTGGCGGACCGAATCAGACCGGGCCCGGATACTCGACAACTAGTGTGACTGATCGTGATCGGACCGCGGCTACGTACTCCCGCGTTCGTGACGATGCTCCTTCTGCTAATGGCCGGCGCGGGCGCCGCGGGCTACGCCGAGACGCACGCGCTGCGCCACCACTCGGCGGCGGCGTCCGCGCTCCCGACACCGCCGCCGGCCGCGCTCGCCCTGGCGACCACGGCCCCGTCCAGCGGGCCGGCTCCCTCGACCGCCCCGGCGCCGGCCCCGGCCGCGGTCGCCCATGCGCTGCTGCGTCCGCTGGGTGCGTCGGCGCTCGGCGGTGACGTGATCGGCAGGGTCCTGGACGTGGCGGACGGCACTGTTCTGCTGGACGACGACGGCTCCCGGGCCGCCGCACCGGCGTCCACGGCGAAGCTGCTCACCGCGGCCGCGGCGCTGTCGGTATACCCGGCCACGAAGCGCTTCTCCACGTCCGTCGTCGCGGGTTCGGCTCCCGGCACGGTCGTGCTCGTCGGCGGCGGCGACCCGACGCTCACCGCGGCGGCGGCGGGGCAACCGGGCGCGTACCCGGACGCGGCGCGGCTCAGCAGCCTCGCGCACCAGCTGCGGGACGAGCCGGTGCGCCGCATCGTCGTCGACGACTCGCTGTTCACCGGCCCGGACGTCGCTCCGCAGTGGGCGCCCGAGGACGTCCCGTCCGACTACGCCTCCGCGATCACCGCCATGATGGCCGACGGCGGGCGCGCGGCGCCGGGCGACACGATCCGCAGCGCGACGCCGGACCTCGCCGCCGGCCACGCGCTGGCCCGCCTGCTGGGCGCGCCGTCGGCAGCGGTAACGCGCGGGACGGCTCCTGCCGGCGCACGCACCCTGGCCACGGTCCGCTCCGCGCCGCTGGACGAGCTGGTCGAACAGATGCTGCAGCAGTCGGACAACGTGATCGCCGAGGTGCTCGCCCGGCAGGTGGCGATCGCGGCAGGCCAACCAGCCTCGTTCACCGGCGGCGCCGCCGCGATCCGCGCGACGCTGGCGCGGCTCGGCGTGCGGGTCGGAGCCGGGATGGTGGACGGCAGCGGGCTCGCCGCCAGTGACCGCATCTCGCCCGTGACGCTGACCGATCTACTGCGTGTCGTCGCCGGCCCCGCGCGTCCGGAGCTGCACGACGTGCTCGCCGGGCTGCCGGTCGCGGCCTGGTCCGGCACGCTGGCCGACCGCTACGTCGCGGGCAGCGGCAGCGCCGCGGCGGCCGGGGCGGTGCGCGCGAAGACCGGCACGCTGACCGGTGTCTCGTCGCTCGCAGGGGTCGTCCACGACTCGTCCGGACGGCTGCTCGCGTTCGCGTTCATCGCCGACCGCGCGCCGTCCACAGCGGCGGCCGACGCCGCCCTCGACCGCGTGGTGACCGCACTGGCCCACTGCGGATGTTCGTGAACACCCCTGCCGAGTGGCGCGTGCGGGTACCGAGTGGCGCGAAAATTCGCGCCACTCGCGCGGGTGACGCGCCACTCGAGCGAAGCAGTTAGGGTCGAAGGATGGCCGGGCTGATCGACTGGGACGTCGCCGCGCAGGTCGGACGCCGGCTGAGCCCGGCGCCGCCGAGCGTGTCCCGCGCGAGCGCCGACCGCACCGTCAACGAGCTGTATCACAGCGCGGCCCGTGCGGCCGACCACGTCGCCGAGCTGACCCGGCTGGCCGAGCCGCAGGTCACGGCCGCGACGCGGGTCGTGGACCGCCCGGCCTGGATCGACGCGAACGCCGGCGGCATGCGCGTGGTGCTCGCGCCGATCGTGGAGCGGCTGCGCTCGGAGCACCCGCTCGGCCAGGTCGGCGAGCGCATCGGTGGACGGGTCACCGGCGCGCAGGTCGGCGCGGTGCTGGGCTTCCTGTCCGGCAAGGTGCTCGGCCAGTTCGAGTTCTTCGACCGCCCGAACGGGCAGCTGCTGCTCGTCGCGCCGAACCTGGTCGCCGTCGAGCGGTCGCTGAAGGTGGACCCGTCCGACTTCCGGCTCTGGGTCTGCCTGCACGAGGTCACCCACCGCGTGCAGTTCACCGCGGTGCCGTGGCTGCGCCAGCACATGGTGGACGAGATCACCGCGCTCACCGACGCGATGGAGACCGATCCGGCGGCGTTGCGGCACCGGCTCACCACTGCCCTGGGCGAGCTCGGCCGGACGGTGCGCGGCAACGGCGACGCGGAGGGGCTGATGGCCGCGCTCGCGACGCCCGAGCAGCGCGCGATCCTGGACCGGCTGACCGCGTTCATGTCCTTGGTCGAGGGCCACGCCGAGTACGTGATGAACGCGGTGGACCGCTCGGTGATCCCGACGCAGCACGCGATCGAGCAGCGCTTCGCGGCGCGCCGGCGCCGCGGCGGCAACCCGCTGGACCGGCTGCTGCGCAGGTTGCTCGGCATGGAGGCCAAGACCCGCCAGTACGTGGATGGGTCGGCGTTCGTGCGCAGCGTCGTCGAGCGCGTCGGCGTGGACGACTTCAACGCGGTGTGGACCTCGCGCGAGACGCTGCCGACCCGGGCCGAGATCGCGGACCCGCAGCGGTGGATCGCCCGCGTCCACGCCTGAACCCGGGGGGCGCGCTGATGGGGCCCGATCCGGCTGTCGCCGCGGTACGCCGGGCCGTCCGCGAGCTCCTCACTGCCCTGACACCTCCCGTGATCAACAGCGCGTTGCGGTCGCCGGGGCAGCCACAACCTGCTCTTGATCAGCGCGGGATGCGGGTGCTGGTCGCGTGCTCCGGCGGAGCGGACTCGCTCGCGCTG
>DASRSS010000094.1:0-6084 GCA_035656335.1 Jatrophihabitantaceae bacterium | reverse complement strand
GGGCGCGGGGGCACCGTGGCAGCAACGTGAGGGCGCGTGAATCGCGCGTGAGCAGGCGGGGTCCTGTGGTGTCGGTCACCCGGCGCGATCAGGCGTCGGCGTCCGGGGCGTCGTCGGCCTGGCCGAGCGGGACGGGCAGCGGCGCGACGATCCCGGGCGCGCCGATGTTGTGCGCGCGCAGCCGCCACCGCGCGCTCGAGCCGGCGGGCGCGGCGGTCAGCTCCGACCAGTGGCAGTTGGCCAGCGGCCCCAGCACGTGCACCGCCTGGTCGATGCCGATCAGCGCGTTGCACAGCGCCATCGCCGTCGCGCTGTGCGTGACGAGCACGGCGGTCTCGACGTCCGGCAGTTCGGCGAACGCGGCCAGCGCCCGCGTCGCGACCTCGTCGCGGGACTCGCCGCCGCGTCGGCTGACGTCCCGGCCGGCGAGCCAGTCGGCGAACTCGTCCGGGTACCGCTCGGCGACCTCGTCGCGGGTCAAGCCCTCCCAGTGACCCAGCGAGCGTTCACGCAGCCGGGCGTCGACGCGCACCTCGAGCCCGGTCACGACGCCGATCGGCTCGGCCGTCTGCCGCGCGCGCAACGCGTCCGAGCTGACCAGCAACTGCGGTTCGAGCGCGGCGACCAGCCCGGCGACCTCGACGGCCTGGCGGCGGCCGACCTCGTCCAGCGGCGGGTCGGCCTGGCCCTGGTAACGGCGCTCGGCGTTCCACGCGGTCCGGCCGTGCCGCAGCAGGAGGACGCGCATCAGGCCTCGACCGGGATGAACGGACAGTCCTTCCAGAGACGTTCGAGGGCGTAGAACACCCGTTCCTCCGCGTGCTGCACGTGGACGACGATGTCGGCGTAGTCGAGCAGTACCCAGCGCCCGTCGCGGCGGCCCTCGCGGCGCACCGGCTTCACACCGGCCTGGCGCAGCTTCTCCTCGACCTCGTCGACGATCGCCTCGACCTGCCGTTCGTTGTTGCCGGTGGCGATCACGAACACGTCCGTGATGGCGAGTCGTTCGCTGACGTCGATGAGGACGATGTCGGTGGCGAGCTTGTCGCTGGCAGCACGCGCCGCGACCTGGGCCAGCTCGGTGGCCTGTTCGGTAGCAGTCATTTGCTGCGAGTCTACTTACGCATCCAGATAGAGCTTGTGCTTGTTGATGTACTGCACCACTCCGTCCGGCACGAGGTACCAGACCGGCTGGCCCGCGCGGACCCGGTCGCGGCAGTCGCTGGACGAGATCGCCATCGCGGGAACGTCCAGCAGGGTGACCGAATCCGACGGCAGGTGCTCGTCGGTCAGCTCGTAGCCGGGACGGTTCACGCCGACGAAGTGGGCCATCCGCAGCGCCTTGTCGCCGTCCTTCCAGGACAGGATCTGGGCGAGCGCGTCGGCACCGGTGATGAAGAACAGTTCCGCGCCCGGGCGCTGCTGCTCGATGTCCGCGATCGTGTCGACGGTGTACGTCGGCCCGGCGCGGTCGATGTCGACGCGGCTGACCCAGAACCTCGGGTTGGACGCGGTCGCGATCACCGCCATCAGGTAGCGGTGCTCGGCCGGGCTGACCTTGCGGTCCGCCTTCTGCCACGGCGCGCCCGTCGGGACGAACACCACCTCGTCCAGGTCGAACAGTGCAGCGACCTCGCTCGCGGCCACCAGGTGCCCGTGGTGGATCGGGTCGAACGTGCCGCCCATGATCCCGACCCGCTGCGTCATGGCGGGAAAATTACCAGTGAACCCCGCGCAGGATGTGGGCGAACGCCACGCTCTCGCTGGACGGTTCCTCCTCGCCCTTGGGCTGCTGGCCCTTCTCGACACCGGCGCGGGCCGCGTGCGAGTCGGGGAAGATCTTGTAGCCGGCGTTGAGGATCACGTCCACGCCGCGCGGCGCGACCTGGTACAGCAACTCGCCGGCGTTGCCGAGTGGCGTGCCGACCTTCTTGGGCTTGCGGATCATCGCCTTGCAGATCATGTCGGCGGCTTCCGCGGGCGTCATCGTCGGGAAGCGGTCGTACATCTTGGTGGGCGCGATCATCGGGGTGCGCACCAGCGGCATGTGGATCGTGGTCAGGTGCACGCCGTCGTCGATCACCTCGGACGCGATGCACCGGCTGAACGCGTCCAGCGCCGCCTTCGACGCGACGTACGCCGAGAAGCGCGGCGTGTTCGTCTGCACGCCGATCGAGCTGATGTTGATGATGTGGCCGCCCTTGCGGCCGTCCGGGCTGGGCTGGCGCATGACCGGCAGCAGGGTGAGGATCAGCCGCACCGCGCCGAAGTAGTTCAGCTGCATGGTGCGCTCGAAGTCGTGGAACCGGTCGTACGACAGGGCGATCGAGCGGCGGATCGAGCGGCCCGCGTTGTTCACCAGGACGTCGACGCGGCCGTGCTCGGCCAGCACCTCCTTGGCCATCCGCTCGATGTCGTGCATGTCCGACAGGTCGGCGCGGTGCACGTACGCGACGCCGCCGAGGTCCTCGATCTCCTGCTTGGTCTGCTCCAGCTTCTCCACACCGCGCGCGACCAGAATCACCGTCCCGCCGGCGGCGCCGACGCGCAGGGCGGTGGCGCGGCCGATGCCCGACGACGCCCCAGTGATCATCACGGTCTTGCCGCGGATCGCGCGGGACAGGGCGCGGTCCTTGCGCCGGTCAGGGCTGTACGTCCGCTCCCAGTACTCCCAGAGCGTCTGCGCGTACGTCGCCAACGGCGGCACCGCGATCCCCGAACCGAGCAGCGCGGCCTGCGTGCGGGTCGAGTCGAAGTGGGTCGGGTAGGTCAGGTACGCGAACATCTCGCGCGGGATGCCCAGCTCGGCGAGGACGAGGTCGGTCACCTGGCGCGCACCGGGCAGCCCGGCGATCGTGGACGCGACGCGGGCGGGCAGCGCGTCCAGGGCCCGCGGGTCGATGTTGACGACCGGACCGGGAGCGTGCGCGGCCTTGGTCAGCACCTTGATCAGCCCCGCGACCGTGAGCGGCTCCGGGTCGGTCAGGTGGAAGGCGCGGCCGTCGAGTCCGGGCTGATGCGCGAGGTAGTCCATGGCCTTGGCCACGTAGTCGACTGGGACCAGGTTGATCTCGCCGCCGTCGATGCCGATCCCCCGCAGCCAGGACGGCAGCGTGCCGCGCAACCGCTGGATCGCGCGGAAGAAGTAGTACGGGCCGTCGATCTTGTCGATCTCGCCGGTCTCGCTGTGGCCCACGACCGCGCCGGGCCGGTACACCCGCCACGGCACGTCGCACTCGTTGCGGACGACGGCCTCGGCCTCGTGCTTGGTCAGGTAGTACGGGTTGTGCGCGACGTCCTCGGCCTCGTCGAACATGTCCTCGGTGAACGTGCCGCGGTACAGCCCCGCGGCCGCGATCGAGCTGACCTGGTGGAAGTGGCCGGCGTTGATCGCCTCGGCCAGGTGCACGGCGTGCCGGGTGCCCTCGACGTTCGCGACGCGCTGGCTGTCGGCGTCCGCGGTGAGGTCGTAGATCGCGGCCAGGTGGAAGAAGTGCTCGATCTGGCCGGTCAGCCGCTCGATGTCGTCGGGGTTGACGCCGAGCCGTTCGCGGCCGAGGTCGCCGATGACCGGGACGATCCGTCCTTCGGTGTCACCGAGCCGCTCGCGCAGCTCTTCGAGCTTGTCCAGCGAGCTCGCGCGGCACAGCGCGTAGATCGTGCCCTCGCGCTTGAGCAGCTCGACCAGCAGGAACCGTCCGATGAAGCCGGTCGCGCCCGTCACGAAGTACGCCATTGCAGACCCCTACCCGTCCGATTGCGATAGGAGCAGTGTCCAGCACCGTTGCGCGTTCCACCACCGGAGGAGACGGACTGCGACGAAGGCAACCTGGTGGGGCTAGCACCACCACCGGTTCGGGGGTTCACGCCATCGTCACACCCGTCGCCGGCGGCGATGCTGGACGGGTGATCGACACGTCCGACGTCTGGCAGGCTGAACCCGCGATGACCGACCGCCGACCCGTCCGCACCTTCTTCACCGCGCTGCTCACGCGACAGGCCTGGGCCGAGTTGCTCTACGCGATCATCCTGCTGCCGATGGGCGTCTTCGGGTTCTCGCTTACGGTGACCACGCTGACGTTCAGCGGCGGACTGATGATCACGTTCGTCGGGCTGCCGCTGCTGGCCGGTACCGGCCTGCTCAGCCGCTACCTGGGCCAGCGGTGGCGGGCCGGCGCGAACCGGCTGCTCGGCTGGGACGTCCCGGCGCCGCCGCCGTTTCGCGCGAAGCCCGGCCTGCTCGGCTGGCTCAGCTCGTGCCTGCGGGACGGGACGGCGTGGCGCGCCCGGCTGTACCTGGCACTGCAGCTGCCGCTGGGCATCGCCTCATCGGTCGCGGCGGCGTTCTTCGTCAGCTACGGCATCGGCGCCCTGACGTACGGCATTTGGTACCGCTGGCTGCCGTGCAACACCGACCCGCGCACGCACGTCTGCCACCACGCGGCGGCGCTCTGGAACGAGCACTACATCGAGACGACGCCCGCGATCCTGCTGACCGCGCTGGCCGGTCTGGTGATCATCTTCCTCGCGCCGTGGATCGTGCGCGGCGTGCTGGCGATCGACCGGATCACGATGCGCGCGCTGCTCGGCCCGTCCTGGACGAGCTCGCGCGTCGAGGAGCTGGAGCAGACGCGCGCCCAGGCCGTCGACGACTCCGCGGCGACGCTGCGGCGCATCGAGCGCGACCTGCACGACGGCACGCAGGCGCGGCTGGTCGCGCTCGCCATGAACGTGGGGCTGGCAAAGGAGAAGCTGGCCGAGGGCGGTGATCCGTCCGAGGCTGCGGCCCTGCTCGAGCGCGCGCACACGACCGCGAAGGACGCGATCGCCGAGGTGCGCGACCTGGCCCGCGGCATCCATCCGCCCGTGCTGGACGCCGGGCTGGACGCGGCCCTCGCCACGCTGTGCGCGCACAGCGCCGTGCCCGTCGAGCTGCGCACGCGGTTGAGCGTGCGGCCGAGTCCGTCCATCGAGACGATCGCCTACTTCTGCGCGGCCGAGCTGATCACGAACGTGGCGAAGCACAGCGGCGCGCGGCGGGCCGTCCTCGATGCCACGACGACAGGGAGCCGGCTGCGGCTGTCGGTGTTCGACGACGGACGGGGTGGCGCGCAGCTGGGCGGCGGCACCGGCCTGAGCGGGCTGACCGACCGGGTGCGGACGGTCGACGGGCGGCTCACGGTGGACAGCCCCGCGGGCGGCCCCACGACCGTGACCGTGGACCTACCGTTGGCCCCGTTGCAGGGCGACTCGCCGCGAAACTCCCTGCAGGAGGGCCAACACTGATGCGCGTCGCCATCGCCGAGGACAGCGCGATCCTGCGCGACGGGCTCGCGCAGCTGCTCACCGACCGCGGGCACGAGGTCGTCGCGGCCGTGCCGGACGCCGACGGGCTACGGGCCGCGGTCGAGCACGATCCCCCGGACGTCTGCGTGGTGGACATCCGCATGCCGCCGTCGTTCACGGACGAGGGGCTGCGGGCCGCGATAGCGCTGCGGCACTCGCACCCGCAGGTCGGCGTGCTGGTGTTCTCGCAGTACGTCGAGACGCGGTACGCGGCCGAACTGCTCGCCGGCTCGACCCGCGGCGTCGGTTACCTGCTCAAGGACCGGGTCGCGGACGTGCGCGAGTTCGTCGAGGCACTGACCCGTGTCGCGGGCGGCGGGACCGCCCTGGATCCGGAGGTGGTGGCGCAGTTGCTCGGAGCCAGCCGCAAGACGGACACACTCGCCTCGCTCACGCCACGCGAGCACGAGGTGCTGACGCTGATGGCCGAGGGGCTGTCCAACGCGGGCATCGCGGGCAAGCTCGTGGTCACCGAACGGGCCGTCGAGAAGCACGTCGCGAACATCCTGCTGAAACTCGACCTGCCGCCGTCGGACACCGAGAACCGGCGCGTGCTCGCGGTGCTGCGCTACCTGGAGTCCTAGGGCTCGCTCATCTGGCCAGCTGGTCGACCGCGGCGCCGAACAGCCACGGCACGCGCGCGGCGGTCGGGACGAGTTGGCGCCACAGTGTCGGACGCCCGGACGCGGCCAGCAGCGCGGATGTGATCAGCCGGTAGCGGCGGCTGATCACCCGGTA
>DASRSS010000093.1:0-23513 GCA_035656335.1 Jatrophihabitantaceae bacterium | reverse complement strand
TTCGAGGGCACCCAGCAGATCCAGCAGCTGATCGTCGCCCGCCGCCTGCTGAACAAGACCTCGGCCGAACTGAAGTAGCTCAGTCGTCCTCGCCCGGGCCGTGCCCGTGGCCGTGCCCGTGCTGGTCGTGGCCCGGCGGCTTCGGTTGCGGTTTCGGCTTGGGCTTCGGTCTGGGCTGCGGTTTCGGCTGCGCCTTGGGTTTCGAACCGCGCTTGGCCTTCGTGGTGTGCGTCGGGCGCGGGCTGGTGCTGGAGCGGTGCGCGACCGCCGACGTCGTCGGCTTCGGTTGCAGGTCGACGCTTACCGTGGCGATGTCCTGGCGCAGCTGCTGGGCGAGCGTCGGCGTGATCTGCCCGGCGGCGGCCGCGGCAGCGACGTCCTGCGAGAGCGCCTCGAGCTCGGCACGCGCGGCGGTGAGCTCGCCGGCGGCCGCGTGCCGGCTCAGTGCGAGCATGTCCGCGCGCAACATCGCCTGCGCGGACGTCACCGGTGTGCCGTTCGTCGTCGACCCGCTGCACCCGGCCGTGACCAGGACGGCGCCGGCGGCGGCCGCGATCAGGGCACTGCGCCGCGCGCTCACGGGACGTCGCTCTGCAGCACGGCCAGGTCCTTGCCGAGCTGACCGGACACGGTCGGGTAGGACGGCTTCGGGATCGGCGCCGGTGCCGATCCGCCCGGCAGCGCCACGGCCAGCACGATCGCGAGCGCGGCCGCGCCCACTGCCGCGCAGATCACCGGCAGCAACCACCGGCGCCGGGTCGGCGCGCCCGGAGCACCGCGCGTCGTGCCGGTGGTCGTCCCGGCCGTCGGCAGCAGCGTGGTCGCGTTCTGCGCGGCCGGCGGCTTCGCGACCGGATCGAGCAGCACCGTCGTCTTGTCCCCGCTCAGCGCGGCGAGCCGGTTGGCGACCTCGGCGGCCGCGGGACGGGTGGCCGGGTCGTCGGCCACCATCGCGCCGAGCAGCGCGGTCCACTGCGGGTCCAGCCCGGCGGGCAGCTCCGGGGCGCGGTGCAGCCGGGCCAGCGCCGCCTCCAGCCCGGTGCCCGGATAGGCGGCCAGCCCGGTCAGGCACTCGATCAGCACGAGCCCGAGCGAGTAGATGTCGCTGGCCGGACCGACCTGCGCCCCGGTGAGCTGCTCCGGGCTCAGGTAGTTCGGCGTGCCGACGACCGTCCCGTGCTCGGTGAGACGGTCCGCGCCGGCCAGCAGCGCGACGCCGAAGTCGGCCAGCTTCGCGCGCATCTCGGTGCCGTTGGACGCGAGCAGCACGTTGGCGGGTTTCACGTCCCGGTGGACGATCCCGGCCGCGTGCACGTAGGCGAGCGCGTCGGCGAGCTGGGCGCCCAGCTGCGCGACCTCGGCCGGCGGCATCGGACGGGCGCCCGCAAGCCGCGTGCGCAGCGTGGGCCCCTCGACGAACTCGGTGACCAGGTAGGACTCGACCACCGAGCCGTCGGCCGAATCGTCCGGCAGCACCGCGTCGAACACGGTGACCAGACCGGGATGCGATAGGGACGCGAGCGTCATCGCCTCGACACGTTGGCGGGCGTCGTGGCCGGTTCCGCCGCGGAACAGCTTGATCGCGACGGTGCGCCCCAGGACCAGGTCCCGGGCGCGCCACACGTCGGCCATGCCGCCCCGGCCGACGGCCGATTGCAGCTGGTAGCGGCTGGCAAGCATCTCGTTCATCGCTTGCCGATCTACCCGCCGGGCGTGTCGCGGAAACCCGCGGGGGGCCGTTCGGCGCCGTGTTCCGGGACCAAAGTCCATGTCGGCGACCCGTCGTGCTGCCGACACTTGATAGCGGAGGAACCGGAAGGAGAACCACCTGTGGACACGCAGCGATCACCTCGCACGGCCGTGCTGATGCTGGCCGTCGCCACCCTCGGCTTCGCGGTCAACTTCTGGGCCTGGGCGCTGCTCAGCCCGCTGGGACCGCGGCTGAAGGACTCGCTGCACCTGTCGGCATTCCAGCAGGCGGTGCTGGTCGCCGTGCCGGTGATCGTCGGCTCGCTCGGACGCATCCCGGTCGGCGCGCTGACCGACCGCTACGGCGGACGGGTGATGTTCCCGGTGGTGTCACTGCTGACCGTGATCCCCGTCCTGTACCTCGGCCTGGCCGGGCACTCCAGCCTGCCGGCGCTGTTGATCGGTGGGTTCTTCCTCGGCATCGCGGGCACGTCGTTCGCGGTGGGCGTGCCGTTCGTCAACGGCTGGTTCCCGCCCGAGCGCCGCGGGCTCGCCGTGGGCGTCTTCGGCGCCGGCATGGGCGGGACGGCGATCAGCGCCCTGACCACCGTGAAGCTCGTGGACGCACACGGGACTGCAGCGCCGTTCGTGATCACCGCGATCGTGCTGACGGTCTACGGGGTCCTCGCCGCACTCGTGCTGCGCGACGCCCCCGGCCGCACTCTGCCCACGCAGCCGCTCGGGGCTCGGCTGCGGGACACGATGCGGCTCCCGATCACATGGCGCGCGTGCGCGTTGTACGCGGTCGGGTTCGGTGGGTACGTCGCGTTCAGCGTGTACCTACCGACATACCTCAAGAACGCGTACACGCTGACCCAGGCGGACGCGGCGAACAAGATGGCCGGCTTCGTGCTGCTCGCCGTCGCGATGCGCCCGGTCGGCGGCTGGCTGAGCGACCGGGTGGCGCCCGGCCGGGTGCTGACCGCGGCATTCGCCGTGGTTGCCGTCGGCGCGGTCGTCCAGTCGGCGACGCCGGACCTGAGCCCCGTCGGCACCACGGCGTTCCTGATCATGGCGGCGGCGCTCGGTGCCGCCTCCGGCGCGGTGTTCGCGCTCGTCGCGCAGCAGGCACCGGCGAACAAGGTCGGCGCGGTCACCGGACTCGTCGGGGCCGCGGGCGGGCTCGGCGGATTCGTGCCGCCACTGGCGATGGGTTCGATCTACGGCGGGCTGGGCAGCTACGCCGCCGGCCTGCTCGCTCTCGCCGTGGTGGCGGTGGGTGTGTTGGTGCTGTCGGCGCGCGCCGCCCGCGGGGCCCGTCGACCGGTTGCGGCGTGAGGAGCGCGAGATGTGCGAGTACTGCGGCTGCCAGAGCGTGCCGGCCATCGCCGAGCTCACCGCCGAACACGACCAGATTCGTGAAGTCGCCCGCGATCTCGACGCCGTGGCACAGCGACAGGACCTGCCCGTCGCGGTGGAGCTGGCCGGCCGGTTGCTGACCCTGCTCGCGCCGCACACCGCCGTCGAGGAGCGCGGCCTGTTCCCCGCGATGGCGGGTGAGTTCGGCGCGCACATCGCCTCGCTGGCGGACGACCACAGGCGCATCGAACGGGTGCTGGGCGACCTCGCGGCCCGCGACCCGGCGGACGGCTGGCCGCTGCGGGTGCGCGCCGTCGTCGGCGAGCTGTTCGACCACATCCTGCGCGAGCAGGACGGCCTGTTCCCGGCCGCGCTCTCGGTGCTGTCGACGCAACAGTGGGAGCACCTCGATGAAGTACGCCGCAGCGTCGCGCGGTGCGAACGGGCCGAGGCATTCAACACGCGGAGTTGGTGACGGCTATGACCACGGTTACTGATACCCGATTGAGCAGGGCGCTGCGGCGTGCGGCGGTCGCGGCGACACGCGCTCCGTCGGTGCACAACACCCAGCCGTGGCACTTCACGCTGACCGGCGACGCGCTCGTCGTGCGGGCCGATCCCAACCGCCGGCTGCAGGTGCTGGACCCCCGCGGCCGGCAGCTGACGCTTAGCTGCGGCTGCGCGGTGTTCAACGCCCGGACCGCGCTTGCTGCCGCCGGGTACGCCAGCACCGTGCTCCGCTTCCCGGATCCGCTCGACTCGACGGTGCTCGCGCGGATCGTCGTGGACCGAGCCGGTGAACCCGATCCCGCCCTCGCCGCGCTGGCGCCGTTCGTCGAACTGCGCCAGACCAACCGCCGCGCGTTCAGCGAAGAAGCCGTCCCACCCGAGTTCGTAGGGCTGCTGGTCGAGGCGGCCAGCAGGGAGGGCGGCCTGTTGGAGCCGGTCGAGCGGCCGAAGGACCGGCACGCCGTCGCCAGACTGAGCCAGCTCGCCGAGCGCCAGGAGAGCAGCGACCCGGCCTACCGCGCCGAGCTGCGGGCCTGGACCAGCGCCGACCCGTCGCGCGCCGACGGCGTGCACGCGAGCACCGTTCCGCACGTGGACGCGGGCGCCGAGGACGACCTGCCGATCCGCGACTTCGACACGCACGGCGCCGGGGCGTTGCCGACGCGCACGCACTCGTCCGCAGCGGCGTGCCTGCTGCTGCTCGGCGCGCGCGAGGACGATCCCGAGTCATGGCTGCGGGCCGGTGAAGCGCTCGAACGGGTCTGGCTGGAGATCACCCGACACGGGTACGCCGCCAGTCCCTTCACCCAGGTGATCGAGGTGCAGCAGACGAACGCGTTGCTGCGCAGCGAGCTGCAGCTGACGATGCACCCGCACCTGCTGCTGCGGGTGGGCCGGGCGCCACGCACCCCGGAGACGCGCCGGCGCCGCCTGGTCGACGTGCTGACCGAGACGCCGCCGGACACCGAGACACCGCCCCGGAGCCCGATATCGTGGTCCTGATGGCTGGCAGCGGGGTCGGGTCGGACGAGCTTCGCGGGCTGCTCGCCGCGAACCAGATGATCATCAGCGACCTCGAGCTGCCGGTCGTCCTGCGGCGGATCGTGCAGGCCGCGTGCCAGCTCGTGCACGCGCGGTACGGCGCGCTCGGCGTGGTGGCGCCGGACGGTGGCCTTGCCGAGTTCGTCCATTACGGCATGGACGAGCACACCGTGGCGCGCATCGGGCCGGTGCCGACCGGCAAGGGTCTGCTCGGCGCGCTGATCGACGACCCGCGGCCCATTCGACTCAGCCGCATCGGCGCCGACCCGCGGTCGGTCGGCTTCCCCGCCGCGCACCCGCCGATGGACAGCTTCCTCGGCGTCCCGATCCGCATCCGCGGCGAGGTGTTCGGGAACCTGTACCTCACCGAGGCCGAGGCCGGCGAGTTCACCGCTGATGACGAGGAGCTGGTGACGGCGTTGGCGGCCACGGCGGCGGTGGCCATCCAGAATGCACGGCTGTACGCGCGCGCGCAGTCACGGCAGACCTGGTTGCAGGCCTCGGCGCGGATCACCCGGCAGCTGCTCGCCGTGGAGGGCGAGGAGCCGTTACGGCTGATCGCGCGCGAGGCGCGCAAATTGGCCGACGCGGATCTAGTCAGCGTGGTCCTGCCGACGCCGGACGGACACCGCTTGATGGTGGAGGTCGCCTCCGGTCGCCACGCCGAGGAGCTGACCGGGTTCAGTTATCCGGTCGAGAACACATACGCCGGTCAAAGTTTCCAGACCGGTGAGCCGATCCTGCTCGTCGACGCTACCCAGGACGCCACCCACTACGTGCATCTGACCGAGGTGCTCCCGATCGGTCCGGCCATGGTTGTCCCGTTGGTAGGCACGCAGCGCATGCGTGGCGCGCTGGTGGTGGGCCGGGTACAGGGCCGGCGCCGCTTCGAGGACACGGATCTAGATATGGCAACCACGTTCGCCAATCACGCTGCGGTCGCGCTCGAGCTTGCCGACGCGCGTGCCGACCAGCAGCGCGTGCTGCTGCTGGAGGACCGCGACCGCATCGCACGGGACCTGCACGATCACGTGATCCAGCAGCTGTTCGCGGCCGGACTGAGCGTCCAGAGCGTGGCCGCCACGCTGGGCGGGGATGCACGGTCGCAGCGGCTCGAGCGGGTCGTGTCGGGCATCGACGACACGATCCGGCAGATCCGGACGACGATCTTCCAGCTGCGCGGCCCGCTCGGTCCGCAGACGGGAACCGTCCGCGCCCGGCTGCTGGAGGTGATCGCCGAGCTGGCACGCGTGCTCAGATTCGACCCGCACGTGGAGTTCGACGGGCCGGTCGACTCCGTCGTGCCCGAAAGCGTCGTCGACGACCTCGTCGCGGTCACTCGTGAGGCGTTGTCGAACGTCGCGCGGCACGCGAACGCCGGACACGCGTCCGTGCGGCTGGCCGCGACCTCGGCCGCGATCGCCCTGGAGGTGTGCGACGACGGGTTGGGCATCGGCGAAGCGTCGCGACGGAGCGGCATTGCCAATCTGCAGCGGCGCGCCGAACGTCTCGGCGGCACGCTGTACGTCGAACCGGCCGAACCGGACGCCGCACGATCCGAAGCGAACTCGAGACCAGGAACCAGGTTGACATGGGCGATCCCACTGCACTGACGACTACCGACGCGGAACCCGCGCGGGTCTTCCTGCTCGACGACCACGAGATCGTGCGCCGCGGGATCGCCGACCTGCTCGACGCCGAGGACGGCATCACCGTCGTCGGCGAGGCGGGGACGGCGGCCGAGGCGCTGGCCCGCATCCCGGCCGTGAATCCGGACGTCGCCGTGCTGGACGCGCGGTTGCCCGACGGCAGCGGCATCGACGTGTGCCGTGACATCCGCTCGTCCATGCCGTCGGTGCGCTGCCTGATCCTGACCTCGTACGACGACAACGACGCGATCTTCGCCGCGGTCATGGCGGGTGCGTCCGGCTACCTGCTGAAGGAGATCCGCGGCTCGTCGCTGGTCGACGCGATACGGCAGGTGGCGGCCGGCCAGTCGCTGCTGGACCCGAAGGTCACCGAGCGCCTGCTGAGCCGACTGCGCAACGGGACGGAGCAGGACCCGCGGCTGGCCACACTGACCGACCGCGAGCGGGAAATCCTGAACCTGATCGCGGACGGGCTCACCAACCGGCAGATCGGTGAACAGCTTTTCCTCGCGGAGAAGACCGTCAAGAACTATGTCTCCGCGCTGCTCGCCAAGCTCGGCATGCAACGGCGCACCCAGGCAGCGGTCTTCGGCGCGGACCTGCGCCGCAACTGAGCACGTCGCTACGGGACCTTCGTCCCGATCGGATGCTGACCAACGCCTCAGGTGACGGGGCCGCCGCGCGCCGATGCTTAATTCGGATCGGAAAGGACGCGGGGAAGGGCCCCACGTCGGACCGATGCGAAGGAGAGCGTCATGAAGCGCAGAACGTTCGACGTGCTGGTGAGCACCGTAGGGCTGTTCCTCGCCGCCGTGCTGCTGGTCGCGGGCGGCCTGCTCACCTGGGCCCACGTGTTCGTCGGCGACCAGGTCCACAAGCAGCTTGCGCAGCAGCAGATCTACTTCCCGGCCAAGAACGACCCCGGCATCCAGGCGCCGGAGTTCGCGGCGATGAAGAAGTACGCCGGTGAGCAGCTGACCACCGGCGCGCAGGCCGAGACGTACGCCGATCACTACATCGCCAACCACCTGAAGGCGATCGGTGGCGGCAAGACCTACGCCCAGCTGTCCAGCGAGGCGCAGGCGGACCCGACCAACACCGAGCTGGCCGGCACCGTGGAGACGATGTTCAAGGGCGAGACGCTGCGTGGCCTGCTTCTCAACGCGTACGCGTTCGGAACGATGGGAACGATCGCCGGCATCGCCGCGATCGCGTCCTTCATCGCGGCTGCGGTGATGCTGGTGCTCGGCGCGCTCGGGCTGTGGCACGCGCGGCGCGTGGAACCCGGCGCGGAGATCCTCGGCCGCAAGCGCGACCCGGGTCTGGTCAACGCCTGATCGACACCGCAACGCGACAAGGCCCCTCCAGGTATGAGCTGGAGGGGCCTTGCCGGGTTCCGCTGCACCGCAAGCCGATTGCTCGACCCACGTGCGTTGCGTAACCCTCGCTGGCTGGGACGCTCTCCGGGCTTCGCCCCGGTTACCCGGTGCGCCTGCCGCGTTCGGTAGCTCCGGTCTCCCGGCCCGACCGCCCGGAGTTTCCTCCGGCTTCGTGCTTCCTCGCCGTTGCGATGTGCTAGTTCTACTGGTCCGGATCGCCTTGCACAAGAGGGAATTCCAGCTATTTCCAAGATCTTTTCCCGGTCCACAAGACCGTCCACAGCGATGGGTGGGTTATCCCCCGGCGGGGTGGGTTGTCCACCGTCCGCACACAGCTCCGTCCACAATTCGCGTCCGTCGTAAGGTCGAGGCATGACCCTTTACGGCCAGGAACACGTCGACCGATACCGCGCGACCGACGGCGCTGAGGGATACCACTGGCGCAACGGCACCACGATCCTGCTGCTGACGACCAAGGGACGCTCGTCCGGTCGCGAGTACACGCACCCGCTCATCTACCGCGACTTCGACGGCGCCTACCTGATCGTCGCTTCCAAGGGCGGCGCCGACGAACCGCCGTCGTGGTACCTGAACCTGCAGGCCGACCCGAACGTGACGGTGCAGATTCAGGGCGACGTCTTTGCGGCGCGCGCGCGAACCGCGACCGCGGAGGAGAAGCCCGCGATGTGGCGCGCGATGACCGAGGTGTGGCCGGACTACGACGACTACCAGCAGAAGACGTCGCGCGAGATCCCGGTCGTCGTGCTCGAACGCGCCGGCTGAATCAGGTTTCCGGTGCCGGCCACGGCGTGCGAGGGTAGGGACATGACCGACAAGAGTTCCGCCGGCAGCGCGGACGACGCCAAGGACAAGTTCCGCGAGGCGCTCGAGCGCAAGCGCAGCCAGCAGGCGGGCCGGGCCGCGGCCGGGCACGGCGACTCGAAGATCCACGGCGAGCACGCGGCGGCCGGTGGCAAGCGGACGTTCCGCCGCAAGAGCGGCTGAGCTTCAGTCCTCGTCCGGACGCGTGCGCTCGGCCTTGCGCCGCGAGCGCTGACGCTTCTCGTCCAGCCTGCGCTGCCGCGCGGCACGCGACGGCTTCGTGGGCCGGCGTGGGGGCGGTGGCGGCTCGAGCGCCTGGGACACCAGCGTGGCCAACCGCGCGCGTGCCGCCGTCCGGTTCTGCAGCTGCGCGCGCTGTTCGGACGCGACGATCACCAGAGCGCCGTCGACGAGCCGGGACGCGAGGCGCTCGAGCAGCCGGCTGCGCTGCGTTTCGCTGAGCGCGGTGGACGCGACGATGTCCCAGCGCAGCTCGACGCGGCTGTCCGCCGTGTTCACGCCCTGCCCGCCCGGGCCGGACGAGCGGCTGAACCGCTCGACGAGTTCGGCGTCCGGGATCACCAGGCCGCGCGGTAGGCCACGGCCGGGCGGCAGGACGACGTCGGACACCGGCGCGTCAGAGCGCGAACGAACTCACCTGCGCCTCGCGCATCCAGGCGGTGATCTCCGTCGGGTCGCGCGGCAGACCGGCGGACAGGTTCACCGGCTCGCCGTCGGTGACCGCGATGTCGTCCTCGATGCGCACACCGATGCCGCGCAGCTCGGCCGGCACCGTCCGGTCGTTCACCTGGAAGTAGAGGCCGGGCTCGACGGTCAGCACGTTGCCCGCGCTGAGTGTGCCGTCGCGGTACACCTCGTTGCGCGCCTGCGCGCAGTCGTGCACGTCGATGCCGAGCATGTGCGACGTGCCGTGCAGCGTGTAGCGGCGGTGCAGGCCCGCGCCGGGCTTGTCCGGGTCCGGGTCGCACGACACGTCCGCCGTCACCGGCAGCACGCCCCAGCTGTGCAGGTGATCGGCCAGCACCCACATCGCGGCGCGGTGCGCGGCCAGGAAGTCGGCACCGGCCTTCACCTCGGCGATGCCCGCGGTCTGCGCCTCCTGCACCGCGCGGTACACGCGCAGCTGGTCGTCGGTCCAGTCGCCGGTCACCGGCATCGTGCGCGTGACGTCCGCGGTGTACAGCTCGTCGGTCTCGACGCCCATGTCGGCGAGCAGTAGCTGGCCGGGCTCGATGGCGCCGTGGTTGCGCCACCAGTGCAGCGTGGTGCCATGCCGTCCCGCGCCCACGATCGAGCCGTAGCCGACGTCGCTGCCCTCCAGCCGCGCGCGGCGCCAGAACGTGCCCTCCAGCCAGCGCTCGCCGCGCACCGGGCGGCCGAGCACGTTCGGGAGCTCGCGCGCGACGTCGGCGAACCCGCGCGCCGTGATGTCGCACGCGTGCTGCAGCCGGGCCAGCTCCCAGTCGTCCTTGACCAGGCGCAGCTCGTCGAGCACCTCGGCGAGCTTGTCGCGCTGCGCACCGGGGACCAGCTCGTCGACGGACGGGTCGAAGCCGGTCAACGCCACCGTGTCGCGTCCACGCCAGGCGCCCAGGTCGCCGGCGAGCGCGGCCAGCGGACGGGTGGTCAGGGCGAGCACGTCCGCGGTCGCCTCGAGATCCGGGACGTTGCCCACCCACACCGCGCCGTGCATGCGGTTGGTGAAGTACGCGACGTCGCCGGGTTGCGCGAACTCGCGCACGTACAGCGTGCTGTCGTGCCCGGACGCGGTCGGCGTCATCACGAGCACGGCGTCGGCGGCGGTCTCGCCGGTCAGCCAGGTGAACGAGCTCGCGGCGCGGAACGAGTAGTCCGTGTCGTTGGCGCGCACCTTCGGCGCCCCGGCCGGAACGACGATCAGCGTGCCGGGGAACTTCGCCGACAGCGCGGTGCGGCGCTTGGCCGCGTACGTGGCGACGTCCGGGCGGGCCGGGTGCGGCATCGGCGGCGCCGGGTCCCAGTCGGCCGCGATCGCCGCGCGCAGGTGCTCGGCCATCGGGATGTCGTAGGACGTGGAGGTGTTGACCGCCTCGGTCGTGGTGGTGGCCTCACTCGGGGTGTCGGACTCGCTCATATCCCGAGTCTAGGTGCGATCCTCGCTTAGCCTCGGAGGATGCAGCCAGGCGAAGAGTCCATTTTCGACCGGTCCACCGGAAGCGCCCCGTCCTCCGCACCGGCGCTGCCGAAGTTCTACCGCGGCCGGCCGTGGTTGGCGGCGCTGGCCGCGGTCCTGACCGAGCTGGTCGTGATCGGCGGCGTCGACAACCAGGCGGTGACCAAGACACTGCGCAAGCCGCTGAACGATCCGTCGCGCGTGGTCGCCGACTACTCCCGCGGCGCGATCGACGCGGCGACGACGTTCTGGTGGCGGTTCGCGCCGGCCAACGGCCAGCCCACGCACGTGTGGGCCGCGCAGTTCGCCGCGATCGGTGTGCTCGTCGTGCTGACCTGGCTGGGCGTGCTCGCGGTCGCGCGCGGGTCGGTGACGTTCGGACGGGTCTGGATCGGAACGTGGGCGGTGGTGGCCGCGATCGCTCCGGTGGCGATCATGGTGCGCAACGTGCTGGTGACGCCGACAGCGCCGGGCCCCGCGCAGTCGCGGATCGGTCAGTCGGTGTACGGGTACAACGCGTTCGGTCCGGTCTTCGTGGCCGTACTCGTGCTCGGCCTGGTCGCCGGGCTGATCGCCGCGGCGGTCGCGGTGAGCAGCCGTCGGCAGGTTGCCGCCGCCATGCCCGCGCGCGGTACCGGGGAGCAGGACGAGTACTACGACGACAGCTTCTCGCCGCGGTACACCTCGCCGCCGGTGTACGAGCCGCGTCCGTGGGGCGAGCCGCAGTGGGAGCGCCCGATGCAGGAGGCGGGCGCCACGACCCAGCTGCCCAGGTACGTTCCGGACGAGCCGCCGAGCCGCTTCGCGACCGACGACCAGCCGACCGTCGTGACCCCGGCGCCGGCCTGGCCGGCTCCGCCTGAGCCGTCCACGCAGCAGCCCGCATCGGAACCGGCCGCCGCACCGGGCCCGTCCGCGGAGCCGTCTGCACCGGAATCGGCGGAGGCCGCTGCGCCGGCCGCGTCCGACGCCGAACCCGGCAGCGAGACCGCCACCGACTCCGCCGACGCCGAACCGCTAGAGGAGACGCAGCCGGCAGCGCAGCCGGCGGCGCCCGAACCGGTCTACGGCATGCCGCCGGAGCTGCGGCGCGAGACGCAGCGCGAGCCCGATGTCGAGGCGACCCAGGCGATCCCGGTGCAATCCGGCGAGCCGCCGGCACCCGAAGGACGTCAGCTCGCCGACGAGGACGAGCTGGCCGACGAGCTCGCCGTCGAGGAGCACACCCAGCAGCTGCCGCGCGTCACCGACGAGCCGGAGCAGCCAAACCGCTGACCCGCGCCCGCGGAGTTTGCCGTGCGGCTCATGTCCGAAGGCGTGGCGCGGTGATCAGGCGCTGAGCCGGCGCTCGCGGTTGTGCTGGATCGCGCTCATGTTCTGTTCCGCCCTACGACCGCAGCCTGCTCACACCCGTGGTGCACGCCACCTTCGAGCTCGAGAAAGCCGGCGACGCGCACGAGGCGCTCAGCGCGGACGTGCACGGCAAGCTCGTCCTCATCGCGTGGAAACCGTCAACGCCAGGTAGTCGAACCAGGGCAGGAGAGCCGGCCATGTTGGACTTCATCACGGTCATCGCGGCGGCCGCCGTCATCGTTTTCGTCGTCGGACGCCAGTTCGTCGGTGAGCCGCTCCGGGGCAAGCGGGTCGTGCTGCTGCCGGCCATCCTCACCGTCATCGGGCTGTCCGATCTCGGCGGCAAGGCTCAGCCCGTCAAGCCGGTCGACATCGCCTTCCTGGTGATCGCGGGGCGTGCTCGTCGCCGCCGTCGGTGTGGCACAGGGATCGATCATGCGGCTGGAATCGAGGGACGGCGCGCTCTGGGGTCAGCTGCCGCTGAAGGGGTTGTGGTTGTGGGCGCTCTTGATCGGCACCCGCCTGCTCGTGAGCGGTGTTGCTGACGTTGCCGGCGCGCAGGTCGCGGCGTCGACGTCGACGATCCTGCTGCTGCTCGGTATCAATCGGCTGGCCCAGGCCGCAGTCGTTCTTCCCCGGGCGCTCGCTGCCGACATCCCGTTCGCTCCGGAGAAGGACGGCAGGACGTTCCTGGCCGGGCTCGTCGGCCCGGCAGTCGGACGCCAGGTCACGGCGTTCGTGGACAACCGTCGCAACAACCGACGTGACCACCGGTGACAAGCGCTGACCCAAGAGTTGACCGCGAAGCCGGCTGACGGCGTGCGATGGCACGGGCCGCGGTCGTGCTCCCCGACCCGTTCACTGCCTCGGCCAGCGAAGACCGGCACGGACCGCTAAGACAGCCGCCTTTTCCGACACGGCGGCCGGTTCCGGAGGGCTAAAGCGGTCACCATGTCGGAAAAGGCGGTGGGCGGGGCACGGCGGGCCGAAGTGCGGGCGACTAGTCGAAGTCGAGCTCGTCCTCGAGGCCTCTGCGTCCGGCCAGCCACAGTCCGAGCGCCTCGGTTGTGCCGCGCACCCGCCGGCCGCGTCCGAGCGTGCGTCCGCCGACGGTGGTGGGCTCGACGCGGTAGCGCAGCAGGTTGCGGGACGTGCCGGTCGACAGCAGCACGCCCTCGCGGAAGATCGCGGCCGCGACCTCGGGCGGAATGGCACGGGTTCGCCCGAGGCCGCGCAACACGTCCTGATGGTGCATGCTCACGTCACCGAGCAGGAAGCGTGCCGACAGCCGGTCGGTCGCGGTCGGTGTCGCCGCCCATTCGTGGCCGCGCGCGGTCAGCTCGCCGCGCCCGAGCTGCCGGCCGGCGCGAACCATCGCCGCGTTGACCGCGTTCACGCGAAGGCCACCGCGCACGTACGCGATCGGACGCGAGACGCCGATCAGGTGCGCCAACACGTCGCGCGGCGCCCACTCGGCGCACAGCGTCCGGCCGTGCTCGAACTCCGCGTCGGTGAGCGAGACGATCGTCTGCATGAACCGCGCCCGCTCGGCGACCAGTGCGGCGACGCCGAGAACGTCCGTCATGACGACAGCACCTCGAACCGGATTCCCGCTCGCTGCAGCCGCGCGAGCAGCGCATCCCCCATCGCAGCCGCGGTGGTGACCTGTCCGGACGTCGCGGGCAGGTCGTCGAACGCGAGACACAGTGCCGACTCGGCGAGCATCTTCGCGGTCTCGTCGTAGCCCGGGTCGCCGCCGGACACCCGCGTGACGACGCGGTGCCCGCCGCCCTCGCCCACGAACGTCACGGTGAACCAACTGTTCGCGCGCTTCTGCTCGGACGGTCCCTGGCCGGCGGGAAGGCGTTGCAACAGGGCGCGCCGGGCGGGCGGGATCTGCGCCGCGACGAGCAGCGCGCCGACGCCGGCGACGAGCCCGGCCGCCTGCCACGCCTTGGGGACCGCGACGAAGTGCGAGTACGCGAAGTCCGGTCCGTAGCGATCGACCGCGCGGGCCGAGCGCGCGACGAGCGGCCCGTCGATCGTGGGCAGCGGTAGCGCCCAGCCCGCGTCGACCGGTTCGCGATGGGGACGGCCGGGCACGTAACGGGTCCGGCGTGATGCGTTGCGCGGTTCGGCGGCCTTGCGCGCGCGTTCCGAGGCGAGGTTCTGCCGTCCGCGCGAGAAGGCGGTGACCGCGGAGGAGAACGTGCCGCCGGAGAACGCGGCGTTGGCTCGCACGTAGCCGCTGATGCGCAGTGGCTCGTCCGCGGGCAGCTGCTGGACGGTGAAGTACGCGCCGAGGTCGTGCGGGACGGAGTCGAAGCCGCACGCGTGCACCAGTCGCGCGCCCGTTTCGGTGGCCCGCCGGTGATGACGCAGGTACGTGGTGTTGATGAACTCGGGCTCGCCGGTGAGGTCGACGTAGTCGGTGCCGCTGTCGGCGCACGCGGCGACGAGCGGTTCGCCGTAGCGGACGTACGGGCCGACCGTGGTGATCACGACGCGCGCGTCGGCCGCGATCGCGCGCACCGACTCCGGGCGCTCCACGTCCGCCTCGAGCAGTGGTAGCTCGGCTAGCGACGCGTCGTGCTCGGCGAGCCGGTCGCGCACGCCCGCGAGCTTTCCCCGGTTCCGTCCGGCCAGCGCCCACCGCGTGCCGGCCGGGACGGAACGGGCGAGGTATTCGGCGGTGAGGCCGCCGGTGAAGCCGGTCGCACCGAACAGAACCACGTCGAAGCTGCGCCCGGCCATGCGGTCGAGCCTAGGGCAGGTGTTGAACGTCAATCAATAACGCTGGTTAGCCGTTTGCCCTTATCGGGTAACACGCATCCAACACAACGAAGGAGGCCGAGATGCGTATCGGCGGAAGTCTGTTCCTGATTGCGGTCGGTGCGATTCTGAAGTTCGCGATCACTGACCACGTCAATGGCGCGAACCTCGGGACGATCGGCGTCATTCTCATGATCGTCGGCGCGATCGGCCTGCTGGTCACGCTGATCTGGATGAGCACCCGCAACCGCACCGACATCATCGAGCGCGGTCCCGCGGGCACGCGGGGTCGCACCTACGTCACGCCGCGTGACGGCTACGACGAACCGATCTGACCGCAACCACCGCAAGGCCTTCAGCCGGTAGCGCCCCGTCGGGCGCTACCGGCTGAATGCTGTTGTCCGCGACCAAAGCCTCTGCTGAGTTCGTCCACATCGGCGCACGCTGGTTCCTGAGCGAGCACCGTGCCGTAGACGGACACAGGAGCGTGAGGCGATGATGCACCACTGGGACGGCGGCCGGGTGTCGGCAACTAGCTGCTGATGGGCTTCGGGATGCTGATCTTCTGGACGCTCGTCGTCGCCTTGAGCGTACCGCGACCGTCGCGACGCTCTGGGCAGCTGATGACCGCCCCGGGCGAGCGGCTGGGTGCTTAGTGGTGCCCGGCGTGCTCCTCGTGGCCGGCCATGTCGTCCGGCCCGCCGCCCATCATCGACAGCATCCGGCGGCCGCCCGTGCTCAGGAACCGCCACACCAGAACACCCGCGAGTGGCAGGAACACGAGGTTCAGCCAGGTCGTGTAGTTCCAGCTCACGCCGTCGCCGGCGACCGAAGCGTGTCGCGGTCCCGTCGGTACGAGGTGCAGCGGCGTGAAGACGAGTTCGATGACGTACCCGGCAGCGGCCATCGTGGCGTAGAAGGTGAGCGTCAACAGTGCGGCCACGCGACGCCCGTAGTACTTCGCGTAGATCACGACGATCGGGACGATGATCAGGTCGGCGAAGATGAAGGAGACAACACCGCCGAAGCTGATCCCGCCTTGCCACAGCACGGCGGCGAGAGGGACGTTGCCGATCGAGCAGACGAATGCGAGCACGGCGACGACCGGACCGATGAGCGGTCCCCAGATCTTCGCCGCGAGCGGGTGGCCGGTGAAGAACAGCGACTGCCAGAACGAGTCGGGGATCCACGCCGCGGCGGCGCCGGCGATGAACAAGCCAATGACGATGTCCCGCAGGACGGCGGCCCACTCCATCACGAAGTTGTGGGAGATGGAGGTGAACCCGTCCGAGGAGGCGAGCCGTCGCCAGAACGAGCCCGCACCGCCGACCGACATGTCCATCGCGGCGTGCCCCTCCATCGAGCCGGCCGCACCCTTCTCCGACTGCTCGCGAGCCTCGTCCCGCAGCCGCGCAGTGAACACGCGGCGTAGCAGCAGCGCGACCAGCACGATCATGAACGGCCCACCGACGAACTCGGCCACCGTGAACTGCCAGCCCAGCAACAGTGCGAGGATGAGTCCGAGCTCGACGACCAGGTTGGTCGAGGCGATCTGGAACGCCATCGCGGCAGTAAAGTCGGCGCCCTTGCGGAACAGCGACCTGGCCAGCGCCACGGCCGCGTACGAGCAGGACGAGGAGGCCGCACCGAGACCGGTCGCCGTGGCGAGGCTGCGCGGCCGGTCGTCGGGCAGCAGCCCGGCGATGGTCGACTTCTTGGCCAGGGACTCGATGATCGCCGACAGCGTGAAGCCGAGGATCAACGACCAGGAGATCTGCCAGGTCATCGAGCCGGTGATCCTCAGCGCGTGTGCGATCGCGTGCCATACGCCGGTCATGGTCAGGATCCTTCCCGCGCTTGTTCGCCGCGACTCAGTGGTCGGCTTCCGAGCTCGCGGGCGATGACGCGGCCGGTCGTTCGCCCGCGGGCGGCGTTCCCGCCACGCCCTGGGTACGGTCGGTACGACACCGGCGATGCGGACCGATCCGGTTCTCGCCATCCGTCGGATGCACCGGTCAGCGGGGCCGGGCGACAGGCGAGCGGCATGTGGGGAGTGGCAGGAATGCCCAATCGGCTAGCGGCGTCGACCAGCCCGTATCTGTTGCAGCACAAGGACAATCCGGTCGACTGGTGGGAGTGGTCGGACGAGGCGTTCGCCGAGGCTCGCCGCCGCGACGTCCCGATCCTGCTCTCCGTCGGCTACGCGGCTTGTCACTGGTGCCACGTGATGGCGCACGACTCGTTCGAGAACGCCGACGTGGCCGCCGTCCTGAACGAGCATTACGTCAGCATCAAGGTGGACCGCGAGGAGCGTCCGGACATCGACGCCGTCTACATGGACGCGACCACCGCGCTCACCGGGCAGGGCGGCTGGCCGATGACGTGCCTGCTCACGCCGGACGGATCCCCTTTCTTCGCCGGGACATTCTTCCCGCGCGCGCAGTTCACCTCGCTGCTGCTCTCGGTCGCGCAGGCGTGGCAGCGCGATCGCCAGGAGGTGCTCGACGCGGGGCAGCGGGTGGTCACAGCGCTCGCCTCGGCGACGCTCCCGGCGTCGTCCGGTCCGGCCCCGACCGCCGAACTCCTGGACGGCGCGGCCGAAACGCTGCTGCGCCAGGCCGACCGGGTCAACGGCGGCTTCGGCGGCGCACCCAAGTTCCCGCCGGCGATGACGCTGGAGTTCCTGCTGCGTCAGCACGAGCGCACCGGTTCACCTTCGGGACTCGAGGTCGCGACGCAGGCGTTCGAGGCGATGGCCCGCGGCGGCATCTACGACCAGCTGGCCGGCGGCTTCGCGCGCTACTCCGTCGACGCCGGCTGGGTCGTCCCGCACTTCGAGAAGATGCTCTACGACAACGCGCTGTTGTTACGCGCCTACGTGCACTGGTGGCGGCTCACCGGCTCGGCGTTAGGGGAGCGCGTGGCGCGCGAGACCGCGGACTTCCTGCTGTGCGATCTGCTTACGGCACAAGGTGGTTTCGCCTCCGCGTTGGACGCCGACACCGACGGGGTCGAGGGACTGACCTACGTGTGGACGCCGGCGCAACTGGCCGAGACGCTGGGCGATCGCGCCGACGCGGCGGCCGAACTGTTCTCGGTGACGACCGACGGGACGTTCGAGCACGGCGCGTCGACGCTCCAGCTGCGGCGCGATCCCGCTGATCCGTCCGAGGTCGCCGAGTGGCGCGGGCTGCTGCTCGCGGCGCGCACCACGCGTCCGCAACCGGCCCGTGACGACAAGGTGATCGCCGCCTGGAACGGTCTTGCGATCGCGGCCCTCGCCGAGGCCGGCGTCGTGCTCGCCGAGCCGCGCTACGTCGACGCGGCCGCGCGTGCCGCGGAGTTGGTGCTGGGCGTTCATGTCGTCAACGGCCGCTTGCGCCGGACGTCGCGCGACGGCGTCGTCGGTACCGCGCTGGCGGTCGCCGAGGACTACGGCGATCTCGCCGACGGCCTGCTCGCGTTGCATCAGGCGACCGGCGACGCGCGCTGGCTCGCGTCCGCCGGCGAGCTGCTCGACTTCGCGCTCGCGCACTTCGCCGACGACAGCGGCAGTGGGGGCGTAGCCGCCGGGGGAGGCTTCTTCGACACCGCGGACGACGCAGAGCGGCTCGTGCGCCGGCCGAAGGACCCGACCGACAACGCCGCGCCGTCCGGGTCGTCCGCGCTGATCAACGCGCTGGTGACCTACTCGGCGCTGACCGGTTCGCTCGAGCATCGCGCCGCGGCGGAGACTGCGCTGAGCGGCGTCGCCCAGTTCGCCGGGCAGCAGCCGCGCTTCTTCGGCTGGGCGCTGAGCGCCGCCGAGGGACTGCTCGCCGGACCGGTCCAGGTGGCGGTGGTCGGCGAGCCGTCCGGCGGCCCGTTGACGGGCACCGCCTGGTCGGCGCGTCCGCCGGGCGCGGTCGTCGTGTCGGGCGAACCGGACGCGGCTGGCGTCCCGCTACTCGCCGACCGCCCGCTGGTGGACGGCGCCCCCGCCGCGTACGTGTGTCGCGGCATGGTGTGCGACCGTCCCGTCACGTCCGCCGACGAGCTGCTGCGGGCGCTGCGCTAGAGGTCGGGGCCCTGGGCGCGGAGCTTGTCGACCTCGCTCATCGCCTCGCGCAGGTTGGCCAGCCACTCGTCGGTGTGCTCGCCGACCACCGTGACGCACCAGGCGAGGGCGTCGGAGCGCGACCGCGCCACGCCCGCGTCCACGAGGGTGTCGAGCACGCGCCGCTCGCCCTGCCGCAGCCGGGTCATCACCGGGACGGCCAGGTGCGTGAACAGCTGGCGGGTCTCGCCGATGGACGCGCCCCAGGCGACCTTGCGGCGGTAGCGGGCCTCGGCCTCGTCCGCGATCTGCATGCGCGCCTCGCGGGTGTCCTCGCGGAACCGGCTGATCCGTCCGAGCGCCGCGGCCTCACCGGCGGTTTCCGGGGCGGCCAGCTCGCCGATCACGACGATCTCCTCGCGGTCGACCGTGACCGTGGGCTCGCCGACGAACCAGTCGTCGGGCAGGCGCCCGGCCAGCCATTGTGCGGCGTCGTCCGCCGGCGGGAGGTCGGCCTGCTGCCAGCCGCCCGGACGGCCGAAGCCGCGCCCCCGCGGGCCGCCGTGCCCGTGCCCGCCCCGTCCGCCGTGTCCGTGTCCGCCGCGCCGTCCGTGCGGGTCCTCGTGCTCTGCATTCATGGTCATACTCCTTACGTTCAAGCAATGATTACATCATTACACGGCGTCATGGGCCGAACTCACGTTCTGATCAACAGCAGGTCGTGGTCGCCGGGGCAGCCACAACGCGCCGTTGATCAGCGGAGGGGACGGGACGCGGCGCTGCGCTCTGCACACGCCAAGCGCTGGTCGCGCTCGAACGGGCGCTAGCTGAAGACGGCGAGCCAGATCGCGACGTAGTGGCACAGCGCCGCTATCAGCGTGCAGAGGTGGAACACCTCGTGGAACCCGAACGTCCCGGGCCACGGGTCGGGCCGCTTGAGCCCGTACACGACCGCGCCCAGCGTGTAGATCACGCCGCCGACCGCGATCAGCACCAGCGGGGCGACCCCGCCGGTGTGCAACAGGTCGGGGAACACGAACGCGGCGACCCAGCCGAGTGCGACGTAGCACGGCACGGACAGCCGGCGCGGCGCCGACGGCCAGGCCGACTGCAGGGCCACGCCGAACAGCGCGCCCACCCACACCACGGTCAGCACGGCGATCGAGGCGTCCCGCGGCAGGGTCAGCACTGCGATCGGGGTGTACGTCCCGGCGATGAACACGAAGATCATCGAGTGGTCGAGCCGTTTCATCACCGCGTGCCCGCGCGGGCCCCAGTTCAGCCGGTGATACAGCGCGGACGTGCCGAACAGCAGCGTGACGGTCACCGCGTAGACGCCGGTGCTTGCACCGCCCGAACCGCCGCGCTCGGCCACGGCGACCGCGATCAGCGCGGCCCCGGACACGAGCGACACCGCCGCCGCATAGACGTGCAGCCAGCCGCGCAGGCGTGGCTTCAGGTCCGCGACGGCGGCCGCGATCGCCGCGGCCGGGGTGGCGGGGGTGGGCTGCATCGCCGACATCGCTCCAGGTTACGGGACCGTAGGTTTGTTCGCGCTGTGAGCGCGCACGCCCTGCCGCCGGGGCGTGGCGTGCGAGCTATGGTTGGCAGTCGTGGACCTGCGCGGCGTCGTGTACTCGCTTTACGAGCGGCGGCTGCGTGCGCACCTCGAGGGCTTACCCGTTCCGCGGCACGTCGCAATCATGATCGACGGCAACCGCCGCTGGGCGCGCGCGGCGGGCTTCGAGGACGTCAGCCAGGGCCACGTGGCCGGGGCCCAGCACATCGCGAACCTGCTCGACTGGTGCACCGAGGCGGGCGTGGCGCACGTGACGGTCTGGCTGCTGTCGACGGACAACCTGCGCCGTCCACGTGAGGAGCTCGAGCCGCTGCTGCAGATCATCGCGGGCGTCGCCGGCGAGCTGTCCGGTCCGGGACGGCCGTGGCGCGTGAACGTGGTCGGCGCCCTGGACCTGCTGCCGGCTGAGACCGCGGAGGCGCTCAAGAGCGCGGCCGAGCGGACGGCCGAACGCGAAGGGCTCACCGTCAACATCGCGGTCGGCTACGGCGGCCGTCGCGAGATCGCCGACGCGGTCCGTTCGCTGCTGCAGGAGCACGCCGCCGCGGGCACGTCGATCGAGGAACTCGCCGAGGTGATCGACGTCGACCAGATCGCGGAACACCTTTACACCAAAGGGCAACCGGACCCGGACCTGGTCATCCGCACCTCGGGCGAGCAACGGCTGTCCGGCTTCCTGCTGTGGCAGTCCGTCCACTCCGAGTTCTACTTCTGCGACGCGCTCTGGCCGGACTTTCGCAAGATCGACTTCCTGCGCGCGCTGCGCGACTACGGCACCAGACAGCGCCGGTATGGCGGCTGACTTCGGGCCCCTCGTCTCCGCCGACTGGCTGGCCGCGCACCTGGACGAGGTGCAGGTCGTGGACGTGCGCTGGTACCTCGACGGGCGCTCGGGCTGGGACGCCTACCGCGCGGGCCACATCCCCGGCGCGGTGTGGCTGGACGTCGACACCGATCTGTCGGCGCCCGCGAGCCCGGCGGCGGGACGGCATCCGCTGCCGACCGAGGCCGCCTTCGCCGCGGCGCTGGCGCGCATGGGCATCGCCGAGGGACGTCCGGTGGTGGCGTACGACGACGCGGGCGGCTCCGTCGCGGCCCGGCTGTGGTGGATGCTGCGCGCGATCGGCGAGCCGGCGGCCGTCCTGGACGGCGGGCTTGCGGCGTGGACGGACCACGCGGGCGAGCTGAGCACCGACGTGCCGACCCCGCTGCTGACCGAGCGCGCGCCGCGGCCGTGGCCGTCCGACCGGTTCCTCACCGCCGACGAGCTGGCCGCGTCGTCCGCGCTGGTGTTCGACGCGCGCAGCGCCGAGCGGTACGCGCACGGCGACCCGGCGATCGATCCGCGGCCCGGCCACGTGCCCGGAGCGCGCAGCGCGCCGTGGACCGGAAATCTCGACGAACACGGCAGATTCCTCGCGCCGGACGTGCTGCGGGCGCGGTTCGCGGGAGCGGAGGACGGCGCGATCGCCTACTGCGGTTCGGGTGTGACCGCGTGCCATGACCTGCTGGCGATGACCGTCGCCGGGCACACCGAGCTCGCGCTGTATCCCGGCTCGTGGTCGCAGTGGGGCGCCGACGAATCGCGTCCGGCCGAAACCGGGTTGGCCCCGTAGCAGGGTCCGCGGCGGCGTGTCCGCCTGCTGCGGGGCCAACCCGCCACGGAACCAACACCGAACCGACACGCCCGCGCGCCTTGCCGGATCGTGCCGCAGGCGGACGTACCGTCGGCAGCGGCGGGTCGACCCACTCGATCCGTCCCGGAGGTCCCGCGACGGTGGTGGATACCAGCGAGAGGGGACGCCGGCGCGTCCTCGCCGTCACCGGCACGGACCGCCCGGAGCCCCGACTGCGCAGTGATCGCGCACGCGCGCGCCGCAGCGCCTGGTACCGACGTCAGGAGCGATCCGTGACCGCTAGCCGTACCCACACCACCGAGCCCAACCGGCGCACCTTCGTGCTCGACACGTCCGTGCTGCTGTCCGATCCGGGCGCCCTCGGCCGCTTCGCCGAGCACGAGGTGGTGTTGCCGCTCGTCGTGATCAGCGAGCTGGAGGGCAAGCGGCACCATCCCGAGCTGGGTTGGTTCGCGCGGCAGACGCTGCGGGTGCTGGACGACCTGCGCATCGAGCACGGCCGCCTCGACGCACCGGTGCCGATCGGCGACGAGGGCGGCACGCTGCGCGTCGAGCTGAACCACTCCGACCTGTCCACGCTGCCGGCCGGGTTCCGCGTCGACAGCAACGACTCGCGCATCCTCGCCGTCGCGCTCAACCTGGCCGGCGACGGCCACGACGTCATGCTCGTCACCAAGGACATGCCGTTGCGGGTCAAGGCCGCGTCCGTCGGGCTGCCGTCCGACGAGTACCGCATGCACCCGGTCGCAGACTCGGTCGGTTGGACGGGAATGGCCGAGGTGGACGTCCAGGCCGAGACGGTCGACGCGCTGTACGACGGCGAGCTGCTCGGGCTGGTCGAGACGCCCGACTTCGAGCCCGTCGCGGATCTGCCCTGCCACACCGGCCTCGTGCTGCACTCGGTCAAGGGCTCCGCGCTCGCCCGCGTCACGCCGGACAAGCAGGTGCAGCTGGTGCGCGGTGACCGCGAGGCGTTCGGCCTGCACGGGCGCTCGGCCGAGCAGCGCGTGGCGCTCGACCTGCTGCTCGACCCGGAGGTCGGCATCGTCTCCCTAGGTGGCCGCGCCGGCACCGGCAAGTCGGCGCTCGCCCTATGCGCGGGTCTCGAGGCCGTGCTCGAGCGGCGGCTGCACAAGCGGGTCGTCGTGTTCCGTCCGCTCTACGCCGTCGGCGGCCAGGACCTCGGTTACCTGCCCGGCAGCGAGAACGAGAAGATGGCGCCGTGGTCGCAGGCGGTTTTCGACACCCTTGGCGCGCTCGTCTCCTCGGATGTGATGGACGAGGTGCTCGACCGCGGCATGCTCGAGGTCCTGCCGCTCACGCACATCCGCGGCCGGTCGTTGCATGACTCGTTCGTGATCGTTGACGAGGCGCAATCGCTGGAGCGCAACGTCCTGTTGACCGTGTTGTCGCGGATCGGCTCCGGCTCGCGGGTCGTGCTCACTCACGATGTCGCCCAGCGCGACAACCTGCGGGTCGGCCGCCATGACGGCGTCGCCGCGGTCATCGAGGCG
>DASRSS010000092.1:0-9551 GCA_035656335.1 Jatrophihabitantaceae bacterium | reverse complement strand
GGGTAAGGGCGCGCCGACATCGGGCTCTGCATGCAACGTCGCAAGCAGAACCCGATGGTCCCGATCGTTGACCACTGCCAGACTCAGCCGATGACCATTGCCTCAGGTCGTGGTGAGCCACGATCCGGAGGGAACGCGCGGTCAGCTCGTCGAGGTGGATCTGACGGCCGCGCTGCCTGTGACGGCTACACCCTGATCCTGACGGAGTCAGAGTTCGATACCGAGCAGCGCGTCGACCAGGTCGCGTACCAGTGCCGGGGCTCCGGCGGCCGTCCCGCCGTCGGCGAGGGCCGCGTCCGCCCAGGCGTCGATCGCGGTGAGCGCGCCGGTCGTGTCCAGGTCGTCGGCGAGCCGCTCGCGCACCTGCGCCAGCAGCCCGGACGCGTCCGGCGCGGCAGCCAGGGCGGTCGCCGCCCGCCACCGCGCCAGCCGCGCCTCCGCGGCAGGGAGCCGGCCACCGGTCCATTCGCGGTCGGCCCGGTAGTGGCCGTCCAGCAGGGCGAGCCGGATCGCCATCGGGTCGACACCGGCCGCCCGCAGCTTGGACACGAGCACCAGGTTGCCGCGGGACTTGCTCATCTTCTCGCCGTCGAGCCCGATCATGCCGCCGTGCACGTAGTGCTTGGCGAACGGCCGCTCGCCGGTCAGCGCCTCGGCGTGCGCGGCGGAGTGCTCGTGGTGCGGGAAGATCAGGTCCGACCCGCCGCCCTGGACGTCGAAGCGCATCCCGAGCCGGTTGAGCGCGATCACGGAACACTCGATGTGCCAGCCCGGGCGGCCGCGGCCGAGCTGGGTGTCCCAGAACGGCTCCCCCGGGCGCAGTCCGCGCCACAGCAGTGAGTCGAGCGGGTCACGCTTGCCGGCGTGCTGCGGGTCGCCGCCGCGCTCGGCGAACAGCTGCAGCATCGTGTCGCGGTCGAGCCCGGACTCGTAGCCGAAGTGACCGCTCGCGGTGATGTCGAAGTAGATGTCGCTGTTCTCGTCGCTGCCCACGTGGTACGCGGCGCCGGAGTCGAGCAGCTTCGTGATCGCCTCGGTCAGCTCGGGGACGGACTCGACCGCGCCGATGTACTCGTCCGGCGGCAGGACGCGCAGCGCCGCCATGTCGTCGCGGAACAGGTCGATCTCGCGCTCGGCCAGGCTCATCCAGTTCTCGCCGGTGTGTGCGGCGCGCTCCAGCAGCGGGTCGTCGACGTCCGTCACGTTCTGCACGTAGCGCACGTCGTGGCCCCCGTCGCGCCACACCCGCTGCACCAGGTCGAACGCGAGATAGGTGGCCGCGTGGCCGAGGTGGGTCGCGTCGTACGGCGTGATGCCGCAGACGTACATGCGCGCGATGCCGTCCGGCTCGGTGGCGGTGACCTTGCCCGCGGCGGTGTCGAACAGCCGCAGCTGCGGACCCGTCCCGGGCAGTGTCGGGACGTGCGGTGCGGGCCAGGCCTCCATGTTGGACACGGTATCGGGCACACTCTGCGGCATGAGCAGCTACCTGGTTTCCGAGAGCAAGATCATCGCCGCCGAGCCGCAGCGGCTCTCGGCGGGCGCCAAGTTCGGCATGGACATGAAGCTGGGCGCGCCGTACAAGATCGTCAACACGGTGATCGAGTTCGACGAGCCGAAGGTGATCGCGTGGCGGCACTTCAACGGCCACGTCTGGCGCTACCTGTTCGAGCCCGCGGACGGCGGCACGAAGGTCACCGAGCAGTGGGACGCCCGCCGGCTGGCCGAGCTGGCCACCCGGTAGCTACATCGGCGGCCAGGGCACGGCCGGCCAGTCGCCGCTCGGCTCGGGGTGGCGGCCGATCGCGAGCAGGTCGTCCACGCGCCGGATGGTGCGCCGGACCTCGCGCGTCGTGAGCAGTTCGTGCAGCCGGTCGCCGAGGTCGCGCTCGAGCGTCCCGCGCAGCTCGACCAGCGCGTCGATCGCCTCCGCGGGGAGCGGTTCGCCCGCCCACTGCCACAGCACGGTCCGCAGCTTGTCCTCGACGTGGAACGTCACGCCGTGGTCGACGCCGTAGACGTGGCCGTCGGTGACCGGTAGCAGGTGGCCGCCCTTGCGGTCCGCGTTGTTGATCACCGCGTCGAACACCGCGATGCGCCGCAGCGCCGTCGAGTCGGCACTGCGGATCAGGCGCACCACGTCGACCCGCTCGTCCTCGTCGATCCAGAGCTGCACCATGCCCGGCCCGGCCGGGCCGTCCCGGTAGACCGTCGGCGGCACGATGCGCCAACCGAGCCGTGCCGACACCTCGTAGGCCGCGACCTCGCGCTCGGCCAGCGTGCCGTCCGGGAAGTCCCAGAGCGGACGCTCTCCCGCGACCGGCTTGTACACGCACGCCGCGGTCACGTCGCCGTGGCTGACCGCGCAGTACAGCGTCGCGTTGGACGCGTCCACGAGCCGTCCCTCGATCGACAGCTCGCCGGCGCGCAGCAGGTCGAGCGCGACGTCGTCGGGCAGCGCGACCGGCGGCGTCAGGTCGGTGTCGCTCATGGCGCGCTCGCGGGGCCGGTCACGGAGCCAGCGGGGTGTGCCGGTGGTAGCCGTTGTTGCGCGGGCAGATGTGGCCACCGGGCTCGAGTGGCTGGCCGCACAGCGGGCAGGTCTGCCGGCCGGCAGCGACCACCAGCCGGGCCCGCTCGATGAACGCGCGGGCGTGCGGCGGTTCGATGCGCACCCGCAGCGCGTCCGGGCCGTCCTCGACGTCCTCGAGCAGGGTCTGTTCGGCGATCTCCGGGTCCTCGGCGGCGCTCTGCGCCTCGATGATCACCATGCCGCTCTCGCCGTCCCACGCCAGCGCCATCGCGCTGACGCGGAACTCCTCGTCGATCGGCTGGGCGAGCGCAGCGGTGTCCGGCTCGGCCGCCGGGACGACCGTCCCGGTGCGCGCCACGACCTCCTCCAGCAACTGCTCGAGCCGGTCGGCGAGGACGATCACCTGCTGCTTCTCCAGCGCGACGGATACCACCCGCGCACCGTCGCTGGCCTGTAGGAAGAAGGTGCGGTCGCCGGGTTCCCCGACGGTGCCCGCGACGAAGCGCTGCGGTCGGTCGAAATGGAACAGTTGGCGAGGCATGATGTCTGTAAATCCTAGACGTCAGACCGAGCCGCCGCCCGCGCCGCCACCGACCGTCGCATCGCCGCTGCGCGGCCTGCGGCCCCGCCGCTTCGGCGGCGCGAACGCGGTGAGGTCGCCGCCGCTGTCGTTGCTGCGAAGCACGTACGGACGCGCCGCGGTGTAGCGGATCACCGACACCGAGCAGGGGTCGACGACGATCCGCTGGAACTGGTCCAGGTGCAGCCCGAGCGCGTCCGCGAGGATTGATTTGATCACGTCCCCGTGGCTGCACGCGACCCACACGGCGTCCTCGCCGAGCCGCTGGTCCCAGTCGCGGACGGCGGCCACGGCGCGGGCGGACACCTCGGTCAGCGCCTCGCCGTCCGGGAAGCGCACCGCGGACGGCTGGGCCTGCACGACCTTCCAGAGCGGCTCCTTGGCGAGCTCCTTGATGGGCCGGCCGGTCCACTCGCCGTAGCCGCACTCGATCAACCGCTCGTCGACGTTCCAGTCCGGCTCGCGCCCGGCGGCGTGCTGCGCGGCGCGGATCCGTTCGGCCGTGTCCACGCAGCGCTCCAACGGGCTGGTCACGATCGCGGCGACCGGCAGCGCGGCGATGCGCTCGGCCACCGCGGCGGCCTGCTTCTCGCCGCGTTCGTCCAGGTGCACGCCCGGGGACCGCCCGGTGAGCACCGGACCGGTCTTCGCGGTGAGCCCGTGGCGGACGAGCAGCAGCGTGGACACCTAGCTGGTCGCCTCCAGCACGCCGGCGCCGAGCAGCGCGAGCACGAGCGCGCCAAGCGCGAGGCGGTAGTAGACGAACACCATCGCGCTGTGCCGGGTCAGCCACTGCACGAGGGCGTGGATCGCGAGCAGCGCACTGACGAACGCGACCACGACCGCGAACCCGATCAGGCCGGAGCCCGGGCTGTGCTCGTGGCTGCCGCCCATCCGGACGACCTCGTAGATCGCGTCGGCGACGACCGCCGGGATGGACAGCAGGAACGCGAAGCGGATCGCGGCGGGACGCTCCAGCCCGCGAAACAGGCCAGCGGTCAGCATCGTGCCGACCCGCGACGCGCCGGGCACCAGCGAGATCACCTGCGCGAGGCCCACGGCAGCGGCGTCCGTCCTGTCGATCTGTTCCTCGATCCGGTGGCGTCTGCCGATGATCTCGGCGGCCCACAGCGCGAGCCCGACCACGATCAGCGAGCCGGCCAGCAACCACAGGTTCTCGGCGCCGGAGTCGAGCCGCCCGCTGAACACGATGCGCAGCACGATCACCGGGATCGTCGCGAGCAGCAGGTACCAGCCCATCTGGTATTCCAGCGAGTCGCGCACCGACCGGTCGTACAGGCCGCGCGCCCAGGCCACGCACACGTGCAGCAGCTCGCGCCAGAAGTAGCAGACCAGCGCGGCCATCGAGCCCACCCGCACGACGGCCGTGAACGTCGAGCCGGGGTTCTGGGTGCTGCCGTTGTAGAAGTGCCAGCCGAACAGCGCCGGCACGATCCGCAGGTGCGCGGTCGCGGAGACGGGCAGGAATTCGGCGATCCCCTGCACCAGTCCGAGGACGAGTACCTGCAGCAGCGTCATGCGGCGCCCGCCGCCACGCCGGATCTCTCCAGGGCCTCGGCGCCGGCCTGCAGCGTTCGCAGCCGGGCCTCGAGCGTGTCGCCGTACGGGGTGACCGCGAGCGTGGTCACGCCCGCGGCGGCGAAGGCAGCGATGCGCTCGGCGACCCGGGGAACCGGGCCGAGCAGCGAGGTCTGGTCCACCAGCTCCGCCGGCACCGCCGCGGCCGCGCCGTCGTAGTCGCGCGCGAGGTAGCGGTCCTGGACGACCGCGGCCTGCTCGCCGTACCCCATCCGCACCGCGAGGTTGTTGTAGAAGTTCTGCTCCCGGCTGCCCATGCCGCCGACGTACAGCGCCGTGTACGGACGGACCGGCACGGCGCACGCGGTCACGTCCTCGCCCACGGACAGCGGGACGTACGCGCAGACGTCGAAGCCGGTCATGTCCCGTCCCACCCGCTCGCGCCCCGCGGCGATGTGCGCCAGCTGGTCGCCGGCGTGGTCGGAGGAGACCAGCACCCCGAGCCAGCCGTCGGCGATCTCGCCGGTCAGCTCCAGGTTCTTCGGCCCGATCGCGGCGAGGTAGAGGGGCACGTGGTCGCGCACCGGGTGGACCATCAGGTGCAGCGCCTTGCCCGGGCCGTCCGGCAGCGGCAGCACGTAGTGCTCGCCCTCGTAACGCACCCGGCGCCGCGACAGCGCCAGGTTCACGATCTCGACGTACTCGCGGGTGCGCGCCAGCGGCTTGCCGAACCGGACGCCGTGCCAGCCCTCGGACACCTGCGGCCCCGAGACGCCGAGCCCCAGCAGGAAGCGCCCGCCGGAGAGCATGTCGAGCGTCGCGGCGGTCATCGCGGTCATCGCCGGCGTGCGGGCTGGGATCTGCAGCACGCCGCTGCCCAGCTCGATGCGGGACGTCTGCCCGGCCACCCAGCTGAGCACGGTGACCGCGTCCGAGCCGTACGCCTCGGCCGCCCAGGCGCTCGCGTAGCCCAGCCGCTCGGCCTCGACGGCGAGCTTCAGCAGGTCGTTGACCGAGCCGGCACTGGTGGCGTCCCAATAGCCGAGATTGACCGCGAGCTTCACCGCGCCACCATAGCGAGCACCCGGCGCCGCTCCCGGCTACGCCGGGCCGGTAGTTTCACGGCGTGCAGTTGCGGACGGTGGGACACAGCGGCCTGAAGGTCAGCGACCTCGGCCTGGGAACCATGACCTGGGGCGTCGAGACGGACGCGGACGAGGCCGCCGCGCAGCTGGTCGCGTTCCACGACGCGGGCGGCACGCTGGTGGACACCGCCGCGTCCTACGGGTTCGGCGAGACCGAGCGGCTGATCGGGCACCTGGTCGCCGACGTCGTGCCCCGCGCCGACCTGATCATCGCGACGAAGGCGGGCATCGCCCGCACGCCCGAGGGCCGGTTCGTCGACTGCTCGCGCGGCGCCCTGCTGCGGCAGCTGGACAACTCGCTGCGCGCGCTCGGCACCGACTACGTGGACCTCTGGTACGTGCACACGGTCGACGACGAGGTGCCGTTCGACGAGACGCTCGGTGCGCTGGACGCGGCTGTGGCATCGGGCAAGGTGCGCTACGCCGGCGTCTCCAACTACAGCGGCTGGCGGATCGGGCGCGCGGCGGCGTGGCAGCGGGCGATGCCCGGACGCGCGCCGATCGTGGCGAACCAGGTGCGCTACTCGCTAGTGGACCGCGGCGTCGAGCGCGAGGTCGTCCCCGCCTGTGCGGAGCTGGGCGTCGGCGTGTTCCCGTGGTCGCCGCTGGGCGGCGGCGTGCTGACCGGCAAGTACCGCACCGGCGTGCCGGCCGACTCGCGCGCGGCGGCGAGCACCCGCACCCTGCCGATCGACCACGCCCCGCGCGCCTCGGGCATCGTCGAGGCGGTCGCGACGGCGGCGGACGGGCTGGCGACGTCGGCGGTCGCGGTCGCGCTGGCGTGGCTGCGCGACCGGCCGGGCGTGGTGGCCCCGATCCTGGGCGCGCGTACCCTCGGCCAGCTCACCGCGGCGCTGGCCTGCGAGACGCTGCAGCTGCCGGACGAGATCCGCGCGGCGCTGGACGACGTATCGGCGCCCGCCCTCGGCTACCCGGAGAACCTCGACTGATTCCGCGCCCATGACGGCTGACCCGGTCTTCACCGCGTTCTGCCAGGCCCGGCTCTGGCCCGGTCTCGGCCCGACGCTCGTCGACGCGCTCGCGGACGCCGGGATCGAGGGCCCGGACGACGTCAGCGCCACCAACCTGGCCGCGCTGCCGAAGGTGGGGCCGACCCGCGCCGGCCGGTTGCTGTCCTCATTCATCGCGGCCGGGCCGGTGTACGACGTCGCCGCGCTGGTCGTGCCCGCCGGCCTGGACGCCCGCCTCGCCGGCCGCGCCGTCGACACGCTCGGCCCGGGCGCGGCCCGGCTGCTCCGGGACGACCCGTGGCAGCTGCTGGCCCTGTGGGGCGTCGCGCCGGGCGAGGCCGACCGGCTGGCCCGGGCGCTCGAGCCGTCCGTGCGGCGGGACGACCCGCGGCGGGCCCGCGCGCTCGTCGGGTTCGTGCTGGCCCGCCAGGCCCGCGACGGGCACACGCTCACCCCGCCCGAGCTGGTCGGCCCGGCGCTGCGCGAGTTCGGCGTCGGCGACCCGGCGGCCGCGGTGGAGGCCGCGCTGGAGGCGGGCACCGTCCTGGCCGTCGAAGCGGACGGCGCGGAGGCGATCGGCATCCCCCGCTACGTCCAGGCCGAGGACGGCATCGCCGAGGGCATCGCGCGGCTGCTCGCGACCGCCGAGCCGATCGAGAGCACCGGCCGGCCGAAGGGGTCGCTGGACGACGTGCAGCAGGCCGCCGTCGACGCCGCGCTGCGGCTCGGGGTGAGCGTGCTGACCGGCGGGCCGGGCACCGGCAAGAGCCGCACGGTCGCCACGCTGGTCGCGCTCGCCGAGCAGGCCGGCAAGACGGTCGCGCTCGCCGCACCCACCGGCCGCGCGGCGAAGCGGCTCGAGGAGCTGTGCGAGGCGCCCGCGTCGACGCTGCACCGGCTGCTCGGCGCGCAGCCGCGGCAGAGCGGCGGCGACAGCGAGCGCGTCGACTTCAGCGGCGGCGGCTTCGCTCGCAACGAGGAGTGGCCGCTGGACGAGGACATCGTGGTCGTCGACGAGGCGTCGATGCTGGACGTCGAGCTGGCCGATGCGCTGCTCAGCGCGTGCGCCGACGGGACGCACCTGCTGTTCGTCGGCGACGCCGCGCAGCTGCCGTCCATCGGGCCGGGCCGCGTGCTCGGAGACCTGATCGACTCCGGCGCGGTGCCGGTCACCGAGCTGACCACGCTGTACCGCCAGGACGAGGGCGGCACGATCGCGCGCCTGGCCCGAGCCGTGCGCGGTGGCGAGCTGACCCCGGTGGACGATCCCACGCACGAGGTCGTGATCGTTCCGGCCCGCGGGTCGGCCGAGGCGGCCCACCGGGTGGTGCAGCTCGTCACCGATTCGATCCCCCGCGCCCTCGGCATCCTGCCCGAACAGATCCAGGTCGTCACGCCGGTGCACCGCGGCGGTGCCGGAACCGCGGCACTCAACGCCGCGCTGAAGGCGAAGCTCAACCCAGGCAACAAGAAGGGGCGGTTCGACGTCGGCGACCGGGTCGTCGCGACCGCGAACCACCTGGAGGCCGAGCCGTTCGGCTACGCGAACGGCGAGGTCGGCGTCGTGGCCGAACTCGAGGGCGGCGGCGCGGTGACCGTCGAGTTCCCGTCCGGCCCCGCGGAGGTGAAGGGCAAGGCGCTCGCGGACCTCGTCCACGGCTGGGCGATCACCGTGCACCGGGCGCAGGGCTCGGAGTTCCCGGCGGTCGTCGTCGTGCTCCCGCCCGAGGCCGGCGGAATGCTCTCGCGCCCGCTCGTCTACACGGCGCTCACCCGCGCGCAGCGGCACCTGTCGATCGTCCACGCCGCCGGGGCGGCCGTCGCCCGCGGTGTCCGGCAGGTCGGTGCGCTGCCGCGGCGCACCCAGCTACAGCACCTGCTGCGCGCGTCGGCGCCCAACTAGGACGTCACGGCAGCGCCCGAGAATTCGGGCGAACCACCCACGCCGGACATCGCATGCCGCGCATTCGTGCCGGGATCGTCGCCGCGCGCTCAACGCGGCGGGGTGTCCGGCCGACGTCCCCGGCGTAGTCGAAAGAAATCGGGGACCCATCATGTCGAACACCGGAAGGCACCGCGCACCGCGAAATCGCTGGACGCGGCGCGCACGTCTCGCGACGGGGGCGGCGAGCGTCGTGCTCACGGCCGCACTCGCCGCGTACGCGACGAACTGGCTGGTCGGCCTCAGCGCCGGCTCCGACGGCCAGGCGCAGTCGGCGACGATCAGCAACCTGACGATCACCGCGAGCGCGACACCGAGCCCGGGCAACACGCTGTACCCGGGCGGGTCGGGCGACGTCGTCGTCACGATCAGCAACCCGAACAGCTTCCCGGTGACGATCACCGCGGTGCAGCTGCCGGCCAACACCAGCTACGCGGCCGGGTACAGCGACAGCGGGTTGGCCACGCCGGTCGCCGGGTGCAACGCGAGCTCGAACGCGAGCCTGGTGGTTTGGACGGGAGCCACCGGATCGTCCGGGTCGAGCCACTCACTGACGACGCCGCTGGTGGTGGCCGCGTCCGGCAAGGCGAACAACCCGCTGACGGTGACCTTCACCAACGAGGCGACCATGGGCGCGAGCTCGCCGGCCGCGTGCGCGGGAATCTACTTCTCGATGCCCTCGTTCACCGGGATCACGGCCTCCGGCGGCGCGGCCACAGCGACGACGACGCCGGCGACCGACACCTGGTCGTGACCGCGGCGCGACGTGCGCGGCCGGGCGTCGCGAGAGCGTGGCGCGCGTTCGGCGCATTCGCGCTCGCCGCGTGCCTGGCCACCGCCG
>DASRSS010000091.1:0-15540 GCA_035656335.1 Jatrophihabitantaceae bacterium | reverse complement strand
AGCCTGGAGGCGGACCGGCGCGCGATCCGGGTGCGCATCGCCGGTGAGCAGCGCTGGCTCGCTGTCGAGGACGCCGGCCGGGTGCGCGACGCGCTCGGCACCGCGCTGCCGGTCGGCGTGCCGGAGGTGTTCACCGAGCCGGTGCGCGACCCGCTGGGCGATCTGGTCGCCCGCTACGCGCGCACGCACGGCCCGTTCCAGGCGGCGGACGTCGCCGACCGGCTCGGGCTCGGGGTCGCGGTCGTCGCCGGCACGCTGGAGCGGCTGGCCGCGTCCGGCCGCCTGGTCCAGGGCGAGTTCTCCCCCGGCGGCGTAGGCCTGGAGTGGTGCGACGCGGAGGTGCTGCGCTCGATCCGGCGCCGCTCGCTCGCCGCACTCCGCCGCGAGGTGGAGCCGGTGCCGCCCGACGCGCTCGCGCGTTTCGTCCCGGCCTGGCAGGGCTGCTCGTCCGGCGAAGGACGGTCGGCCCAGCGCGGCGTGGACGGGGTGCTGCGCGTCGTCGAGCAACTGGCCGGGGTGCCGCTGCCGGCGAGCGCGCTAGAGACGCTTGTGCTGCCGGCGCGGGTCGCGGACTACGCGCCCGCCCTGCTGGACGAGCTGACCCTCGCCGGCGAGGTCGTGTGGGCGGGCGCGGGCCAGCTCGGCGCGCGCGACGGCTGGATCACGCTGGCGCCCGCGGACCTCGCGCCGCTGCTGCTGCCCGAGCCGGTGGAGTCGCCCGGACCGGTGGCGGCCGCGTTGCTCGACGCCCTCGCGGGCGGGCACGGGCTGTTCTACCGGGCGCTGGCCGAGCAGGCGAACCTCGCGGCCGACGGTCCGGTCGAGGACGAGACGGTGACCGGCGCGATCTGGGCGCTGGTGTGGGCGGGCGCGCTGACGAACGACACGCTCGCACCGGTGCGGACGCTGCTCGCCCCGGGCGTGCGCACCGCGCACTCGCGCCGGCCGCGCACGCCCCGCGCCCGCTACGGCCGCTACGCCGGGTCGGCTCCTGCGGGTGGCAGCTCGGGCCGATCGCTGGTGCCGGTGCCGTACGGCATGGGCGGGCGCTGGTCGGCGGTGCCCGAGCGCGAGAGCGACGCGACCCGTCGTGCCCTGGCCGCCGCGGACACGCTGCTGGACCGCTACGGCGTGCTCACCCGCGGCTCGGTCACGTCCGAGGGGCTGCCCGGCGGGTTCTCCGGCGTGTACCCGGTGCTGAAGGCGGCCGAGGAGTCCGGGAACGCCCGGCGCGGCTACTTCGTCGAGGGCCTGGGGGCAGCGCAGTTCGCGCTGCCCGGCGCGGTCGACCGGCTGCGTGCCCAGGCCCGTCCGGTCGGCCAGGGACGCGAGGCGGCGCCGACGCTCGTACTGGCCGCCACCGACCCGGCCAACCCGTACGGCGCGGCGCTGCCGTGGCCGGTCGCTGCGACCGCCGAGTCGGGCGGCCGCGGTCACCAACCGTCGCGCCGGGCCGGCGCTCTGGTCGTGCTCGTGGACGGCCACTGCGTGCTGTTCGTCGAACGCGGCGGGCGCACCGTGCTGTCGTTCTCGGACGAGCCCGACGTGCTGCAGCCGGCCGCCGACGCGCTGGCGCTCGCGGTCCGCGACGGCGCGCTCGGCAAGCTGGCCGTCGAGCGGGCGGACGGCCTGCCGGTCGTCACGTCGGCACTCGGCGACGCGCTCACGGCGGCAGGCTTCCGGCCAACGCCGCGCGGGCTGCGGCTGCGGGGCTGACCGGCGCATGCCCGAGGGCGACACCGTCTGGCTCACCGCCCGCCGGCTCAACGCGGCACTGCGGGGCGAGCCGCTGACCGTCTCGGACTTCCGCGTGCCGCAACTGGCGACGCTGGACCTGCGCGGCATCGTGATCGACGAGGTGCTGCCGCGCGGCAAGCACCTGCTGATGCGCCTCGCCGACGGGCGGACGCTGCACAGCCACCTGAAGATGGACGGCAGCTGGTACGTGACGCGGGCGGGGCAGCTGCCACGCCGGCATCCGGAGCACATGATCCGCGTCCGGCTGGGGAACTCCCGCTGGACGGCGACGGGCTACCGGATCCACGATCTCGCGCTGCTGCCGAGCGTCCGCGAGGGCGAATGGGTCGGTCATCTCGGCCCGGACGTGATGGGGCCGGACTGGGATGCCGACGAGGCGGTGCGCCGGCTGTCCGGGCAGCCCGAGCGCTCGATCGCCGAGGCACTGCTCGATCAGCGCAACCTGGCCGGCGTCGGCAACCTCTACAAGAACGAGGTGCTGTTCCTGGAGCGGGTCAATCCGTGGACGCCGGTCGGTGAGGTGGACGGTCTCGGCAAGCTGGTTACGTCCGTCCAGCGGCTGATGTGGGCGAACCGCGAGCATCCCGAGCAGTCGACCACCGGCTTTCTGGCGCGCGGGCGGCAGCACTGGGTGTACGAGCGCGGCGAACAGCCGTGCCTGCGCTGCCGCACGCCGATCCGCCGCGCCGAGCAGGGCGAGCCGCCGCGCATGCGCAGCACGTACTGGTGCCCCAGCTGCCAGCCCTGAGTCACTCCGGGCGGTGCCGCTTCAGCTCGGCGATGGCGCGCTGGCGGTCCAGGCGTTCGATGCGCGCGAGCAGGCCGACCTCCGCCCGACCGATGGCCATTGGGGGGTCACCTGGCTAAGTTGCTTATGGCTCAGAACGGCACGACTGAACGGAGGGTGCGTGTGTGCACCATGATCGGAACCACTCCGTATCAGTTGGGCTGTCGGTTCGGGCCCGGCTTGCGGGCATCTTCGTTTCACGCAAGACGTTCGTTGGCGGCGGTCATCGATCGGCATGCGCTTGGCGTCGACAACGGCTGGCGTCCAATGCCGACAGACTGCTCAACCGGGTGAATGAGGTGGTGACTTCCAAGTGAAAAGGCGTCATTTCGCCTCAGCCCTAGTTACCAGCACGTGCTTCGTTCTTGCCGTCGACATAGCCGGGTGCTCGTCGCATCCTCCGGGTTCGACCTCGCCCGAGCCGACGACGGTTGCGCCCAGCTCAACGCTTGCCCAGTCAGTTGCATCGCCGCCTGCGCATTCAGCCAACCCGCTGCCTGAGGTCACCTTGCCCGAGGTTCGGACGGACAGCATCGCCGAGTCTCCCAAGATCGGCACTGTCACGATGGTCGCCAGCAGCGAGGAGGGTTACCGCGTGAAGGCAGTGGTTACCTTTCACCGCCTAATTAGGCTCGATGAGATAGAAGGTGAGCTCGGAAGCTGTTCTCCCGCGGCTGTTCGGGACACAGCCGGAGCAATTCCGTTTGAGGTGAAAGCAATCGACATCACTCCGAACGGCTTCCACCTGCCTGCGGGTGACGTAGTAGCGGTCCGCTCTTTCGGACAGTCAAAGCTGGTGGGCCAGAGTACCGTTGCGATCGTTCCGTCGCTATGTGGGGCAATCGGAGCAGCACCCGGCTCTACGGCCAGAGGCTTCATTCTGATCGACAACTTCCGAACACCAAATAGCCCATCTGGTGACCTCGCGCAGGCGGGCGTATTGGAGCTTTACAGTCCGCAATGGAAGAATGACGGACTTGGCCTCGATTTCCCGAATTTGGATGCTAAGCACTGCAAAGGCACTGGAGTAGTCAAGGTAACCGTTGCGCCAAGTGATTCCCTTCCAAACGGGCCGTCAGTGTGCGGCGTGAAATTTGACTAATCCGAGGGATTCGCGCGTCGCGTGCACCAATTTTATGAGCGCATGTGCCGGTCGTGCCCCGCAGGGTGGTGTAACTCGTTCGCGTGCTGCGCTGTGAGTTCGTGCTGACTATGCCGTCTTGAGGGCGGGGGTGTCGATCACCTCCTGGCTGTTGGTCGTGTCGTGGTCGCGGCGGGGTTCCAGTGTGGCGGGTGTTGGCGGGGTCAGCTTGGCCATGGAGGCCTCGGAAAGGTAGCGGCGTTCGCTGACCTGCCATTCGTCGTGGTGTTCGATCAGGATGCAGCTCGCGAGCCGGAGCAGGGACGCGTCGTCGGGGAAGATCCCGACGACGTCGGTGCGGCGTTTGATCTCTTTGTTCAGCCGTTCGAGCGGGTTCGTCGACCAGACTTTCCGCCAGTGCGCTTCCGGGAAATCGGCGAAGGCGGTGATGTCGGCCTTGGCGTCACGCAGCAGTTCGGCCACGGCCGGGAACTGGGTCTCGAGGGTGGTCGCGACGACCTCGACGTGGGCGCGAACACCCGGGCCAGTGGGCTGGGTGAAGATGGTGCGGATCGCGGCGGCGACCATCTCGGCGTGGCCCTTGTTGACCTTCGCGAGCGCGTTGCGCACGAAGTGCACTCGGCAGCGTTGCCAGGCGGCGCCGGCGCAGACGGCGTTGATGGCCTTGATCAGACCGCTGTGCGCATCGGAGATGACCAGCTGGACACCGTGCAGGCCACGCTCGCGCAGGCCGCGCAGGAACTCGGTCCAGAACTGTTCGTTCTCGCTGTCGCCGACGTCGACGCCGAGGACCTCGCGGTGTCCGTCGGCGGTGACGCCGGTGGCGATCACGACCGCGCGGGACACGACCCGGCCGCCGACGCGGGCCTTGCAGTAGGTCGCGTCCAGGAACACGTACGGCGTCGCCTGCCCGGACAGGTCCCGGTCGCGCCAGGCGGCGATGTCGGTGTCGAGCTGGGCGCAGATGCGCGAGACCTCGGACTTGCTGATCCCGGACTCGATCCCGAGCGCGGCGACCAGGTCGTCGACCTTGCGGGTGGACACGCCCTCGATCCAGGCCTGCATCACGACCGCGTGCAAAGCGACGTCGATCCGTCGCCGCGGCGCCAGCAGCGACGGGAAGAACGAGCCTGACCGAAGCTTGGGGATCTTGACCGTGATGTCACCGGTCGCAGTCGCCACGAGCTTGTCGCGGGTGCCGTTGCGCTGGTTGGTACGCGTCGCAGTCCGCTGATGCGGCTCGGCGCCGATCACAGCGGTCGCCTCGGCGTCGACGAGCAGCTGCAAGATCGTGGCCAGCAGGCGGGGCATCAACTCGCCGCCGTCGGCGCTTCGCATGACGTTCAACAGTTCGAGCAGGGCAGACTGATCCAGGGCCATCGCGTGCTTCCGTTCCGTGAGTTCCTTGGCGGGTTCTCACAGAGCTTCACGCGATGGCCCCTCGCCGTCCGTGACCGACACGGTCACGATCACGAGGAAGCCGACTTACACCACCCGGCGGGACTCTCCCCGGCCTTTCGCCCTCTCAAGGCGGTAGCACGGGTTCGAATCCCGTTGGGGCTACTTACGCGAACGTGTCGATGGCGCGAAGGCGATCGATCGCCTGATCCACACTCGAGTTCAGCACCTGCGCGGTCTCGCGCTGGCCCATCGTCACGCCGTTGACGTCGCGGGTGGCGTTGTCGATCTCCGCCACACCCGACTGTACCTCGGTGATCGCCCCGGACATCACGACCGCGTCCATGCGGAGCTTCTCGATCGTCGAGGTGATCTCCGCGGTCGCGGCGGATGTGGCGATCGCCAGCTCCTTGACCTCGTTGGCGACCACGCTGAAGCCCTTGCCCGCCTCGCCCGCGCGCGCCGCCTCGATCGTGGCGTTCAGCGCCAGCAGGTTGGTCTGCTTCGCGACGCCGGCGATCATCTCGGCCACGCCGGCGATGTTCTGCAGGCTGGAGCTCAGCTCCTCGACGGCAGCGCTCGCGCTCTGGCTCTGGCTGAGCACCGCGTGCGTCAGCTTCGTGGACGCCTCGACGCGCTGCTCGATCGTGTTCGCCGCGGAATGCACCTCGGCGGTGTTGGTACGGATCCGGTTCAGCTCGTCCATGATCGCGCTCGTCGCCGCGGTGATCGACTCCTCGGCCCGCGCGCGCAGCTCCGCCTCGCGCTCGCGGTCGTGCTCGGCCGCGGCCTGCAGCTGCTCCTCGCGCTCGCGCTGCGCCTCGGCGATCTCGCGCTCGCGCTCGGCGAGCGAGTCCAGCATCGTGTCGATCGCCTGAGCGAGTGCGCCGATCTCGGACGTGTCCGCCGAGTTGATGCGCAGCGAACGGTCACCGGACGAGATGATCTGCTCGGCGGTCTCGCGCAGCGGCTGCACCTTCGCGCGCACCGCGCGGCGAATGCCGACCGCGACCACACCGATGATCAGCAGCAGGATGCCGCCGATGACGGCCAGGCTCTTCTCCGACCACGACGTCGCCACGGCGTGGATCGGGCGCGGCCGGGTGAACTCGAGCAGGACGTCCGAGCCGGAGGTGGTCGGGACGGCCGCGTCCAGCACCATCTTGTCGGAGCTGACGGTCGCGGTCGTGACCGTGATGTTGCCGAGCGTGCTCTTGAGCGTCGACACCTTGCCGGAGTGCTGCTTCGTGACGAGCGTCAGCGGCATCCCGATGATCTGGGACAGCTGCGCGAGCTTCGCCTTGTTCAACGCGAGCAGGAAGATCAGGTTGCCGACCGGCTTGCCGGCGGCGTCGTCGTTGTACGAGCGGAAACTGCAGAACGCGTACGGCGTCGCGTCCGGGGTCAACAGGCCACACTTCGACACGCCAGGTTCGGCGGACGGATCGATCAGGGTGCTCAGCGTGGATGTACTCGTGAGCGCGGCCGGCAGCGGCTCGAACGTGGCGCCGCCGCCCGTGGTCAGCCCGCCGACGCGGTAGCTGCCGTCCGGCCCGACGCCGATCACACCGTCCACGCCGTTCAGCGTCTTCGTGACGCTCGGCGAGAAGTCGGAGAGGAAGTCGGCCTTGTTCGACTGCGCCACGGCGTCGTAGGAGCCGGACCAGATCGAGTTCGTCGAGCCGTAGTTCGCCAGTAGCTTGACCTCGTAGTCGAGGGCGATCTTCACGCGCTGCGCGTACTGGGCGGCCTGCTCGGACTCGAGGTTGCCGAACGCGGCGTTGCTCAACCAGCGCTGGGAGACGAACGCGACGAGTCCGCAAACGACGACGACGGCGGCGATGACAGCTGCGATGAACCGGGATTGCCTACTTCTCACGGCTCGGACCATCGGCAGCGGTTCCCGCGACTTGACGACCCCGCCGTGCGAGCCCGCACACATTGAGTAGGTTCGGCTCATGGTCGGAAAGCTCCGCACGGCGGCACTCGTCGACGACGACGCCGCCATGCGCCGCCTCGTGCGGATGCGGCTGGAGGAGACCGGCCAGTTCCAGGTGATCGGCGAGGGATCGGACGGGAGGATCGCGGTCGAGCTGGCCCGGCAACACCGCCCGGACGTGATGGTCCTCGACGTGACCATGCCGGGGACGGACGGACTGACCGCACTGCCGGACGTGCTCGCAGCCTCGCCGAAGACGCGCGTCGTTCTGCTGACCGCACTCGCCGATCCGCAGCTCGTTGCGCGCGCGTTCCAACTGGGCGCAGCCGACGTCCTGGCAAAGTCGGCCGGCGTCGAGGCCCTCTGCGAACGGCTCACCGCGCCGCGAAACGACAGCGCCGCCGGCGAGTCGCCCGCGTTCCCCGCCGAAATGCCGGCCGGCGCGGTCGTGGCCGCTGCTGAAACGAAGCGGACGGTGGTAGCGCAGGAGTTGCGCCAGGGTGAGGACCGCTACCGATCGCTGGTCGAGGCCGTCCAGGACTACGCGATCTTCATGCTCGGTGTCGACGGCACCGTGATCACCTGGAACGCCGGCGCCGCACGGATCAAGGGCTACAGCGCCGACGAGATCATCGGCCGGCACTTCCGCGAGTTCTACCCGCCCGAGGCGCAGCAAAGGCGGCATCCGGAACACGAGCTCGAGCTGGCCCTGCGCGACGGTCACTACGAGGAGGAGGGCTGGCGCATCCGTAAGGACGGCAGCCGGTTCTGGGCGAACGTGCTGATCACGGCGGTGTACAACACCGCCGGCGTGCACATCGGCTTCGCCAAGATCACGCGCAACATGGACGAGCGGCGGCAAATGCTGCTAGCGCTCGAAGCGGCCGGCGCGGCGCTGGCAGCGGCCAACGCCGAACTCGAGGCCGCGAACGAGCAGCTGAGCCTCAGGGCACAAGAGCAGGCCGAGTTCGTAGCCGTGACCGCGCACGAGCTGCGCAACCCGATCAGCGTGCTCACCGGATCGGCTGCCATGCTTGTACAGCACTTTGACCAGATGGACGAAACCGACCGTGGCGAACTCGTCAGCTCGATCACCGCGACCTCCCATCGGCTGGAGCGGCTGCTCGCAGACCTGCTCACGGCCTCCCGCCTGGAGTCGCACGCAATCGAGCTGCGGACGCAGCTGGTCGACGTCGGCACGCTGCTCGCGCAATCGGTAGCGGCTGCGCGGGCCGGTTCGCCTGCCGCGGACGTCCGGCTGGACGCCGAAGCGGGTCGCCTTACCGCGACGGCCGACCCGGACCGGTTGGCGCAGGCGGTAGACAACCTGATCGCCAATGCCCTGCGTCACGGTGCCGAACCGGTGCACGTCGCCGCTCGGGCCGACGGTGACCGGGTGCTGCTCACCGTGACTGACGCGGGGCCGGGCGTCCCGGAGGAGCTGCGGTCCCGCCTGTTCCACCGGTTCGCGGCGGGCCGGCGCCGCGGCGGAACGGGACTGGGCCTGTTCATCGTGCGCGAGCTCGCCCGGGCGCACGGCGGTGACGCGTGGTACGAGCCCCACGCCGCCGGCGCGCGATTCGGCCTGTCGATACCGGCTGCGCCGCCGGGCACCGATACGCTCGTGACCGGATGCACGACCACCGCACCGAAGCAGGCCTGAGCCGATGCCCATCCGTGTCGAACTGGTCGACGACGTACCCGAAGCGCGCACCATGGTCCGCACGGCGCTGCGCTTCCGTGGCGTGTTCTCGGTTGTCGGCGAGGCGACGAACGGCGTCGAGGCGATCGAGCTCGCCGGGCAGTTGCAGCCGGACATCGTGGTGCTGGACATCGGCCTGCCCGACCTCGCCGGCGAAGAGGTGCTCACCCGGCTTCGCGAGGTCGCGCCGACCGCCAAGGTGGTGGTCTTCTCCGGCGCGGAGCCGAGCGAGAACCGCAGCCTCGTCGACGGCGCGGACGGGTACGCGGTCAAGGGCGCGCAGCTGGACTACCTCGTCGAGCTGCTGGAGACGCTGGGCCGCGAGCACGTCGGATCGGTGCGCACCACGCTGGAGTTCTCGTTCTCCAGTTCAGCTGTGGCCCGGCAGTTCACCCGCGAGGCGCTGGAGTCCTGGCAGGTGCCGTCACTCGTCGACGACGCGCTCGTGGTCGTGAGCGAGATGGTGAACAACGCGATCCTGCACGCCAGTACCGGCTGCGAGCTGTGCCTGTCGGTCAACGCGCTCGCCCTGCGGATCGAGGTGACCGACCTCGGCGGCGGTACCCCCGACCCGCTGCCACCGAGCGAGACCCGCACGCACGGCCGCGGGCTGCACCTGGTGGACGCGATCGCGGCCGCGTGGGGTGTCCAGCCGCGGCCCGGCGGCGGCAAGGTGGTGTGGGCCGAACTGCTGCGCGGACCCCGTGACCCGCACGGCGAGTTCGCCTGACCGCGTCCGGCGTCAGGCCATCGGCTCGCAGATGACCACGGGGATCTCCCGGTCCGTCCAGGTCTGGTACGACGCGTAGTCGGCGTACACCTGCACGAGCCGCGGCCACAATCGCGCGCGCTCGGCCGGATCGGCCACCCGAGCGCGCATGCGGCGCGTGGTCCGTCCCAGCTGCACGGTGACCTCCGGGTTCGCCCGCATGTTGTGGTACCAGGCCGGGTTGGTCGGCAGGCCGCCCTGCGACGCCACCAGGATCACGTTGTCGCCGTCGGCCATGTGCAGCAGGGGAACGGTGCGCGGCTGGCCCGACTTGCGGCCCGTCGTGGTGAGCAGGCAGATCGGGACGCCCTTGCGCAGCGCGCTGCCGACGTGCCACTTCTTGCCCAGCCGACCGCCGGTGCGCCGGTACAGCCAGGTGTGCGCGACGGACATCGCCTTGATGATGCGCACCGTGCTCGGCCGGTCCAGCCCCTTCGGCTTCGGCTTCGTCTTCACGGCCTCGGTCACGGCTGCCCCCACCGGTTCGCGGTGAGCTTCCAGCTCGGGACGTCGTCCAACGACTGCACGGCCTCGTAGCTGCGGACGTAGCCGGTGCGCGTGATGCGCCACCGGCCGTCGGCGTCGCGGGCGTACTCGTCGTCGTAGAACGCCGCGCCGGTGAGCATCAGCCGCTGCTCGGTGACGATCACCTGGTCCTGCAGGTACCACGTGCCGCGTGCAGTGTCGCCGCTGACCGTGATCTCGGGGTGGTGGCACTGGTGCACCGTGAGAATCGCCGGGCCGAGCGAGGTGCGCATGAACTCGACGACCTGGTCGCGTCCGGTGAACGCGAGCGCGGGGCCGTACTCGGCGGTGACGTCCGCGCTGAGCGTCGCCGCGAACTCGTCCCACAGCTTGAGGTCCAGGCTGCGCAGATAGCGGTACTTGAGCTGTTCGATCTCGCGGATCGTGAGCAGGTCGGTGGCGTCCACGCCGCTGACGCTAGCGAGAAACGAGAACATGTTCTAGGCGTGACGTTAGAATCTGGTACTCGTTGTACTGAGTACCGGTCGAGTTGCGGAGGTATGCCGAATGCGTCCATGTCGTCGCGCACTGCCCGTCGGGATCCGCATCGCGCTCACCGCGCTGCTCGTCGGCGGGGCCGGCACCACGATCGCCGCGGCGCCGGGCGGAGCCGGGGCACAGGTCCGTCCCGATCCGGTGGCGGACGCGATCGCGGCGAGCTCGGCACCGGGCAGCAGCTGGGCGCCGGACCCGGTCGCGTACGGCCACAAGCTGGTGACCGGGGTGCGGGTGCCGATGCGCGACGGTGTCCGGCTCGCCGCGAACGTCGACTACCCGACCGACCCGGCCACCGGCCAGATCGCGTCCGGCCCGTTCCCGGTGCTGCTGACGATGACGCCCTACGGCAAGGACACCGGTCAGGCAGCCGGCCTCGGCACGGACGACTACCTCGTGGAACGCGGCTACATCGACGTCGTCGTGGACGTGCGCGGCACCGGCGCTTCCGGGGGGACGTTCGACCTGTTCGATCCCAAGCAGACGGCGGACGGCGTCCAGCTGGTGCACTGGGCCGCGAAGCTCGACCACAGCGACGGGACGGTCGGGCTGCACGGGGCGTCCTACCTCGGCATCGACCAGATGCTGACCGCAGGCGCCGTCGGCCCGAACTCTCCGCTGAAGGCGATCTTCCCGATCGTCACCGCGAACGACATCTACCGCGACACCGCGTTCATGGGCGGCATCCCCGACCTGTCGTTCGACGTGGCGTACCTCGGTGCGCTGCTGCCGGTGGTCAACCTGCTGAACCCATTGATCAGCGCGGCGGTCCAGCCGTCCACGCTCGCGAGCGGCCTGACCGGGCTGCTCCACCACGCGAAGGAGACGCTCAGTTACAACGCGCTGTTCCTGCTGCGCACCTTCCTCGGCGGGCCCGACTCGTACGACGACGCGTACTGGCACGCCAAGGACCCGGGCGACGTGCTCGGCAAGATCGTCGCGAACGGGATCCCGGCCTACCTGATCGGCGGCGAGTTCGACCTGTTCCAGCGCGGCGAGCCGTTGAACTACGCCGGGCTGCAGAACGCGTGGGCCGGGCGGCCGGTGGACGCGCCGATGCTGCCCGGGCAGGCGACGACCGGCCGCTATCAGCTCCTCGACGGCCCGTACACGCACCTCGCGGGCGGCGGTGTCGGCTCGAACTTCAACCAGCTCGAGCTGGAGTGGTTCGACACCTGGCTCAAGGGCGAGGACACCGGCATGGACCGGACGCCGACGCCGCTGCACTACTACGACCTCGGCACCGGTAGTTACACCGAGACGACCACCTATCCGTTCACCGGGGCGACGCCGACGACGTACTACTTCGACGGCACCCGCAGCGGCAGCGCGCCGTCCCGCAACGACGGCTCGCTCGTGACGACGGCACCCACTGCGACGTCCGCGTCGGACGGCATCACCTGGGCACCGGTGTCCGGCACGATCTGCGCGCGCCAGCAGGACCAGTGGGTGATGGGCGCGGTGTCGCTGTTCACCAGCCACCTGCCGGCCACCGTGCCGTGCATCGACGACGACCGCGTGTCGCAGCTGGGACCGGCCGCGCTCACGTACACGACCGCGCCGATGACGTCGCCCCGGACGATCGCCGGCCCGATCGACGTGACGCTGTACGCGAGCGCCAACACCCGCGAGACGCAGTGGGTGGTGAACGTCGAGGACGTCGCGCCGTCGGGGACGTCGACGCCGCTGACCGAGGGCGCCCTGCTCGGCTCGGCACGCGCGCTGAACGCGTCCCGTTCCTGGTCCGTCGACGGCAAGATGATCCTGCCCTACCACCCGTTCACGAAGGCCGCGTCGGCCCCGGTCGTGCCCGGCAAAGTCACCCGCTACGACGTCCAGGTGTTCCCGACATTCGCGACGATCGCGCCCGGCCACCGCATCCGCGTCACCGTGTCGACCGCGGACTTCCCGCACTTGATGCCCACGCCGCCCGAGCTGCTCAAGCTGGCCGGCGGCCGCTACCGCGTGCAGCGGACGGCGTCCGCGCCGTCATCGGTGACGATCCCGCTGATTGGTTAGCCGTTCAACCAGCGGCTCAGGTGTGCGTAGACCTGCGGGTCGTTGAGCAGGTCGAAGTGGTGCTTGCCGCCGAGGTGCAGCAGGTGCTCGGGCTCGAACGCGATCCGGCGCGTGGGATGGACGCCGTGCGCGCTCGCGTGCTGCACCAACAGGTCGTGCGCGAGCCGCCCGTCCGACCGGCGTGACAGCGTCGCCGAGGCGGCCGAGTACGTGACGCCGTCGAGCAGCGTCGCGGGCGCGCAGCGATCGACCAGCCGCTCGTCCGGATCGCGTTCGAACCAGTCCGCGCGCACGACCGCGCCGTAGCGCAGGTCCTTGATCCCCACGCTGCGCCCGTTGAGCCAGGTCGCGAACGGTCGCGTCTCCGGCAGCCGCGCGAGTGTGTGCGTGCCCGCGTTCACCAGCCGCTCCAGCGGGGCGCCGGTGTTCGGTGCGCCGAGCCCGACCACGTGCCGCAGCGAGCGCAGCCACGTCCGGTCCTGCTCGTGTGCCTGGTGCGCGGCGCTGCGCGCGACGAGCGCGCCCATCGAGTGCCCGATTAGCGCGATGTCCGTGACCGGTACTGGCCAGGCCGCGACCAGGTCGTCGAGGAACGCCGCGAGCTGCTCGCCGTTGTCGGACACGTGCAGCCCGGTGTTGTACGACAGGTACAGCGGCGTCCAACCGGAGTCGGCGCGCAGCCGCGATCCGTACGTGACGTCCGCGTCGCCGTAGCGGCGGGCCGCGGCCAGCCACCAGGCGCGGTCGGACTCGCACAGGCCGTGGACGAACACCGCCAGGCGGCCGGACGCGTCCGTCCAGGCGTCGAACGCGACGTTCGCCGGCACCGCGCGCAGCTCGCCGCGATGGGTGCGCAGCGTCATCGCGCACGCGAGCGACGGCTGGCGGTCCGCGAGCCGATCGCCCCAGAAGCCGTTGAGCGCGTTCAGCGCCAGATGCGTCCGGCGCGAGGCGTGCACGGAATCGGCCGAGCGCGTGGCCAGTTCGGCGGACGCGGCACCGAGCGCGGCAGGTACCGCGCGCACGCTGAGCCGGGCGGAGCCGTACGCGACGCCGGCGATCGCGTCGTGCAGCACGCGGACGGGGGTCGCCGGCGCGCCCAGCAACCCGAACACGCGCGCGGACACGCCGCGGTGCACGTCCCGCGCGGCCTCGGCGAGCTCGCCCAACGCCGTGCCGAGCAATGCGCCGGCGTCGCGGATCTCCTCGCGCTGCATGCTTTCGAGCCTATCGGCGCGATAGCCTGCGCGGATCATGACCGAGCCGGTGAACAGGGACCGTGCCGAGACCGGACGCGTCGAGGCGTTCAGCGACGGCGTCTTCGCGATCGCGATCACCCTGCTCGTCCTCGAACTGCACGGGCCGGTCCTGAAGGTTACGGACCGCGACGCACACGTCGGATTGTGGTCCGGACTGCTCGACGAGTGGCCACAGTTCGCGGCCTACCTGACCAGCTTCGCGATCATCGGGATCATGTGGGTGAACCATCACTCGATGTTCTCGGCCATCGTGCGCATCGACCGTCCACTGCTGTTCCTCAACCTCTTGCTGCTGCTGTGGACGTCGCTGCTGCCGTTCCCGACCTCGCTGGTCGCGGAGTACCTGAAGGACGGCGATACGAACGCGGCAGCTGCCGAGGCGATCTACGCGGCGAACCTGACGCTGGCAGCGATCGCGTTCAGCCTCATCTGGATGCGGGCGGTGCGCGGCGGGCGGCTTACTGCCGTCCGGCTGGAGCCCCGCGCCGAGTGGGCCGCGGTCGGCCGGTTCTCGGTCGGGACGTTCGTGTACGCGGCGACGATCGGCATCGCGTTCGTGTCCGCGATAGCCGCGCTGGTCGTGCAGTTCCTGCTCGCCAGCTACTACGCGTTCGAGCAGGTCACCAGCTGAGCGGCGCCTCGGGCGTCGGTGGCAAGCTGGACGCGTCGGCCAACGGCGGCCGGCGTCCGCGTCGAGAGGCGAGAGCGATGACCCTTCCCACCGGTACCCCGTGCCAGATGTTCGTCGACGGAAAGTGGACCGACGGCTCCGGCGGCACATTCGCCGTGCTCAATCCGTCCACCGGCGCGGCGATCTGCGAGGTGCCCCGGGCCGGGCTGGACGATCTCGACCGCGCGCTGGGTGCTGCCGCCGCGGCGCAGCCGGAGTGGGCGGCGACGGCTCCGCGCGAGCGCGGCGAGGTGCTGCGCCGCGCGTTCGAGGCGATGCTCGCGCGGCGCGAGGAGATCGCCTATCTGATGTCGCTGGAGATGGGCAAGTCGCTGACCGACGCGCGCGGCGAGGTCACCTACGCGGCGGAGTTCTTCCGCTGGTTCAGCGAGGAGGCGGTGCGCATCGACGGCGAGCTGCGCCTCGCGCCGTCCGGCGCCAACCGCATCCTGACGTTCCGCAAGGCCGTGGGCGTCGCGCTGCTGCTCACTCCGTGGAACTTCCCGGCGGCGATGGCGACGCGCAAGATCGGTCCCGCCCTCGCGGCCGGCTGCTCGGTGGTGCTCAAGCCCGCCGAGGACACGCCGCTGACGGCGCTGCTGCTCGCGCAGATCCTCGCCGAGGCCGGGGCGCCCGCCGGAGTGGTCAACGTGCTGACCACCGACAAGCCCGGTGAGCTGACCGAGGCGGCGCTCGTCGACGCGCGGGTGCGCAAGCTCTCGTTCACCGGCTCGACCGGCGTCGGCCGGCTGCTGCTCAAGCAGGCCGCGGACCGCATCGTGAACACGTCGCTGGAGCTCGGCGGCAACGACCCGTTCATCGTGCTGGACGACGCCGACCTGGACGCCGCGGTCGACGGCACGATGCTCGCCAAGATGCGCAACGGCGGGCAGGCGTGCACCGCCGCGAACCGGTTCCTCGTGCAATCGTCCGTGGTCGAGCCGTTCGCGGCCAAGCTCGCGGCGAAGATGGGCGCGCTGGTGATGGGTCCGGGCACGGACGAGAAGACCCAGCTCGGCCCGATGATCAACGCGCGCGCGGTCGACGGGATCGCGGACAAGGTCGACCGGTCGGTCGAGGCGGGAGCCTCGGTCGTCCTCGGTGGCGAGCGACCGTC
>DASRSS010000090.1:0-3902 GCA_035656335.1 Jatrophihabitantaceae bacterium | reverse complement strand
CCCTGTCATCGCCCGCCTTCTGCGCTCGGCCGTGCTGCCACTTCGTGAGGCACAGTTCGTTCTGGTCGCGCGCTCACTCGGGGTGGGGTGGACGCGGGCCGCCGTCCGACACGTCCTGCCGAACGCGATCGCCCCCGTCATCGTGCAGACGGTCGCCGCGGCCAGCTACTTCCTCATCGTCGAGGCGGCGCTGGGCTTTCTCGGCCTTGGCGAGCCGCCACCGGCGGCGTCGTGGGGTTCGGACATGGCCGCCGCGTATCTGAACTTCACGGCCAACCCCACGGCCACGATCGTCCCCGGTCTGGCGATCACGATCGGCGCGTGGAGCATCAGCACCTTGGGCGACGGGTTGCGTCGGGTGCTCGCATGATCAGCCCGCGGCAGGGCGCGACGTCCCCGCGGCTCGAGGTCGAACACGACCCGGCGGAGTTCGGCTTCGACGCCACCCGCCTGGGACGCATCGACTCCTACCTGCAGCGTTACGTCGAGGACGGTGCCCTGCCCGGTTGGCAGTTCGTCCTCACCCGGGGCGGCCACGTCGCGCACACCGCGACCGGCGGTTGCCGCGACCGCGAGCGGGACCTGCCGGTGGAGGCGGACACCCTGTTCCGCATCTATTCGATGACGAAACCGGTCACGTCGGTGGCCGCGATGATGCTGTACGAGCTCGGGGCGTTCCAGCTCAGCGACCCGGTCAGCAACTTCCTGCCTGCGTTCGGCGACGTGCGCGTGTACACCGGCGGAAGCGACCTGCGTCCGAGCACCGTGCCGGCCACCGAGCCGGTGCGGATGATCCACCTGCTTACCCACACCGCGGGTCTGACGTACGGGTTCTTCCGGCAGCACCCGGTCGATGCGATGTACCGCGCTGCGAACCTGGACGGATCCGGCGAGCGTCCGGTGGCCGACCTGGCTGATCTGTGCGATCGCATCGCCGCGCTCCCTTTGCTGTTCCAGCCCGGCTCGGAGTGGGCGTACTCGATGGCCACCGACGTGCTCGGCCGCGTGGTCGAGGTGATCAGCGGGCAGCGGCTCGGGGAGTTCTTCACGGAGCGGATCTTCGAACCGCTCGGCATGACGGACACCGGCTTCGGGGTGCGCGACGACCAGTTGCCGCGACTGGCGCGGCTCTACGCACAGCAGCCGGGTGGTGGGCTCCAGCCGGCGGACGGCGTCGGCGCGAACGTGGACCGTCCGGCCCTCGAACTCGGTGGCGGCGGGTTGATCAGCTCGGCCCACGACTATCACCGGTTCACCCAAATGCTGTTGCGCGGCGGCGAGCTGGACGGTCACAGGTTGCTGAGCCCGCGCACCGTGCGGTTCATGACGCGCAACCACCTTCCCGGCAACGCGGATCTCGAGCAGTTCGGCCGTCCGCTCTACTCGGAAGTTCCCATGCGCGGCACGGGATTCGGCCTCGGCTTCTCGGTCGACCTCGAGCCGCCGGCCACCGGACGTCCCGGCTCGGCGGGTGCGTACGCGTGGGGCGGCGCCGCCAGCACGCTGTTCTGGGTCGATCCCGCCGATCAGCTCACCGCGATGTTCTTCACCCAGGTGTTCACGCTGCACCCGCTGGCGCTGCGCGGCGCGCTGCGCCAAGTCGTCTATCAGTCGCTCGTCGACGAAGGACCGAGCGCGCACGGGATCGGCACCGGCCGGTCGGCGCGGAGCATGCCGTGACCCCAGGCCAGGTGGTCGGGACGACGCACGGGCCCGTTCGCGGGACAGCGGCCGCGGGCGTGCTCGCGTTTCTCGGCGTCCCGTACGCCGCGCCGCCGGTTGGCGAGCTGCGGTTCCGTCCGCCCGCGCCGCCGCGAGCGTGGGCCGAGCCGCGCGACTGCACCGCGCACGGCCCGACCGCGCCGCAGGCACCCCCGGAAGGCCCGGTCTCCGCGCTGCTTCCACACGTCTCCATACCCGGCGCGGACCACCTGAACCTGAACGTCTGGACTGCGGACACCGCGGGCAGTCGTCCGGTCATGGTGTTCGTCCACGGCGGCTCGTTCACCAGCGGCGCGGGATCGATACCGACCTACGACGGTTCGCGGTTCGCTCGCGACGGCGTCGTGCTGGTGACCGTCAACTACCGGCTCGGTGCCGACGGCTTCCTGTGGCTCGGCGCGGGCACGGCGAACCTCGGGCTGCTCGACCAGGTCGCGGCGCTCGAGTGGGTGCGCGACAACATCGCCTCGTTCGGCGGCGATCCGTCCAACGTCACGGTGTTCGGCGAGTCCGCCGGCGCGATGAGCGTGTGCACGCTGCTCGCCATGCCGGCCGCGTCCGGACTGTTCCGTCGTGCGATCGCGCAGTCCGGTGCGGCTCGTTGCGTGCTCAGCGCGGACACCGCGGCGCGCATCGGTCGCTCGCTGTGTGAGCTGCTCGGCGTCGAGCCGAGCCGGGAGGCTGTCGCGGCGGTGCCGACGTCGCGATTGCTGAGCGCCCAGGTGCAGCTGGCGCTCGACGTCGCCGGTTCGTCCGACCCGTTGCGGTGGGGCGAGGACGCCGCGCGGAACATCATGCCGTTCGAGCCGGTCGTGGACGGCCACGTGCTGCCGGTCGCGCCGGAGCAGGCCCTCGCCGACGGCGCAAGTGCCGACGTCGACCTGATGATCGGGACGAATGCCGACGAGGGGAATCTGTTCTTCGTCCCCACCGGCATCACCGCGCACGCGGACGAGGCCGCGCTGGCTCACGTGGCGCGGTCGCGGTGCTACCCGCGGCCCGTCGTCGACGCGTATCGCGCTGCTCACCCGACGGCGTCGCCGGGCGAGCTGATCTCGGAGCTCATGACTGGGGAGTTCTATCGCGCGCCGGCGCTTCAGGCCGCGCTGAGCCATCGCGGTTCCTACATGTACGAGTTCGCGTGGCGCTCGCCGGCGTTCGACGGCCGGATGGGTGCGTGCCACGCGCTCGAGCTGCCGTTCGTGTTCGACACGTTGGACGGTCCCGGCTACGGCGCGCTGCTGGGCGAGGCTCCGCCGCAGGCCGTGGCAGACGCGATGCATCGGGCCTGGATCGCGTTCGCGACGACCGGTGACCCGGGCTGGCCCGCGTACGAGACCACCACCCGCGCGGCGATGCGCTTCGACACCGCCAGCACGCAGCTGACCGATTACCGCTAGTCCCCTCCGCGAGTGGCCACTTTCGCGTCGAGTGGCCGGTTATGCGTCGAGTGGCCAGTTATAGGTGGCCACTGGGTGCGTAGGTGGCCACTCGACGAGGTCGGTCGCCTGGGCCTCCCTCGGCCGGGCCCGCCCGGGTTCCCCCGCGAGTGGCCACTTTCGCGTCGAGTGGCCGGTTATGCGTCGAGTGGCCGGTTATAGGTGGCCACTGGGCGTGTAGGTGGCCACTGGGCGTGTAGGTGGCCACTCGACGAGGTCGGTCGGCGGGATCGGAGTGCTCCGGGTGCTCGGCTTCCGGCCCGGTCCGGGGCGTGGGGTCACCTCGGACTCGGACGCCTCGGCTTGGGTGGGTTTCTCGGGCAGTGCTGGGCGCGTCGGGTGGTGGGCTGCCTGGGCTTCCCGCGGTGCCGCTCGGCTCGTCGGCTTCCAGCCCGGTCCGGCGCGTGTGGTCACCTTCGCGCCTGATGCCCCTGCCCTCTGGGCTCGTGCTCGTGCTGCACGGCTCCGAGCGCGGAGCGGCGACCACCATGGCGCCTCGGGCACGGGGCAGCGCGATCTGCCTCCCGGACGGGCAGGCGCCCGCGGTCGGGTTAGGCGTTGAGGAGGCGGGGGATGTGGTGGGCGGTGTTCAGTCTCGGCGTTTGTGCCGGGTCGAGCCAGGGCGGTTCGATCCAGTGGGCTCGTCCGTTGATCATGACGATGCTGGCGCCGCGGTCGAGTTCGTCGTGGTCGAACGGGCAGACCAGGACCATTTCGCCGATGTTGGTGCGGCCGCCGTGT
>DASRSS010000089.1:0-9310 GCA_035656335.1 Jatrophihabitantaceae bacterium | reverse complement strand
TACCGCTGGTCGTCGACGCGACACACGTGCTGGGCCACACCGACGTGCCCGCGGGCTGGTCGGTGCTGGCGGCCGACGCGCGGATGTGGGGCGGCCCGGACGTCGGTGTGCTGGCCGTGCGGGAGCGGACCCGATGGCGCTCGCCGTTCCCGTCCGACGAGCGCGAGTTCGGCCGCGTGCCGGGCGTGCCGAACGTGCCCGCCGTGGTGGCCGCCGCGGCGTCGCTGCGGGCCGTGGAGGCGGAACGTCGCGAGCTCGCGCAGCGGCACCGCGCCTGGATCGCGCGCATCCGCGACACGGTGGCGCGGACCGTCCCGGACGTCGAGGTGCTCGGCGACCCCGACGGCAGGCTGCCGCACCTGGTCACCTTCTCGTGCCTGTACGCCGACGGCGAGGCGCTGCTGACCGGCCTGGACCGCCGCGCCTTCGCCGTGTCGTCCGGCTCGTCGTGCACCGCGTCCACGCTGGAGCCCTCGCACGTGCTCGTGGCGATAGGCGCGCTGACGTCCGGCAACCTGCGCGTGTCGCTGCACCGGGGCACCACCGAGGCGGAGATCGACGAATTCCTCGCCGCGCTGCCGGACGTCGTCGCCGAGGTCCGCGCCGAACTGGGCGCGGCCGGGCTATGACCCCGTTGGCCCCTGAGCAGCCAAAATCCCGGCGAGTCGCCCTGCTACGGGGCCAACAGTGATCCTGGACTGCCGGGGGCGGCGCTGCCCGTTGCCGATCCTGGACCTGGCCCGGCACATCGGCGAGGTCAGTGTCGGCGAGCTGATCACCGTCGAGGCGGACGACCCGGCCGCCCGGCCGGACATCGCGGCCTGGTGCCGCATGCGCGGCCACGAGTACGCCGGCGAGGTGACCGCGGACGACGGCACGCCCGCCTACCGCGTCCGGCGCCTGCACTGAGCCGGCCACTGCACTGAGCCGGCCACTCAGCGGTCAGGGATACTGGTCCGCGTGTGTGGATTGATCGGGTTCCTGTCCGCCGACGCGAACGCCAAGGCCGTAGAGGCCGGCGTCGACGGCTCGCTGCCCGACATGCGCCACCGCGGCCCGGACGAGAGCGGCACCTGGTCCGACGACGACGTGGTGATCGGCTTCCAGCGGCTCTCGATCATCGACATCGACCACAGCCACCAGCCGCTCCCCTGGCTGGGCGGCCGTTACCAGCTGATCTTCAACGGCGAGATCTACAACTACCTCGAGCTGCGCGAGCGGCTCGCGCGGGAGTTCGGCGCCGTGTTCGAGACCGAGGGCGACGGCGAGGCGATCGTAGCCGGCTACCACTACCTCGGCGAGACGGTCGTCCGCGAACTGCGCGGCATGTTCGTGTTCCTGATCTGGGACAGCCACGAGCGGGTCCTGTTCGGCGCCCGCGACTGGTTCGGCATCAAGCCGATGTTCACGTACTCGGACGAGCGGGGCACGTTCTTCGCGAGCGAGAAGAAGTCGCTGCTCGACGTCGCCGGACCGGACGTGCACGGCGACGTCGACAAGACGGCATTGCAGCAATACCTGACCCTGCAGTACGTGCCCGAGCCGGCATCCATGCATAGCGCGATCCGCCGCATCGAGTCCGGCACGTACTTCACGATGCGTCCCGGCGAGCAGGTGCACCCGCACCGTTACTTCCACCCGGACTTCGTCGCGCGCGCCGTGCCCGAGCCGGAGCGGCTGTACCGCGAGATCGCGGCGGCGCTGGAGGACTCGGTCGCCAAGCACATGCGCGCGGACGTGACGGTCGGCTCGTTCCTGTCCGGCGGCATCGACTCCACGGTCGTCGCGGCGCTGGCCAAGCGGCACAACCCGAAGCTGCTGACGTTCACCACCGGCTTCGAGCGCGAGGGCTACAGCGAGATCGACGTGGCCGCGGAATCGGCCGCAGCCATCGGGGTCGAGCACATCACCAAGGTGGTCACGCCGCAGGAGATGATGGACGCGCTGCCCAGAATCGTCTGGTACCTGGACGATCCGGTGGCCGATCCCGCGCTCGTGCCGCTGTACTTCATCGCGCGCGAGGCCCGCAAGCACGTCAAGGTGGTGCTCTCCGGCGAGGGCGCGGACGAGCTGTTCGGCGGCTACACGATCTACCGCGAGCCGATCTCGCTGCGGCCGTTCGAGAAGCTGCCGCGGCCGGTGCGGCGGGGGCTCGGGCTCGTCTCGGCGCGGCTGCCCGAGGGCCTGCGCGGCAAGGACCTGCTGCGGCGCGGCTCGATCGGCATCGAGGAGCGCTACTACGGCAACGCGCGCATCTTCCGTCCGGACGAGATGGCCGGCCTGCTCAAGACGTTCGACCCGGCCGTCTCCTACATGGACGTCACCCGCCCGCTGTACGAGCGGACCACGCACCTGGACGGCTCGACGCGCATGCAGTACGTCGACCTGTTCACCTGGCTGCGCGGCGACATCCTCGTCAAGGCCGACAAGATGACGATGGCCAACTCGCTCGAACTGCGCGTGCCGTTCCTCGACACGACGGTGTTCGACGTGGCGTCGTCCATCCCGACCAGCGAGAAGATCACCAAGGAGACGACGAAGTACGCGCTCCGCCGCGCGATCGCCGAGATCGTGCCGGCGCACGTGCTGGAGCGCCCGAAGCTCGGCTTCCCCGTCCCGATCCGGCACTGGCTCAAGGACGTGATGTACGACTGGGCGCGCGCGATCATCACCGAGTCGCAGGCCGATCACCTGATCGACCGGGACGCGGCGCTGCGGCTGCTCGACGCGCACCGCGACGGGCCGCACGACTACTCGCGCAAGATCTGGACGCTGCTGGTGTTCCTGATCTGGCACGGCATCTTCGTCGAGCAGCGGATCAAGCCGGAGATCCCCGCGCCGACCTACCCCGTTCGCCTCTGACTGACGGCCGGCGCGTGCGCAGAACGCCGCCGGCTACGGCAGGTGCGGCACGACCTCGGCGGCGCAGTCGTCGCCGTAGGACTCGGCCAGCCGCTCGGCGAACTCGACCTTGTCGACCTGGTACTCCTGCGTGCCGACCGTCTCCAGTACGAGGGTCGCGAGCAGGCTGCCGACCTGGGCCGACCGCTCCCAGGACAGCCCCCAGCCGCGGGCGGACAGCAGCCCGGCACGAAACGCGTCGCCGACACCGGTCGGATCGGCCTTGGCGCGCTCCTTCGCGACCGGCACGCGCACCGGCTCCAAGTCCTGGCCGGTGATCTCGACGCCGGCCGAGCCGAGCGTGGTGATGCGCACGTTCACTAGCTTGAGCACGTCGGCGCTCGACAGGCCCGTCTTGGATTCGAGCAGGCTCTTCTCGTAGTCGTTCGTGAACAGCAGGTCGGCGCCTTCGATCAGGGCGCGCAACTGGTCGCCGTCCATGCGGGCGATCTGCTGCGACGGGTCCGCGGCGAACCGGTAGCCCCGCTCGCGGCATTCCTGGCTGTGCTGGACCATCGAGTCCGGGTCGTACGCGCTGATCACGGCGAGGTCCGCGCCGGTGGCGTCCCACGCCGTCTTCAGCTCGATGTGCCGCGCTTCGGGCATCGCGCCGGCGTAGAACGAGCCGATCTGGCACATCTCCTCGTCCGTCGTGCAGACGAACCGCGCGGTGTGGTGCAGCGGGGAGACGTACACGTGGCGGCAGTCGACACCGTGGCGCTCAAGCCAGGCGCGGTAGTCGTCGAAGTCCTCGCCGACGGCGCCGATCAGCACCGGCTCGCCGCCGAGCTGGGCCATGCCGTAGCAGATGTTCGGCGCGACGCCGCCGCGGCGCACGACCAGGTCGTCGACCAGGAACGACAGCGACACCTTGTGCAGCTGATCGGCCAGCAACTGCTCGGAGAACTTCCCCGGGAAGTGCATCAGATGGTCGGTGGCGATGGAGCCCGCGACGAGAACCGGCATGTGACCGAACGCTACCTAACCGCGCGCGCTTGCGCGCGCCGAAGGGTCAGCCCGTCAGCCGCAGAAGCTGTTGCCGCAGGCGCAGCCGCCCGAGGCGTTCGGGTTGTCGATCGTGAAGCCCTGCTGCTCGATCGTGTCGGTGAAGTCGATCGTGGCGCCACCGAGGTACGGGGCGCTCATGCGGTCCACGACGACCGGGACGCCGTTCAGGTCCAGCTCGAGGTCGCCGTCCAGGCTGCGCTCGTCGAAGAACAGCTGGTACTGCATGCCCGAGCAGCCGCCGGGCTGGACGGCCACGCGCAGCCGCAGGTCGTCTCGGCCCTCCTGGTCGAGCAGCGCGCGCACCTTCGCCGCGGCACCCTCGGTCAGCGTCAGCGTGCTCGACGGCGCCTCCGCGGGGGCGCTGGTCAGCTCGACGGTGGTCGTTTCGGCTGCGGTCATGATGCTGCTCCCACTGGTAGCTCGGTCTTCCGACGGTGTCTCGTCGGGTCAACGACCCGGCTTGCGATCACTATTCCCATAGTAGCCACGGTGGCCCACAACACGCGCAGGTCCGCTGTTTGGCGGCCCGGATTACGCTGCGCGCATGACTTTCACCGAGCCGGCGTCCACCCCGCTCGCGCTGCTGTTGCTCGGACGGGGCAGCGATCCGGACTCCGAGCGGGGCGTGGACTGTCCGGGCGAGCTGCCGCCCGCGTCCGACCCGGACCTGGTCGCGCGGGCCCGGGCCGCCAAGGACGCCCTGGGCGAGCGGGTGTTCGTGCTCGGCCACCACTACCAGCGCGACGAGGTCATCCAGTTCGCCGACGTCACGGGCGACTCGTTCAAGCTGGCGCGCGACGCGGCCGCCCGCCCGCAGGCCGAGTACGTGGTGTTCTGCGGAGTGCACTTCATGGCCGAGTCCGCAGACATCCTGACCCGGCCGGACCAGCCCGTCGTGCTGCCGGACCTGACCGCGGGCTGCTCGATGGCGGACATGGCCGACCACCAGCAGGTGCTCGAGGCCTGGGACGTGCTGACCGAGGCCGGCGTCGCCGACGTCACCGTGCCAGTCACGTACATGAACTCCAGCGCCGCGATCAAGGCGTTCACCGGCGAGCACGGCGGCACGGTGTGCACGTCGTCCAATGCGAAGCGCGCGCTGGAGTGGGCGTTCGAGCAGGGCCAGAAGGTGCTGTTCATGCCGGACCAGCACCTCGGACGCAACACCGCGGTGCTGCAGCTGGGCCTGTCGCTGGCCGACTGCGTCGTCTACAACCCGCACCGTCCAGGCGGCGGCCTGACGCCGGAACAGCTGCGCGCCGCGAAGATGATCCTGTGGCAGGGTCACTGCTCCGTCCACGGGCGGTTCTCCGTGGACGCGGTCGCCGAGGTGCGGGAGCGGATCCCGGGCGTGAGCGTCCTCGTCCACCCGGAATGCCGGCACGAGGTCGTGCTGCAGGCCGACTACGTCGGGTCCACCGAATACATCATCAAGACGATCGAGGCGGCCGAACCGGGCACCGCGTGGGCCCTCGGCACCGAGCTCAACCTGGTGCGCCGGCTGGCGAACACGCACCCGGACAAGCAGATCGTGTTCCTGGAGAAGAACGTCTGCTACTGCTCCACGATGAACCGGATCGACCTGCCGCACCTGGTGCACACGCTGGAGTCGCTGGTGCGCGGCGAGGTGGTCAACCGGATCGCCGTCGAAAGCACGACAGCGGCCAACGCCCGGCTGGCGCTCGACCGGATGCTGGCCCTGCCCTGACCGATCCGTACCCTGGACGCCGTGAAGCTGCGTAAGTCCGCCGATACATCCGCCGACACCGAGGTCGTCGAGGCGGAGCCCGAGACCACCGCCGCGAACGGAGGCAAGGGCCGTCCGACCCCGAAGCGCCGCGACGTCGTGGGCCAGCGCGGGCCGGTCACCGCGCCGAAGACGCGCAAGGAGGCCTACGCGCGGCAGAAGCAGCTGTCCAAGCAGGCGCGCACGGCCCGCGCGTCCACCGGCAAGTCGCTGACGCCGGCGCAACGCCGTGCCGCGCTGCGCTCCGGCGAGCTGCTGCCCGCGCGCGACCAGGGACCGACGCGCAAGCTCGCGCGTGACTACGTCGACTCGCACCGAATGTTCAGCAACTACCTGCTGTGGCTGTTCCCGCTGATGATCGCGACCTGGGTGATCCCGCAGGCCGCGATCATCCAGCTGGTGATCATCGCGATGTTCTTCGGGCTGCTCGTCGAGTGGTACGTGGTGGGCGCGCGGCTGCGACGGATGGCGATCTCCCGGTTCGGGTCCGCGCAGGGCAGCGCGATGTCGATCGGCTTCTACGCCGGCAGCCGCGCCTACCTGCCCCGGCGCTGGCGCCTGCCCGCTCCCCAGGTCGAGCGCGGCGACCAGATTTAGACCGCCTTTTCCGACACGGTGCCCGTTCTGGACGGCTGGGGCGGGCATGGTGTCGGAAAAGGCGGCAGGAGCTAGCCGTTCAGGTAGGCCAGCACCGCCAGCACGCGCCGGTTGTCGTCCTCGGACGGCGGCAGCGCGAGCCTGGCGAAGATCGAGTTGGTGTGCTTGCTGACCGCCTTCTCGGTGATGAACAGGCGCGCGGCGATGGCGGCGTTGGAACGTCCCTCGGCCATCAGCCCGAGCACCTCGCGCTCGCGCGGCGTCAGTGTGGTGATCGGTTCGTCCGCCGCGGACCTGCGGCTGAGCAGCTGCGCGACGACCTCGGGGTCCATCGCGGTACCGCCCGCGGCGACCTGGCGCACGGCGTCGACGAACTGGCCGACGTTGAACACGCGGTCCTTGAGCAGGTAGCCGACTCCTCCGCTGCGGTCGGCGAGCAGTTCGCGCGCGTACAACTGCTCGACGTACTGCGACAGCACCAGCACCGGTAGACCCGGTAGCTGCGCGCGCGCCTCGATCGCCGCGCGCAGGCCCTCGTCGGTGAACGTCGGGGGCAGGCGCACGTCCACGACCGCGACGTCCGGACGGTGCGTGGTGAGCGCGCGCAGCAGGGACGGACCGTTGTCGACCGCCTCGAGCACCTCGAAGTCGTGCGCCTCGAGCAGCCTGATCAGCCCGTCCCGCAGCAGGGCCAGGTCCTCGGCGATGACGACGCGCACATGGTGGACCCTATGACGTGCAGGGCAGGGTCATCGTCAGGACGGTCGGTCCGCCGACCGGGCTGGTCACGTCCAAGGTCCCGTCGAACGCGGACAGCCGCCGGGCGATGCCGCGCAGCCCGGTTCCGAGCGACTCGTCCGCTCCCCCGGCTCCGTCGTCGCGCACCTGCATTCGCAGCAGGCCCTCGCGATGCTCGATGTGGACGGACGCGGTGCTCGCCCCGCTGTGCTTGATCATGTTGGTGACCGCCTCGGCGAGCGCGAAGTAGGCGGCGGACTCGACCGGCGCGGGCAGCCGTCCGGACAGCTCGTCGGTGACCTCGACCGGGATCGGGGACGCGAGGCACAGCGCGCGCACCGCGCCGACGAGTCCGCGATCGGCCAGCACCGGCGGGTGGATGCCGCGCACCAGATCGCGCAGTTCGGCCAGCGCGGCGCTGCTCGTCTCGCGCGCCTCGGCCAGCAGGGCGCGCGCGTTGTCCGGGTCGCGGGCGAGCTGCTCCTCGGCCAGGCCCAGGCTCATGCCGAGCGCGACCAGCCGGGCCTGCGCGCCGTCGTGCAGGTCGCGCTCGATGCGGCGCAGCTCGGCGGCGGACGTGTCCACGGTCTCGGCGCGGGACTCGGTCAGCTGCTGCACGCGCTGCGCCAGCGACGTCCGCTCGTTCGGGGCGAGCAGCGCGCACGCGAGGTAGGCGTGGACGCGCACCATCATGCCGGGAGGCAGCCACCAGAAGATCAGGTCGAGGATGCCCTCGACGATCCCCACGATGCACAGCACCAGGCCGACGGTGCCGTTCACCGCGACCCACGCGAAGTCGCGCCAGGTCGCCGGTTCGATGAGCAGGCCGCGCATCCGCACCAGCAGGTTCCCGCTCGGCCTGCGCAGATACGGCGAGCCGACCTCGCGGCCGATCAGCGCGCCCGCGTACCGCCGGTGGATGTTCGCGATCGGTCGCAGCGTGAGGATCGTGGCGAACAGCAACGGGATGCCGACCCAGACCACGACGAGCGGGAAGCCGGCGACGGCCAGCACGAACAGCACCGTGCAGAACGCCGCCAGCGGCAGCGCGAGGAGTGCCCATACCAGCATCCGGATCCGGTTCACGAAGTCGTTGACCACGTCACGTCCTGTCCATCACTCGATCTTTCCGCGTCCATCCTGACGCACCGCACCGGCTGCGATGGTGGGGTTTTCTCCACCTCGGCTGGGGTTCTGCCACCCGTGTTCACCGCCCGTCGGACCGGAAGCGTGATCAGCGTCGGAAGAACTCGAAGAGAAGGACACGACGCGTGAGCACCCCAACCGCAGCGCCGGGCCGCCGCCCGGCCACCGTTCGAGTCGCGCGCTGGAGCGCGACCCATCCCTGGCGCGCCATCGGCATGTGGCTCGCGTTTGTCATCGCCTGCATCGCGATCGGCCAGGTCGCGGGCCTGCACGAAATGTCCGACCTGGACGGCACGGTCGGGCAGTCCGGGCACGCGGCGCGCATGATCCACGGCGCGAACCTCGAATCGCCCGACGAGGAGGACGTGCTCATCTCGTCGCGGGCCGGGCCGTTGGACGTCGCGACGGCGCAGCGCGCGGCGACGGACGTGAGCACCGCGCTGGGCAAGCTGCCGTCGGTGACCGGTGTCGCCGCGCCCGTGCGCTCGAAGGACGGCACCGCGCTGCTCGTCGCGGCGACGCTGAAGAAGAACACCGACGACGCGGGCCCGCTCATGGACGCGACCGCTGCCGTGCAGAAGCAGTACCCGCGGCTGCGCGTCGAGGAGTCCGGCTCGGTGTCGATGAACCAGGCGGTGAACGACCAGGTCGGCGCGGACCTCGGCGCGGCCGCGACGTTCAGCATGCCGGTCACGATCGTGATCCTGCTGATCGCGTTCGGCGCGATCGTCGCGGCCGGCGTGCCCGTCCTGCTCGCGCTGTCGGCGGTGGGCTCGGCGACCGGGCTGTCATCGCTGGTCTCGCACTTCTTCCCGGACTCGGGCTCGACCTCGTCCATGATCCTCTTGATGGGCATGGCGGTCGGCGTCGACTACTCGCTGTTCTACGTCAAGCGCGCCCGCGCCGAGCGGCACCGCGGACACACCCACCTGGACGCGATCGAGATCGCCGCGGAGACGTCCGGCCACTCGGTTCTGGTCTCGGGCGTCGCCGTCATCGCCGCGATGCTCGGCATGTTCTTCGCGCGTTACGCGGTGTTCTCCTCGCTCGCCGCGGGATCGATCATCGTCGTCGCGGTAGCGGTGCTCGGCTCGCTGACCGTGCTGCCCGCGGTGCTGGTCAAGCTGGGCCGGCGCATCGACCGGCCGCGGGTGCCCGTGCTGTGGCGTTGGT
>DASRSS010000088.1:0-17246 GCA_035656335.1 Jatrophihabitantaceae bacterium | reverse complement strand
CGCTGTTCGCGCAGAACATCGTCTGCGGCTTCGGGCGCATCGAGGGGCACCCGGTCGGCGTCGTCGCGAACCAGCCGATGCACTTCGCCGGCTGCCTGGACATCGACGCGTCCGAGAAGGCCGCGCGGTTCGTGCGCACCTGCGACGCGTTCAACGTCCCGGTGCTCACCCTGGTGGACGTCCCCGGCTTCCTGCCCGGTGTCGACCAGGAGCACGCGGGCATCATCCGGCGCGGTGCGAAGCTGATCTACGCGTACTCGGAGGCGACCGTCCCGAAGGTCACCGTGATCACGCGCAAGGCGTTCGGCGGCGCGTACGACGTGATGGGTTCCAAGCACCTGGGTGCCGACCTGAACATCGCGTGGCCGACCGCGCAGATCGCCGTGATGGGCGCGCAAGGCGCGGCGAACATCCTGCACCGCAAGCGGATCGCTGCCGCCGACGACCCGGAGGCGGTGCGCGCGCAGGTGGTGCAGGAGTACGAGGACACCCTGGTGAACCCGTACGTGGCCGCCGAGCGCGGCTACGTCGACTCGGTGATTCCGCCGTCGCACACCCGCTCGTACGTGATCAAGGCGCTGCGGATGCTGCGCAACAAGCGGGAGGCCCAGCCGCCGCGCAAGCACGGGAACATCCCACTGTGAGCACGTCTTGGCCTCCGAGCAGGCTTTTCGCCGGCGTGTCGGCCTGCTGGGAGGCCAACCCATGAGCGACGACGCCGACGACGTGGTCCACCGGCCGGCGCTGCGGATCGTGCGGGGCGCGCCCACGCCCGAGGAGCTCGCCGTGGTGACGGCCGTGGTGGCCGCCGCGGGTTCCGGCGCCGAGGACGCCCCGGAACCGGCGCGCCGCGGCCGCTGGAGCGACCCGGCCTGGCAGCACCGCCCCGCGCCGTACCCGGGGCCTGGCGCCTGGGCCTCGTCCTTCCGCTGATGATCATGGCCGGAACCCCCGAATCCCGGGGTTCCGGCCATGATCATCGGGGAGCTAGCGCGAGCTGCGGCTCGGCAGCAGGCGCACCGCCGTCAGCAGCACGCCGAACAGCGACAGCCCGACCAGCACGGCTATCGCGGTCGTCATGCCGGGCAGCAGCTCTCCGTGGCGCGTCGGGGTACCGGACGAGCCCGCGCCCAGGATCGCGGTGATCACCGCGAGCACGACGGCGCCGCCGATCTGGATGCTGGTGTTCACCAGGCCGGACGCGAGTCCCTGCTCGTGGTCGGCCACGCCCGAGGTCGCCTGCGCGTTGACGGACGGGAACGCGAGCGCGAACCCGATGCCGAGGAAGATCATCGTCGGCAGCAGGAAGTCCGCGTACGACATGGACGGGCTGACCCGCAGGAACAGCAGGTAGCCGATCATCAGCGAGGTCAGCCCCCCCAGGATGAGGACGGGCGTCCGCACCCGTTCGAGCACCACGCCCATGCGGGTCGCGCTGGCGACGACCAGCAGGCCCGCGGGCAGGAAGCCGAGCGCCATCGACAGCGGCGACCAGCCGAGCGAGTCCTGCAGGTACAGCGTCGCGACGAACTGGAACGCGACGTACCCGCCGAACATCACCGCGCCGGAGACGTTGGCGTGCACCAGCGAGGACGAGCGCAGGATGCCCAGCCGCAGCAGCGGACGCGCGTGCCGGCGCTCGACGGCGACGAACGTGGCCATCAGCGCGGCGCTCAGCGCGAGCAGCCCGATCGTGGACACGTCGCCCCAGCCGCGGCTCGGCGCCTCGACGACCGCGTACACGAGCACGAGCAGCGAGGCGGTGCTGGTGAACGCCCCGGCCAGGTCGAAGTGACCGAGCGACACCCGCTCCCGGGTGCTGCGCGGCACGACGCGCAGGCCGGCGATCAGCAGCGCGATCGCCACCGGGCCGGGCAGCAGGAACGTCGCGCGCCAGCCCCACTCGGTGAGCAGGCCGCCGAAGATCAGCCCGAACGAGAACCCGCTCGCGCCGCAGACGGTGTAGATGCTGAGCGCCCGGTTGCGCGCCGGGCCCTCGGCGAACGTCGTGGTGATGATGGACAGCCCGGCGGGGACGGTGAACGCGGCCGAGGCGCCCTTCACGAAGCGCAGCGCGATCAACGCGGTGTCGTTGCTCAGCCCGGCGCTGATCACCGAGGCCGCGCCGAAGACGACGACCGCGGCGAGGAACACCTGCCGGCGCCCGACGAGGTCCGAGACCCGGCCGCCGAGCAGCAGCAGCCCGCCGTAGCCGAGGACGTACCCGCTGACGATCCACTGCAGCGCACCCGGCGTCAGGTGCAGGTCCGATCCGATGGATGGCAGCGCGACGCCGACCATCGACACGTCCAGCCCGTCCAGGAAGAGCGCGCCGCAGAGCACGACGAGCAGCCCCCAGATCGCGGCGGTCCAGCGGGTGTTCGCGTGCACGGTCAGTGGCGCGTGCGCGGCCGGCGCTGTTTGCCGGCGCTGCGTGTCGAGAGTTGTCATGCCGGCCAGTCTTATGCATGTGCATCTAATGCGCAAGCATTTTTTTCTAGCGCATATTTTGTAGCTGCATGTGATAGGGTGCGGGCATGGCGAAGGCCTGTGACGACGACGAGCTCGCCCGGGAGTGGCACGAGCTGATGACCCGCTATCAGCGGATCACCTGCACGCTGGACCGCGAGCTGCAGGCGCAGCACGGCCTGAGCGCGAGCGACTTCGAGGTGCTGCAGCAGCTGCACGGCTCGGACTGCCGCTCGGTGCGCATGCACGACCTCGGCGAGAACGTGCACCTGACGCAGAGCGCGCTGTCGCGGCTGATCGCCCGGCTGGAGCGCGACGGCCTCGTCGAGCGGACCATGTGCACCGAGGACCGCCGCTCGGTGTTCGCGACGATCACGCCTGCCGGCATCGAGCGCTACCGGCAGGCGCGGCCCACGCAGCGCTCGATCCTGCGCGAGCATGGCAGCGGCTGCCTGGCCGGCGCGTCACCGGCCGCCGGTCAGCGACCGGTGTAGCTGGCCTTCCCGGGCCCGTCGCGCAGGAAGGACGCGACCGCGTTCTTCAGGTCCTCGGTGCCGAACAGCGCGCCGCTGACCTCGGGCGTGATCTCGTCCGCGCCGCCGGTCCCGACCTCGATCTGCTCACGGATGATCGCCTTGGTCGCGGCGTGCGCGCGGGTCGGGCCGTTCGCCAGCCGCATCGCGAACTCGCGCGTGGCGTCGGCGAACCCGTCGTCCGGGAGCACCCGGTTGACCACGTTCCACCGCTCCAGCGTCGCCGCGTCGTACAGGTCGCCGGTGTAGACGAGCTCACGCGCGCGGGCCGGGCCGGCGCGCTCGGCCAGCCGCTGCGGGCCGCCCATCGACGGAGTGAGGCCGACAACAATCTCGACCAGCCCGAACTTCGCCGACTCGGCCGCGAGCAGCAGGTCGCACGCGAGCGCGACCTCGAACGCCGCGGTCAGACACAGCCCGTGCGCAGCGAAGACGGTCGGCAGCTTCAGATCCTCCAGCGCGTGGATCATCTCGAACCAGTCGCGCCACAGCTGGGTGCCCGTCGCCGGAGTCAGCGCCGCGAACGTGTTCACGTCCACGCCGGCCGACACCGCCCGTCCGGCCGCCCGCACGAGCACCGCCCGCGCGCCCGAGCCGGGCACGGCCCGCACCGCGTCGAACAGGGCTTCGACGGTCGCCGCGTCGAACAGGTTCAGCGGCGGGTTGTCGAGCGTGATGATCGCGAGTGGGCCGTCGTGATCAAGGCGTACCGGTGGCATGAGGTGCAGGCTATCGGCCGCGGAAATGGCCCTGGCACGCCCGCTGAGCGAAACCTGGCATACCGCAGGTTCATGCCAAATCTCACTTCGAGTTGGCACCCTCCGCTCGGTCGAGCATGATGGGGTGCGAAGCCGGAGCGCGGGAACCCCCGATCCTCGCTCCGGCTTCCTTATGCCGTAAAAATGGGCTGCGACGACACGCCCCGGAGGACGCATGGACCGCAAGCACTTCGACGCCGACCACCTCGCCTTCGCCGAGGCGTTCCGCTCGTTCGTGGACAAGGAGCTCGTCCCGAACTACCTGGACTGGGAGCGGGCCGGGATCACGCCCCGCGAGGTCTTCACGGCCGCCGGGCGCAGCGGGTTCCTCGGCATGCAGATCCCCGAGGAGTACGGCGGCGGCGGCACCAGCGACTTCCGCTTCAACCAGGCGCTCAACGAGCAGGCCGCGCTCGCCGGCGTCACCGGGTCCGCGCTCGGCATCACGCTGCACAACGACACCTGCCTGCCGTACTTCCTGACGTACTGCAACGACGAGCAGAAGAAGCGCTGGCTGCCAGGCATCGCGAGCGGCGAGCTGATCACGGCGGTCGGCATGACCGAGCCCGGCGCGGGTTCGGACCTGTCGGGCATCCGCACGTCGGCCAAGCGCGACGGCGACCACTACATCGTCAACGGCTCCAAGACGTTCATCACCAACGGCATCAACGCCGACCTGGTGATCACCGTCGTCCGCACGGGCGAGGACCGCCACCACGGCCTATCGCTGCTGATCCTCGAGCGCGGGATGGACGGCTTCGAGCGCGGCCGCAACCTGGACAAGCTCGGACTGCACAGCCAGGACACCGCCGAGCTGTCGTTCACCGACGTCCGCGTCCCCGTCGAGAACCTGCTCGGCGAGGAGGGCTCCGGCTTCGCGCAGCTGACCCAGAAGCTGCCGCAGGAGCGAACGTCGATCGCGATCTCCGCGGTCGCCGAGGCGCGCGGTGCCGTCGAGGAGACGATCCAGTACGTCAAGGACCGCAAGGCGTTCGGCACCAGCATCAGCTCGTTCCAGAACACCAAGTTCGTGCTGGCCGAACTGGCCACCGAGGTCGACGTCGCGCAGGCCTGGGTGGACCGGTGCGTCGACCGGCTCAACGACGGCGAGCTGTCGACTGCCGACGCGTCCAAGGCGAAGTGGTGGGCGACCGAGATGCAGGGTCGCGTGATCGACAAGTGCCTGCAGCTGCACGGCGGCTACGGCTTCATGACCGAGTACCCGGTCTGCCGGCGGTACGCGGACGCGCGCGTGACCCGCATCTACGGCGGCTCGACTGAGATCATGAAGAGCGTGGTCAGCAAGTCGCTGGGGCTGTGACCGGTCCGCAGCCGGCCGTGCGGTTCGTCCTCGCGTCGCAGTCGCCCGCGCGGCTGCGCACCCTGCGCGACGCGGGCGTGCGTCCCGAGGTGATCGTCAGCGGCGTGGACGAGGACGCCGTCCTCGCAGCCGACGAGTCGGCGACCGGCAAGCTGGTGCAGCGGCTGGCCGAGGCGAAGGCCGGCGCGGTCGCCGCACAGCTCGACGGCAGCGCGCTCGTGCTCGGCTGCGACTCGATGCTCGAGCTGGACGGCGTCGCGCTGGGCAAGCCGGGTGATCCCGCAGCCGCGGTGCGCCGCTGGCAGGCGATGCGCGGACGCACCGGCACGCTCTGGACCGGTCACTGCCTGATCGACCGCGCCAGCGGACGCAGCGCCGGTCGCGCGGTGGGGACGGCGGTGCGCTTCGCGGACGCCAGCGACGCCGAGATCGAGCTGTACTGCGCAACCGGCGAGCCGAACCGGGTGGCCGGGGCGTTTACGATCGACGGTCTGGGCGGCTGGTTCGTCGAGTCCATCGACGGCGATCACCACAACGTGGTCGGCCTGTCGCTGCCCGCGCTGCGCGAGCTGCTGACCGATCTCGGCTACACGCTCGCGGACCTGGGCTACCCCACCAGCCCTTGATCAACACCTGCACGTTGCCCCCACAGCGGTCGTGAATCGGGCCGGATCACAGCCACTGCGGGGTCAAAGTGGGGGTTTTCAGGCGGTCCAGATCGCGGTCTGCACGGTCCGCCCACGCAGCACCACCTCGCCCGCGTCGCGCCAGTGCGCGCGCTCGGCCGGGCCGCAGCGGTCGAGCACCGCGGACGAGGCCAGCACCCCGCCGGGAACGCCCTTGGCGAGATCGGTCAGCCGCGCCGCCTCGTTCACCGCGTCCCCGATCACGGTGTACTCCAACCGGCTGGACGAGCCGATCTGCCCGGCGACCGCGGGGCCGGCGGCGATGCCGATGCCCACCTGCACCTCGTCGGCGACGCGCACCTCGTCGCGGATCTCTCGGGCGGCACGCAGCGCGCAATCGGCCGCGTCCGCCAGCTCGACCGGCGCGCCGAAGACGCACAGTGCCGCGTCGCCCTCGAACTTGTTCACCAGCCCGCCGTTACGCTCCACCGCGTCGACCACGATCTGGAAGAACCGGTTCAGCATGGCGACGAACTCGACCGGCTCGGTGGTGCGCGTGAGCACGGTCGAGCCGGTGATGTCCACGAACAACGCCACCACGTCACGCGCCTCGCCGGAGAGCGTGACCCCGCTGCGCAACGCCTCCGCCGCCACCGCTGGGCCGACGTGCCGGCCGAACAGGTCCTGGATGCGCTCGCGTTCGCGCAGCCCGGCCAGCATGTCGTTGACGCCGGCCTGCAACAGCCCGATCTCGCCGGGGTCCTCGATAGCGACCTCGGTGTCGAGATCGCCTTCGCCGACACGTTCGAGCACGCCGACCAGATTCCGCAGCGGGTTGCCGATCGAGCGCGCCGCCAGTGCCGTCGACACCGCGCCGACGACGATCGCGATGCAGGCGGTGACGATGCTGGCGCCGCGGATGTGCGTGCGGCCGTGCGGCGCGAACAGGATCAGCAGGATGCCGAGCACCGGCACCCCGGTCGTCAGCACCCAGACCAGCATCAGCCGCGCGCGAACGGACACCATCGGCGCGCGTCCCGGCGGATGCGCGCTGAGCGCGATGCGGCTGACCGGCTGGGCCACCCGCGCCACCAGCAGGTAGGTGACGCCGGACGAGCACAGCCCGGCGACGAGGATCCCGGCGGTGATGCCGCTCACCAGCGACGCGTCCGCCCCGGACACCGCGGCGAGCACGCTGATCACCGCATCGTCGATCAGCCAGATCACCGCGGCGATGACGGCCATGTCCAGCGGCAACCGGATGGCGCGGCGGGCGTCGGTCGCGTTCGGCACGCGGCCGCGCAGCACCCAGCGCAGCGTGCGGTGCTGCAGGACGATCGCCGCGAGCGATCCCACGACCACCGAGGCCGCGACCGAGCAGATCGTGCCGATGAGCAGCACGAACTGCTGGTGATCGGTCGCATTCGCGTTGACCGCCAGGATCAGCAGCGCCACGACCACTGCGCCGACGACGTTCGCGCCGACCCCGATCACGGCCAGGCCGACGACCGTGCGGAGGACGAACGGCACCTGCTTCGGCGCGATGCTCAGCGCGGCCACCCGGGCCTCGAGTCGCCGCGCGGCACGGGCGGCCGTCTCCGTCACGCCGCCAATCGTCGCATCGCCCGCGGACATCGCGGGCACGCGGTCACGGATCGGTGCGCACCATCCGCCACGCCCCGGCGGCGAGGGTCAGCAGGACGTACCCGGCCAGCACGGCCAGGCCCGTCCACGGACCGAACGAGTTCGGGATGCCGTGCCCGGCCGTCGCGCTCATCCCGATCTGGGACGGCAGCCACGGGCCGACCACGTGCAGCACGCTGGCCGGCAGGATCTGCACGATCACCGGAGCGACGACGAGCAGCGAGGCCAGCCAGGTGATGCCGCTGGACGAGGACCGGGTGAGCGCACCGATCCCGACGCCCCACGCGCAGGAGAGGACCAGGTAGATCGCGCCGCCGGCGAGCGCGGGACCGACGCGGTGCGCGCCCCAGCCGACCGACAGGCCGCCGGTACCGAGCACCGCCTGCCCGATCGCGTACGAGGCTGCGCAGGTCAGCGCGGCGGCGACACCCGCGACCGCCGCGTGCGTACCGAGCTTGGCGGCGAGCACGCGCAGGCGCGAGGGCTGGGCCAGGAACGTCGTCGTGATCATTCCGGTGGCGTACTCGCGGGTCACGCACAGCACGCCGAAGACGCCGACCACGAGCACGGCGGCGTTCACTCCCTGCAGCGCGATGCCGATCGAGTCGAACCGGGCGCGGGCGTCCTGCGACATCTGTCCGGCGTTCGCGGCCATCGCCAGCGACAGCAGTCCGCTCACGGTGACCGCGAGGGCGACGGCGCTGGCGACCGTGCGGGACGTCTTGTGCAGCGGGAGCAGCTTCGTCCACTCCATGGCGACGGAGCTCATCAGGCAGCAACCTCGTCGACCAGCTCGTTCTCGCGCACGAGCGCGGCCGCGCGCTCGACGACGTACTCGCACTCGGCGGAGGTGAGGTGCATGAACGCCTCCTCCAGCGAGGCCTGCTGCGGCGACAGCTCGTACAGGACGGCACCGATCTGGGCCGCGACGGCTCCGATCTGCTCGATCGCGATGCCGACGACGTCCAGGGCGCCATCCTCGCGCCAGACGGTCGCGCCCGCGGTCGTCAGCGCCGCGGCCAGGGCGTCCAGCTGCGGGGTCCGCACGCGGACCGAGCTGTCGACGCGCGCGGTGAAGCTCGCGACGCTCTCGGCGGCGACCAGGCGGCCGCGGCCGATGACGACCAGCTCGCTGGCGGTGAGCGCCATCTCGCTCATCAGGTGGCTGGACACCAGGACGGTGCGCCCCTCGGCCGCGAGCGACTGCATGAAGATCCGGATCCAGCGGATGCCCTCCGGGTCCAGGCCGTTGATGGGTTCGTCCAGCAGCAGCACGGCCGGGTCGCCGATCAGCGCGGCCGCGATGCCGAGGCGCTGGCGCATGCCGAGCGAGAACGCGCCGACGCGCCGGTCCGCGACCGCGTCGAGTCCCACCTGGGCCAGGGCGGTCTCCGCGCGCGCGGCCGGGATCTTGTTCGCCGCGGCGAGCCAGCGCAGGTGGTCCAGCGCGGAGCGGGACGGGTTCACCGCCCCGGGGTTGATCAACGCACCGATCTCGCGCAGCGGGTGGGGCAGGTCGCGGTAGCAACGGCCGCCGACCGTGGCGGTCCCCGCGTCCGGCTGGGTGAGGCCCAGGATCATCCGCGCGGTCGTGGTCTTGCCGCTTCCGTTCGGGCCGAGGAATCCGGTGACGGTGCCGGGCCGGACGCTGAAGGTCAGGTCCTCGACGGCCGTCCGACCACGGAAGCGTTTGGTCAGGCCACGAACTTCGATCATGCGGAACTTCCCGGAACTTGCAGCAATTCGTGCGGGGGGTCGCGCCCAGTATCGGCCAGCAAACCCGGACCGTTAGCTCGTTGTTACCTGGTTGCCAGGAACCGGCCGGACAGCGCCCGCCGGCGCCCGCGCCGCCACCGCGCGTAGCCGTCCTCGCGGTCCGGTTCGGCGCGCCGTCCGCCGGTGGCGAGCGCGGCCAGCACCGCCGCCAGCTCCTCGTCCGTCGCGCCGCCGCGCACCTCGATCTCGGTCATCGGCTCAGACCGGGGGGACGCCGTGGTGCTTGGCCGCGCGGTCGCGCGACTTGCCGACCAGCACCGCGTAGCGGCGGACCAGCTCGGCGCGCAGCTCGCTCGGCTCGATGATCACGTCCAGGACGAGGTCGGACGCCAGGCGCAGCAGGTCGACGTCCTGTTCGTACTCGGCGCGGCGCGCGGCGATGTACTCGGCCCGCTCGTCCGCGTCGTCGATCTCGGCGATCTTGTTCGCGTACACGGCGTTGACGGCCGCCTCAGGGCCCATGACCGCGATCCGGGCCGTGGGCAGCGCGATGCACGCGTCGGGCATGAACCCCGGGCCGTCCATCGCGTACAGGCCGGCGCCGTAGGCCTTGCGGACCATCACCGAGACCTGCGGGACGGTCGCCTCGGACACGGCGGTGATCATCTTCGCGCCGTGCCGGATGATGCCCTGCCGCTCGACCTCGCTGCCGATCATGAAGCCGGGGACGTCCGCCAGGTACAGCAGCGGGACGTTGAACGCGTCGCACAGCCAGATGAATCGCGCCGCCTTGTCCGCCGAGTCCACGAACAGCACGCCGCCGCGCACGGCCGAGTTGTTCGCGACGACGCCGACCGGCTGGCCGTCGATGCGGGCCAGGCCGGTGATCAGCTCGCCGGCGAACAGCGGCTTGATCTCGAAGAACGAGTCCGCGTCGACCAGCCCGTCGATCACGTCGTGCATGTCGAACGGGACGGACTCCGCGGCGGGCACCACGTCGTCCGTGAGGGCCGTCGCGGGCGGCTCGGGCTCGGCGTCCGGGGCGGGCTCGCGCCAGCAGGTCGGCAGGTAGGAGAAGAACAGCTTGGCCTGCTCGATCGCGTCCGCGTCGTCGGTGGCGAGGTTGTCCCCGCAGCCGGAGACCGAGGCGTGCATGCGCGCACCGCCCATCTGCTCCAGCGTGACCTTCTCGCCGACGACCATCTCGGCCATGCGCGGCGAGCCGAGGTACATCGACGCGTTGCCCTCGACCATGATCACGATGTCGCAGAACGCCGGGATGTAGGCGCCGCCCGCCGCCGACGGGCCGAACAGGCAGCAGATCTGGGGCACCTTGCCGGACAGCGCCACCTGGTTGTGGAAGATGCGGCCCGCGCCGCGCCGCCCCGGGAACAGCGCCACCTGGTCGGTGATCCGGGCGCCGGCCGAGTCGATCAGCCAGAAGATCGGCAGCTCCTCGGTGAGCGCGCGCTCGGTGACCCGGATGATCTTCTCGACGGTGCGCGCGCCCCAGGAGCCGGCCTTGACGGTCGGGTCGTTCGCCACGACCAGCACGGGGCGTCCGTCCACCAGGCCCTGGCCGGTGACCACGCCGTCGGCGGGCAGGCCCGAGCCGAGCGCGTTCGCCAGCTGGCCGTCCTCGACGAACGTGCCCTCGTCGAGCAGCAGCGTGATCCGCTCACGCACGCACAGCTTGCCCTGCGCGGCCAGCTTCGCGGCGGCCTTCTCCGGCGGGGCCTGCGTCGCCGCGCGCGCGGCCCGGATCTGCTCGTCACTGCTCATGTGACCGGCAGCCCCAGGCCGCGGGCGATCACCAGGCGCTGCACCTCGGACGTCCCCTCGCCGATCTCGAGTATCTTGGCGTCGCGGTAGAAGCGGGCGACCGGGAACTCCTCCATGAACCCGTTGCCGCCGAACACCTGCGTCGCCGTGCGGGTGGCGGTGACGGCGGCCTCGGTGGCGTACAGCTTCGCGATTGCCGCCGCCTGCTTGACCTCGGACGCGGGCCGGCCGGCGTCCTTGAGCGCCGCGGCCTTGTAGGTGAGCAGCCTCGCCGACTCGACGGACACCGCAAGGTCCGAGAGCGAGAACGCGACCGCCTGCCGCGACGCGATCGGCTCGCCGAACGTGTGCCGCTCGGACGCGTACCGCACGGAGTGGTCCAGGCACGCCTGCGCCAGGCCGACCGCGAGGGCGGCGATCGCGATGCGCCCGTCGTCCAGCACCGCGAGGAACTGCGCGAAGCCCTTGCCACGCGTGCCGAGCAGGTTGTCGGCCGGCACCCGGCAGTCGTTGAAGGCGAGGCCGTGCGTGTCGGAGATGTGCCAGCCGAGCTTCTCGTAGGCCGGCTCGACGACGAAGCCCGGCGTGCCGCTCGGGATCATGATCGTCGAGATCTCGCGGTCGCCGGTCTTCGCGGTCACGGTGACCACGGACGTGATCGAGGTGCCGGAGTTGGTGATGAACGACTTCGCGCCGTTGATCACCCAGTCGCCGCCGTCCTGGACCGCGCGCGTCTTCGTGGCGCCGGCGTCGGAGCCCGCCTCGGGCTCGGTGAGGCCGAACGCGGCCAGACAGCGGCCGCTGACCAGGTCGGGCAGCCAGCGCTGCTTCTGCTCCTCGGTCCCGTAGCTCAGGATCGGGTTGATGCCCAGCCCGACCCCCGCCTCGAGGGTGATGCCGATCGACTGGTCGACCCGGCCGATCTCCTCGATCGCGACGCACAGCGACGTGAAGTCCCCGCCCGAGCCGCCGTACGCCTCCGGCACGACCAGCCCGAACAGCCCGAGCTCGCCCATCGCGTGCACCACCTCGACCGGGAAGTGGTGCTCGCGGTCCCACTGCGCGACGTGCGGCGCGAGCTCGCGTTCGGCGAAGTCGCGGACGACCGCGCGGAAGGACTCGTGCTCGGCGGACAACTCGAAGGTCATACGGGAACGCTCCTCCTGGACGTGCGCAGCTTGACGTTAACGTCAACGTCAGGCAACCATAACGCGGTGGGGACGACGACGGAAGCGCGGGACGCGGCGGGCGGCGGCGAACGGACCTGGACGGTCCGCGAGCTCGCCGACGAACTCGGCGTCACCACCCGGACGCTGCGCTTCTACGAGGCCGAGGGGCTGATCGCCCCGGAACGGCAGGGCACCAGCCGCCGCTACCGCGCGCGCGACCGGGCCCGGCTACGGCTGATCATCCGGGGCCGGCGCTTCGGCATGACGCTCGGCGAGTGCCGCGAGATCGTGGACATGTACGACGGCGCCGCCAGCTCCGAGCGCCGCCAGCTGCAGACCTTGCTGGATCGACTGGCCGAGATCGGCGCGGATCTGCGCGCCCGCGAGGCCGACCTGCGCCGCACCCTGCGCGAGATCGACGAGGTGTCGGCCCAGTGCCGCGATCGACTGGCGGAGTTGCAGTAGCCGCTCAAGTCCGGGCGCGCACTGCCGATCTTGTCAGCGGATAGCCCTGGGGTGGACTGTCCTGAAATGACCGTTTTAAGTAGTCTGTGCCGGCGGGGGAAGCCCACGCGCTGCGGTGTTCCGAGGAACGCGCGGCAACAACGCTAGCTCTCCGAGGCATCTTTATGACCAACTCGACGCGGCCCCCTGCGCCGCGCCCAGTAGCAAGCCGTGCTCGGCACACCGCCGGCGCCCTGCTGACCGTCGTGCTGACCGTGGTCACACTCGGCGCGCTGTCCAGCAGCGCCAGCGCGAGCACCCGGCACACCGTGCACCGCGCCGTCACCCGGCAGGTGCACGCGAGCGTGGCCCGCGCCGCGACCGTGACGGCGTACGCGACCGTCCGCGGCCGCACCGTCGCCATCACCAGCACCGCGAAGGCGGTCGGCCACGCGACCGCGAAGGCCACCGGACGCGCCACCGTGACCGCCGCGAGCCAGAGCGCGGCCCGGGTCCAGGCCCAGCACCGGGCCGTCGCCCGCGCCAAGGCTCGCGCCCGCAAGATCGCGGTCGCGCTCGCCGCCCACCGGGCCGTCGCCAGCGCCCGGCTGAAGGCGCGGGCTCGGGCGAATGCCCAGGCCGAACTGGCCGCGGAGACGCTGGCCGGGCGTGCCGGCGGCGGGACGACGTCCACCCCGCCGACCAGCGGCGGCAGCACGGGCAGCACGTCCGGCGCGCCCACGAGCGCCCCGACGACCGGCAGCGGCTCGGACGCCGGCATGCCCACCGGCGGCACCACCGCGCCCGGCAGCGACACCGGTACCAGCGCCGGAGCGAGCGACACGTCGAGCGCCGGCGCCTCGAGCACCGGCGCCTCGTGCGGCGGCGCGGCTCCCGCCGAGGCCGACGGCACGCGCTGGACCTGCACCTTCGACGACGAGTTCAGCGGCTCCAGCCTCGACACGACGAAATGGACCGCCTGGAACGGCTACAACTACAACAGCAATCCCAGCACCTGCTACTACGACGACCCCAGCCACGTCCAGGTCAGCGGCGGCTTCCTCGATCTCGCGGTCACCAAGCTGGCCAGCCCGCAGCGGTGCTGGACGGCGCTGGGTTGGCAGAACGCGCAATACGGCGGCGCGGTCCTGCACACGCAGAACAAGTTCAGCCAGGACGGCGGTCTGTTCGAGGCACGCATCAAGTTCGCGGGCGGAACCGGGCTGCACAACGCGTTCTGGCTGATGCCCCAGAACGGCACGCAGATCTACCCCGGTCACGCCGAGATCGACGCTGCCGAGACCTACGGGGCGCTGCCGAACACCGTGTTCGGGAACACGCATCTCAACGGCGCCAGCACGCCGAGCGACGTGGGCTCGGTCAACGGGTGCACCGTGGCGAACTGGGCTGCCGGCTTCCACACCTACGCGATCGAGTGGACCGCCGGGAAGCAGATCTCGTTCTACTTCGACGGCCTCAAGTGCTCCACCTTCGCCAACTGGACGGCGCTGCCCGGCTACGCGAACTCGACCCCGTTCGACCAGCCCTTCTTCATGATCCTGCAGTCGATGGTCGATGACGGCAGCTTCTCACCGGCGCCCAACGCATCGACCGTCTTCCCCGCGGTGACGCAGGTGGACTACGTCCGGGTCTGGAAGTAGCGGCGCGAGAAGCCCCACATACCGTCGATAGCGCCGATAGCTCCCGGGTAGTCTGCGGCTACTCCCACTTCGCTGGGTGGGTCGGCGCTCTCGGCGGGCCGGCTCGCCACCATCAGGAGGCCAGACGGTGCAGAAAGTGCTCATCGCCAACCGCGGCGAGATCGCAGTACGGGTGATCCGCGCGTGCAAGGACGCCGGGTACGCATCGGTCGCCATCTACGCCGAACCGGACCGCGACGCGCTGCACGTCCAGATGGCCGACGAGGCGTTCGCTCTCGGCGGCAACACCCCGGGCGACTCGTACCTGGTCATCGAGAAGGTGATCGACGCGGCGAAGCGCTCCGGTGCGGACGCCGTCCACCCGGGCTACGGCTTCCTGTCCGAGAACGCGGACTTCGCGCAGGCCGTGCTGGACGCCGGCCTCACCTGGATCGGCCCGTCGCCGCAGTCGATCCGCGATCTGGGTGACAAGGCCGTCGCCCGGCACATCGCCGAGCGGGCCGGTGCGCCGCTGGTCGCCGGCACCAAGGACCCGGTGTCCGGTGCGGACGAGGTCATCGCCTTCGCGCAGGAGCACGGCCTGCCGATCGCGATCAAGGCCGTCTACGGCGGTGGCGGGCGCGGCATGAAGATCGCCCGCGAGATGTCCGAGGTCGCCGAGCTGTACGAGTCCGCGGTACGCGAGGCGATCTCCGCGTTCGGCCGCGGCGAATGCTTCGTCGAGCGCTACCTCGACCGGTCGCGGCACGTTGAGGCGCAGGTGCTGGCCGACCAGCACGGCAACGTGATCGTGGTCGGCACGCGTGACTGCTCGCTGCAGCGCCGCAACCAGAAGCTCGTCGAGGAGGCGCCCGCGCCGTTCCTGACCGACGAGCAGCGCGCGCGCATCCACGAGAGCGCCAAGGCGATCTGCCGCGAGGCGAAGTACCACGGGGCCGGCACGGTCGAATACCTCGTCGGATCCGACGGCGTGATCAGCTTCCTCGAGGTGAACACCCGGCTGCAGGTCGAGCACCCGGTCACCGAGGAGACCAGCGGCATCGACCTCGTCCGCGAGCAGTTCCGTATCGCCGAGGGCGAGGTGTTGCGCTTTACCGAGGACCCGACGCCGCGCGGGCACGCGTTCGAGTTCCGCATCAACGGCGAGGACCCGGGACGCAACTTCCTGCCCGCACCGGGCACCGTCACCACCTACCGCGAGCCGGCCGGGCCGGGCGTGCGCGTCGATTCCGGCATCGGACCGAACTCGGTCATCGGCGGCGCGTTCGACTCGCTGCTGGCGAAGCTGATCGTCACCGGCGAGAACCGCGCCGAGGCGCTCGAGCGGGCTCGTCGCGCGCTCGACGAGTTCGTCGTCGAGGGCATGGCCACCGCGCTGCCGTTCCACCGCGCGGTCGTGCGGGACCCGGCGTTCGCGACGGACGACGACACCCCGTTCACGATCTTCACGCGCTGGATCGAGACCGAGTTCGACAACCAGATCCCGCCGTTCAGCGGCGCGGCGGACGGTGACGGCGAGGCGGAGCCCCGGGAGACGATCGTCGTCGAGGTCGGCGGCAAGCGGCTGGAGGTCTCGCTGCCGGCGAGCTTCGGCGGCACGGTGTCCGCGGGCGGCGCGAAGAAGGCCGCCCCGAAGCGCTCCGCCGGCAAGAAGTCCGGCTCCGCCGCGTCCGGCGACTCGCTGACCGCCCCCATGCAGGGCACCATCGTCAAGGTCGCGGTCGCCGACGGGGACGTCGTCGAGGCCGGCCAGATGATCGTTGTGCTGGAGGCGATGAAGATGGAGCAGCCGCTGAACGCGCACAAGGCGGGCACGATCAGCGGACTGTCCGCCGAGGTCGGCGCCGTCGTCACGTCCGGCACCGTCCTCTGCGAGATCAAGGACTAGGAACCCGCGCGCCGGGCGAGGATCCGGTCGATCGCGGCGATCCGGGCGCGGGCGATGTCGGCCATCTCCGCGGTCCGGCGCCGCACGTCCGCCACGCTCGCGCCGGGCGAGAACACCATCGCCCAGCCGTCGCCCTCGATCTGCGGGATGCGCTCGACCAGGTTCACCTTCTCGACGTGATGCGTCCCGGTGAAGGCGTGCTCGGCGTCGACGAGCGCGACCAGCACGTGGCCTTCGGGCAGATCCGGCAGCGCCTCGACGATGATCTCGGCGTTGTCGGCGAACACGGCCGCCACGTCGATGGTGCGCACGGCCCGGGCCTTGGCCTCCGGGGACAGATCAGGCATGTCACCAGTCTCCCCCACTCCGGCGATCAGGTTCGCGCGCCCACCCCATTGGATGCGGGAAGCGTCACGAAGTTCAGGCCGCGCGCCCGCAACTGCGGGATCACCGTCTTCAGCGCCGCATAGGTCTCCGACCGGTCACCGCCGCCGTCGTGGCACAGGATGATGTCGCCCGGCCCCGCGGCGAGCATCGCGTTCTCGATCCACGACGTGCCCGGACGTGCCCAGTCGCGCGGGTCGACGTCCCAGTCGAGCGGGACGAGCCCGTGCGGCCCGAGCTCGCGGTAGATGTGCGGCCCCCAGTTGCCGCCCGGCGAGCGGAACAGGTGCGGCGCCACCCCGGTCGCGGTGACGATCGCGTCCTGGGTGCGGTCGATCTCGCGGCGGATCCGGTGCAGCGGCAGGCCCGGCAACGACAGCGGGTGCGTGAACGTGTGGTTGGCCAAGTGGTGGCCCTGCGTGACCACGGCCTTGGCGAGCTTCGGCGCCGCCTTGACCTCGCACCCGATCATGCAGAACGTCGCCTGAACGTGGTGCTTCTCCAGCAGGCGCAGGATCTTGGGCGTCCACTCCGGATCCGGGCCGTCGTCGATCGTCAGCATGATCGAGTCAGCCGGGAACCGGTGGGCGTGCGGCGTCATGTGCACGTAGTCGTGCAGGTCGAACACCGGCTTGTGGTACTCGACCGGCTTCGCGCGGGAACGGACCACGACCGGCGGCTTGGCCGGCGCGGTTGTGCTCGGCGCCGTCGACCCCGGAACCGGCGCGCTGCCCGCGACCGTCCGCCGGGCGGTCGCCGGCGGCCAGCTGCCCGCCCGCAGCGACGGCGTCACCCGCTCCGGCTCGGACGCGCTGGCGCGGTCGACCTGGGCAAGATCGGAACAGAACGCC
>DASRSS010000087.1:0-2870 GCA_035656335.1 Jatrophihabitantaceae bacterium | reverse complement strand
GGACCGCTCGTCCCGGCAGGCGCAGCGACGCGCCCCGGTCATGCCCGGCAGCACCAGCACCCTGCCGCCGCTGCCGCGGGACATGGACCCGCGGCCCCGCGAACGCGGGCTGGCCAGCTGGGCCGCCCTGGTCGTCCTGCTCGTCATTGCCGGCATCGGCGGTTTGATCGACTCGCTCAGCGGCACGCAGGTCCGCGGCGGCTTCAACATCGGCATCATCATCGCGGCGATCGTGGCGATCCTGCTGGTCCGCCGGTCGGGCATGTTCCCGATCGTGATCGCGCCACCGATCGTCTACTCGGTCGCCTCCGGCGCGATGCTCTACATCCGCTCCAGCGGGCTGAGCGACCACAAGGCGCTCTACGACGCGGCCGCCAACTGGCTGGTCTACGGCTTCCCGGCGATCGCCGGCGCGACCGCCGCGGTGCTGATCATCGCCGGCATCCGGATGCTCAGCCGCCGCTGACCGTCGGGGCAGCTCAGCGCGCGGTCAGCCCTCGGACGCGGCGGCCCGCAGGTCGCGGCGCAGCTCCTGCGGCAGCGCGAACGTCAGCCGCTCGTCCACCTCGTTGATCTCGCGCAGGTCGTCGAAGCCCTGCGAGGCGAGCCACTGCGCCACGTCCCGCACCAGGATCTCGGGCACGGACGCGCCGGACGACAGCCCGACGGTGCGCACACCGTCCAGCCACGACGCGTCGACCGCGTCGGCGTTCTCGACCAGGTGCGCCGCGGGGGCGCCACAGGCGAGCGCGACCTCGACCATCCGCACCGAGTTGGACGAGTTGGGCGAGCCGACGACGAGGAACAGGTCCACCTGCGGCGCGATGGTCTTGACCGCGGCCTGCCGGTTCTGCGTCGCGTAGCAGATGTCGTCCGACGGCGGCGACTGCAGCATCGGGAAGCGCTCGCGCAGCGCGGCCACGGTCTGCAGCGTCTCGTCGACCGACAGCGTGGTCTGCGACAGCCAGACGACCTTCTCCGGGTCGCGCACCTGCACGCGCGCGGCGTCCTCGGGGCCGTCGACCAGGATCACGTTCTTCGGCGCCTCGCCGCTGGTGCCGACGACCTCCTCGTGGCCCTCGTGGCCGATCAGCAGGATGTCGTAGTCGTCCTTGGCGAACCGGCGCACCTCGTGGTGCACCTTGGTCACCAGCGGGCAGGTCGCGTCGATCGTCCGCAGCTGCCGGGCCGCGGCCTGCTCGTGCACCTCCGGCGCGACACCGTGCGCCGAGAACACCACGACGGCGCCCTCGGGCACCTCCTCGTTCTCCTCGACGAAGATCGCGCCCTTGGCCTCGAGCGTCTTGACCACGTGCAGGTTGTGCACGATCTGCTTGCGCACGTACACCGGCGCGCCGTAGTGCTCCAGCGCCCGCTCGACGGTCTGCACGGCACGGTCGACGCCGGCGCAGTAGCCGCGGGGCTTGGCGAGCAGAACCGTCCCGCGCGGACCCGGTACGCCGGGTGCGGCGGACTGCTGGCCGGTTTCGCGCGAGCTCATGCCTGCCATGGTACGGACCGCCCGGATGCGGCAGGCTTGAGTCATGCCACAGCTGCCCTCCCCGCTCCGCGCCGCGATCGGCCTGGCTGCCGAAGCCGCCGAACAGGCGCGCTCCCTTCCGTCGACGCTGCCCAACAAGGCGCTCGAGTTGCCGATGCTCGCGGTGAGCACCGCGCTACAACTGTCGCTGCGCGCGCAGCAGCGGTACGCGATGCTCGCCGCCCGCGGCGACGAGATCCTCAACCACCGCGAGACGACCGACGAGCCGCCGGAGTGGGCGACGTTCGACGACCCCGCGCCGACGGACCCGAGCGGGCCGGCCCGGCCGACCGGGTCGCCCGGCCGCTCGAAGTTCGACATCGTCGGAGACGACTGACCGGTGGCCGCCGCGAGCACGCCGGAATCGCCGTGGCCGGTGCGCGTCGTCGCCGGGAAGATCGGCGAGTGGATCGCCCGGCTGGGCGAGGTGTGGGTGGACGGTCAGGTCGCCCAGCTGACCCGCCGTCCCGGCATGCCGACGCAGTTCCTGACGTTGCGCGACCCGGACGCGAACATCTCCCTGTCGGTGACCAGCCCGCGGGGCGTGCTGCCGGACGACGTGGCCGAGGGCGCGCGGATCCTGGTCCGCGCCCGTCCGGACTTCTGGCTCGAGCGGGGCACGCTGAGCCTGCGCGCGCTGGAGATCCGCCAGGTCGGCCTCGGTGAGCTGCTCGCCCAGCTGGAGCGGCTGCGGAAGCTGCTCGCGTCCGAGGGCCTGTTCGCGCGCGAGCGCAAGCGGCCGCTGCCGTTCCTGCCGCGCACCGTCGGCCTGATCACCGGACGCGCCAGCGCGGCCGAACGCGACGTGGTCGAGAACGCCCGCCGCCGGCTGCCGGGAGCGCGGTTCCGCATCGAGAACGTCGCCACCCAGGGCCCGTCGGCCGTTCCCGAGATCGTCGCCGCGCTGCAGCGCCTGGACGCCGACCCCGAGGTGGACGTCGTCGTGATCGCCCGCGGCGGCGGCAGCGTCGAGGACCTGCTGCCGTTCAGCAACGAGACGCTGGTGCGCGCGGTCGCCGGCGCGCGCACGCCGGTGGTGAGCGCGATCGGGCACGAGAGCGACGTGCCGCTGCTCGACCACGTCGCCGACCTGGCCGCGTCCACCCCGACCGACGCCGCCAAGCGGATCGTCCCGGACCTCGGCGAGGAGCAGGAGCAGATCGCGCAGCTGCGGCGCCGCGCCCGCGACTGCGTGCACCGCCGGCTCGACCGCGAGGCCGAGCTGATGGCGGGCCTGCCGGAGCGGATGCGCCGCGTCGTGCACGCGCGGCTGTCCGGTGAGGGCGAGCAGGTCGAGCAGCAGCGTGACCGCGCCCGCCGCCGGCTCACC
>DASRSS010000086.1:0-15746 GCA_035656335.1 Jatrophihabitantaceae bacterium | reverse complement strand
CCGCGCGCGCAGGCCCGCGCGGTCGTCCACGAGCCGCTGCACGGTCACGCCGGCGGGGACGTCGAACGCGGGCGGGCCATCGGTCAGCGCCACGATCTCGTCCTCCGGCGCGACCTGCACCCAGCCACGGAGCAGGCCCTCGAGAACGATCGCGGCGCTGCCGGGCCGCACGCCAACGGCGTCCACCACCAGCTTCATTCGGCAATACAACCAGCCGCCGGATCGGTATCGTCCACGCCATCGGCCGACACGCGGCCACAGCGCCTCACGAACCGATGGGGGAATCGATGGCCCAGGTGCTCGGATGGGACGAAGTCTTCGACTTCAAGAAATCCGGCTGGGACAGCGTCGTGCCGTTCCTGGGTGTCGCGCAGGCCCTGGCCGCGCGGGCGAGCGTCGTCCTGGACGTCGGCTGCGGGCGCGGCAGCATGGCCGACGAGGCCAACGACCGGATCTTCCACGACCTGCGCGGTACCGGTCGCCGGGTGATCGGCATCGACGTCGACCCGGTCGGCGCCGAGAACCCGCTGCTGGACGAGTTCCGCCTCATCGACGACTCCGGCCGGTGGCCGGTCGAGGACGCGAGCGTCGACCTGGCCGTCAGCGATTTCGTCCTCGAGCACGTCGACGATCCGGAAGCATTCGTGCGCGAGCTGACCCGCACGCTGCGGCCCGGCGGTGCATTCGTGGCCCGCACCATCAGCCGGCACTCCCCGCTGTCGATGGTCGCGCGGACGGTGCCGAACGAGAAGCACAGCCGGTGGCTGTCCGTGCTGCAGCCGAACCGGCTCGAGAAGGACGTCTTCCCGACGCGCTACCTGATGAACTCCGAGCGGTCGCTGCACCGCCTGCTGGACCGCGACTTCGAGTGGAAGGCGCTGCACCGCGCCGGACAGGAGCAGTACTTCCTGCGCTGGCCGAAGCTGGCGAAGTCGATCATGGTCGTCGAACCGCGGCTGCCGAAGGCGATGCAGATGACGCTCGTGATTTACGCGCGGCGCAAGTAGCAGCCGCGTCCGCGCACCGTGCCGGGCCGTGATCAGCCCAGACACGTCACGACCTTGTGGGGCCCATGTGCCGTCCGGCGCATCGCCAGCTTGCCGTCCACGATGAGCGTGCAGGTGATCCTGGACGCGGTCGGCCCGGCTTGCGCCGCGACGAACGAGGTCAGCCCGCCGCTGCGCGCCACCGTGTTGACGATGAACGGCGACTTGAACCAGTACCCGTCGTAGCTCGGCGGCTTGCCGTTCGCGATGAGGTAGCCGATGCCGGCGATCACCGCGTCCGAGGTGACCTCGATCCGGACGGACCGGATCGGCAGGCCGCTGTGGTCGGCGTCGGTGGACGACGCGGGGAAGGCCTGCGCCAACTGCTTCGGCAGCAGGCCCGTCAGCCCCGGTCGCGCGGGCGTGCGGGACGGCGGCGAGGCGGACGCTTTCGCCGGCGATGCCGGTGGAGGCGTCGACAGGTTCGTCGGCGGCGCGCCGTTCGCGTTGAAGGAGTCGGGCGGCCCGGCGGGCGACCCACCGACCCACAGCACCATCACCAATACGTAACAGAGCAGTGCCGCGCCGACCGCGATGACCGCGTACGGCTTGCGGAGCAGACGGATTCGCGTCATGGCAGTCGACCTTCCGCCGATCAGACGTTCGCCAGGTCCCGGATTCGGGCGCGGTACGAGTCGACCAGCGCCTCGGCCAGGTGTGGCGCGAGCTGCAGGTCGGCGGTCGAGATGCTGTGCACGATCCGGTCGCGATAGGTGAGCCCCGGTGCGGACACCAGCTGGTTCGGCGCGGTCGGCAGGTTGGCGTACAGCGTCCGCACCCAGGACGGGTCGCCGTCCGCGTCGACGTAGCCCATGTTCGTGACGCTCACGGCAGGTGGAGCGCTGGCCAGCGCCCGCGCCGTCGTGCGCGCACCCGCCTCGACGTCGGCGTACGCCTGCACCCGGGCCAGCTCGAAGAACAACTCGCCCTCGCCGGCATCCACCGCCTCGGTCATCGCGGCGCGGATCCGGCGGGCCAACGGCCATGGGTCAGCCGGATCCACACGGTAACGCCGCGCGATGATCCCGACGACTGCCGAGCGTGCGGCCGCCGGGTCGGCGGGCGTCGCGGCCAGATCGACGGACGTCGCCAGCTGCAGCGTCGACTCGCCCTCGCCGAGAACGGTTTCCGCGACACTGCACAGCCACGCTGCCGCGGTCGCCGAGTAGACGCTCGCGCCCTCGCGCTTGACGCGTGCCAGCAGCGCCTGCGTCACGTCCGGTTCGAGGACCAACGTCTGGAACCGCGGCACCCGGTCGAACACGCTCGGCTGCTTCCACTCTTGCGGCTGCGGCTGCCCGGCGTCGTCGTTGAGCTCCCGGATCTTCCGCAGCAGTGCGATGAACTCCTGCCGGTCCGTCTGCCACGGCAGCTCGCGCAGCAGCGGCGGACTCGGCAGGTCGGGCTGCGCCGGTACGGACTGACCGTCCAGCAGCCTGAGCAGCGCCTGCATCTCGGCCATCGCGCCCCGCCCGTCGGTCACGGCGTGGTGCACGACGAGGCACAGGCGGTCCTGGTCCTCAGCGGGGCTCGGCAGGTACCGGCACCGCATCGCGCGGTCCAGTCCGAACGGCTCGCGCAGGTCGGCCCCGATCGCGGCGTCCCAGCCGGTCGCCGCGCCCTCGCGTGCCTGGAAGTCGTTGTCCGCCGGCGCGTCGTACAGGGTCAGGTCGCCACCGACGCGCAGCCTCGGCAGACACCGCGTCTCGATGAACTGCTCCCAGCACCGTGCCACGTGTTCGACCGGAAGGCACCTGTCGAAGTCGGCCACGACGACGATGCTCATCGGCGTGACGCTGTCCAGGAACGCGTAGTACCGCTCCGAGACGGTCAGCGGACGTGATCGCCGCGACACGGCCACCCCCCATCGCTCCGAGTGCGCGGGGCGGTCGACGACGGCGTCACCGCGCGCCGGGGAGGCGTGAACCCGCGGAAACCGCGTGCTCCCGCGACCCGGCACGCTCCAGGCTCACGTGACGGCGCCGTACCGCGACCGGAGCATCGCGACCGGTCACGACCCGGTGCAGCAGGCCCTCGAACTGCGCGCCGATCCGCTCGATGTCGAACCGCTCCTCGGCCAGGGCACGAGCACGCTTGCCGAGCACCGCGAGCCCCTCCGGGTCACGGCCCAGGTTGGCCACCCATTCACCGGCGGCCCGGGCACCCTCGCGGGTCGGCGCGCCGACGAACCCACCGGCCACCGCGACATCGTCGGCGGCGGGATTGCCTTCGGGCACCAACGCCACGATCGGACGGCCCGCGGACAGGTAGCTCAGCACCTTGCTCGGGACGCAGAACGCCGCCGCGTGCGGTTCCAGCAACGCGATGACCGCGTCCGCGCTCGCCAGCATGTCCGGCAGGTCTTCGGCGGACTGGTAGCCCAGGATGCGCACGTCCGGGCGGTCACCGGCCGCTGCCGCCAGGTCGTCGGCCCCGATGCCCTCGCTGACCACGGTGAGGACGGCCTCGACGCCGCGTGCGCGGACCGCGTCCAGCACGTCCAGCAGCAGCAGCGGGTTGTGCTTGCGCCCGAGGGTGCCCGCGTAGAGCAGCCGCACCGGCTCGGACGGCAACTGGTGCCTGGCGGCCCACTCGTTGTCGCGCCGGCCCGGCCGGATGTGGTCCAGCGGCGCCCAGTTCGGGATCACCTGCACGTGGTCGGACCGCTGACCCCACTCGCCGTACTGGCGGACGAAGCCATCACCGATCGCCACGACCGCATCGGCGGAACGGACCTGAGCGGCCTCCAACCGCTGGACCGCCGTCGATACGGCGGCCGCCGCGGGGCGCGGGAGCCGGCTGCGTGCCTCCGCGGCGAGGGCGAGGCTGTAGATGTCCTGGTGCCACAGCACCCACCGCTGGTCTCTGGCCGCGAAGTACTGCCGCATCCTCGCCAGCGCGAACAGCGGGACGTTGCAGGCGACGACGACGTCGAACTGGTCCGCGTCCAGCTGGCGCTGCCAGGCGGCTGCATAGCTGAGCTCGAAGCGGGTCCGGGCGACCGGCGCGTACTTCACCAGCGGCACCCCGGCGGACAGCGGCGCGAACTCGAGGGTCCGCGGATCCCCGGGAGCCCGTTCCAGCAAGCCCCGCCCGGTCACGTACTGCGTGCAGTACCCGTGCACCACCTCGTGACCCTGGGCCGCGAGCTGCCGCGAGAGCTGAACCTGGAACGGGTGGCCGCTGTAGTCGTGAACGTGCACCCGCATGACATGGCTAACGAGGCAGGCTAGAACAGGTTGCGCTCCTGTCCGGCCAATTTCGCGAGGTCGATAGGCTCGCGGGCTGTGACCGGGAATCCACGCAAAATCAGGGTCGCAGGCGATCCCGTCCTGCACGCGCCGTGCCGCCAGGTCACGGCGTTCGACGACGAACTGGCCCAGCTGGTCGACGACATGTTCGCGTCGCTGGCGGTGGCCGAGGGGGTCGGCCTCGCCGCGCCGCAGATCGGCGTCGACCTCGCGGTATTCGTCTACGACTGCCCGGACGCGGACGGAGTGCACCAGGTCGGCCACGTCGTGAACCCGTCGATCACGACCTCGGGCGAGCCGGAGGTCAGCGAGGAGGGTTGCCTGTCGGTGCCCGGCCCGTACCACGAGCTCGCGCGGGCCTCGTCCGCCACGGTCCGCGGCGTCGACAAGACCGGCGCGCCCATCGAGGTGAGCGGCACAGGATTCTTCGCGCGCTGCCTCCAGCACGAGACAGACCATTTGCAGGGGACGCTGTTCATCGACCACCTGCCGCGCAACCGGCGGCGCCGCGTCCTGCGCGACATGGAGCCGTTCGAGTGGAACGAGATCGACTGACCGTCGGGATGCACTCACGTGGCGACTCGGTCATACTCGGTCAGCGTCATATTCAGCACGGTGCAGACCTCGTCGCGCCGGAACCGGCCCAGGAGCGGAAGGCAGCGTTGTGAGCGCGGATCTGAGCAGAGTGCGGGAGATCATCGTCGAGTTCCTCGATCGCGTGGGCAAGGCACCGGAGGAGCTGACCGACGACCTGGGTCTCTACAGCGAAGGCCTCGAGCTGGACTCGCTGGAGGCCGCCGAGCTGTCCGCGCTGCTCGAGGACGAGTTCGGCACCGACCCCTTCGCCGCCGGTGACAGCCTGCCCGAGACGGTTGGCGAGATCTTCGAGTTCTACAAGGCGCTCTCCGCAGCCTGAGACCGCCGGCCGCCGCGCTTGCGCCGCGGCAGGACGCGTCAGGCCGTGAGCCCGCCGTCGACGACGATGACCTGCCCGGTCAGGTAGTCGTTCTCGGGCGCGGCCAGGAACTGCACGACCCGCGCGATGTCGGCGGGCTCGCCCAGCCGGCCGGCCGGGGTGCGGCGCACGATCTGGCCCAGCTGCGCGTCGTCCAACCCGTGCGACATCTCGGTGCGCAGGTAGCCCGGCGCCACCGAGTTGACGGTGATGCCGCGCGAACCGAGTTCACGCGACAGCGCACGCGTCATTCCGTCCAGCGCCGCCTTCGTCGCGCTGTACACAGCCAGTCCCCGGTAACCGGAGATGCCGACGATCGACGAAATGTTCACGATGTGCCCGTGCCCGCGCGCGAGCATGCGTCGGCAGACCAGCTTCGTGATGTAGAGCGTGCCCTTCAGGTTCAGGTCCACGACGACATCGACGTCGTCGTCGGACGCCGTTGCCAGCACGCCGTCCCGCGCCACGCCGGCGTTGTTGACCAGCACGTCCACGCCGCCCCAGCGCTCGACGACGTCCTTGACGAACGCGGCCGTGGCCGGCCGGTCGCTCAGGTCGACCTCGTGGAAGAGGAACCGATCTGCGGTCGCCGGGTCGTCGAGCCACTTGTCGATCTGCGTGGTGCGCGAGCGCGCGCACGTCGCGACGCGGTCTCCGGAGTCGAGGAACGACTGGACGATTCCGGCGCCCAGGCCGCGGCTTCCCCCGGTGATGACGACCACGCGGGCCGCGGGCTGCGTCACTGCTCGACTCCTCTGATCACCTTGTTGCCCGGCGTCTCCAGGCTCGGGACGATCTTGATGCTGCGCGGGCGCGCTGCCGGCGGCAGGTCGGCGCACGCGGTGCGGATCGCGGCGCGCAGCTCGTCCTCGTCCGCGCCGGGCTGCGGAACCACCTCGAGCGCGACGATGTGGCCGACCATCGCGTTCGGCCGGCCGAACACCCGGGCTAGCGCGACGCCGTCCACCCGGCAGACGAGCTCCTCGATCGGCAGCGGGTGGATCTTGACGCCACCGACGTTGATCACGTCCGTCTTCCGGCCGCGGAACTGGATGCGGTCGTCCACGATCTCGACGAGGTCACCGGTCGGTCGCCACGTGTCGGCCGCGTCGGACGTCTCGAACCGCTCGCCGAAGTAGCCGAGCATCGCCGACCGCGTGCGCACCCACAGCTCGCCGTCGACGACCTTGAAAGTGACCTCGCCGTCCTCCAGGAAGCTCAACGGCAACCCGGCCCGGCCGTCCCGCACCGTGATCGTCTGGCCCATCTCCGTCGCGCCGTAGATCTGCGACAACCGCGCCTGCGGGAACGCCTGCTTCAGCTGCTCGAGCAGCGACGCCGGGACCGCCTCGCCGCTGAGCGACACCTGCCGCAGCGTCGGCGTCGGGCCGCCGTCACCGCGCAGCTCGGCGAGCAGGAAGCGCCAGAACGTGGGTGTGCCGCTCGCGTGCGTGACGTCCCAGCGGCGCATCGCTGCCAGCCCGTCGCGCGGCCGGAACGACTGGCCCGCGACGAGGGTGGCCATCGCGGCAGCCACGTGGATCAGGATCTGCAGGCCGCCGAACTGGTTGAGCCCGTAGGCGAGCAACCATCGATGCTCCGGCGTGGCCTGTACCCCGTCGGCCATCCGCAGCACGCGGGCCCAGTCGTGAACCGCCGCCTTGGACGGACCCGTGGTGCCGCTGGTCAGGATCAGCAACGGTCGCGGCCCGGAGGGTGGCTCCGCGGCCAGCGGCTCGGCCGCGAGCAGCTCGTCCGGACGGACCAGGTCGGCCTGGCCGGGCAGCTCGCGGGAGCTGATCAGCAGCGCGTGCCCGAAGCGCTCGCGGAACGTCGCGATGTCGCCGTCTGGTGCGGCCGGCGGGTAGATGCACGACTCTGCGCCGATGAGCGAGCCGGCCGCGAGCAGCGTCCAGATAACGGCCGGATCGCTGTCGAGGGCGGCGAACCGGGTCACGCCGCGCGTCTGCAGGGCGGCGGCGGTCTGCTCGGCCCGCGCGACCAGCTGCGCGTAGCTGAGCTGACCGGTCGCGGACACGACGGCGACCTGGTCCGGATCCTTCGCGGCCGCGGCGCGCAGCAACTCGATCATGTCCTGGCCACCTCCGGGCTGAGCAGCTGGCGTCGCCAGACGGTCAGCCAGGCTGGGCAGCGGCAATCATTCCATAGCGAGCGACGCTGTCCAGCCGAACCGTTCCGCGGTACCGGCCTCTCGTCAGGACCGCTGGGCCAGCAGTTCGGCGATCTGCACGGCGTTCAGTGCAGCGCCCTTGCGCAGGTTGTCGTTGCTCACGAACAGCACCAGCCCGCGTCCGCCGTCGACGCTCTGGTCCTGCCGGATGCGCCCGACGTAGGACGGATCCTTGCCGGCAGCGGCGAGCGGCGTCGGGATCTCGGCCAGCTCGACGCCCGGCGTCCCGGCCAGCAACGCGGTGGCGCGCTCGACGGAGATCGGGCGCGCGAACTCCGCGTTGATCGACAGCGAATGGCCGGTGAAGACCGGTACGCGCACGCACGTGCCGGCGACGCGCAGCTCGGGGATGCCGAGGATCTTGCGCGACTCGTTGCGCAGCTTCTGCTCCTCGTCGGTCTCCAGCGAACCGTCGTCGACGACCGAACCGGCCAGCGGCAGCACGTTGAACGCGATCGGGCGGGCGAACTTCGCCGGCTCGCCCAGCGACACCGCCGAGCCGTCGTGCGTGAACTCGCTGGCACGATCCACACCGGCGTGCACCTGCTTGTCCAGCTCGTCGACACCGGCCAGGCCCGCACCGGACACCGCCTGGTACGTCGACACGACCAGCCGGGTCAGGCCGGCCTCGTCGTGCAACGGCTTGAGCACCGGCATCGCGGCCATCGTGGTGCAGTTCGGGTTGGCGATGATTCCCTTACGCGCGTTGGCGATTTCGGCACCGTTGACCTCCGCGACGACCAGCGGGACGTCCGGGTCCATGCGCCAGGCCGACGAGTTGTCGATCACGGTCACGCCCGCAGCGGCGAACTTCGGCGCCAACTCGCGGGACGTCCCGCCACCGGCCGAGAACAGCGCCACGTCCAGCCCTGACGGGTCGGCCACCGCGGCGTCCTCGACGCGGACGTCGATGCCCTCCCACTGCAGCGTCGAACCGGCCGAGCGGGCCGACGCGAAGAACCGGATCTCGTCCACCGGGAACGAGCGCTCGGCGAGGATGCGGCGCATCACGCCGCCGACCTGCCCCGTCGCCCCGACGATTCCTACCTTCATCGTCCGGTACCTCCGTAGACCACGGCCTCTTCCTGGTCGGAGCCGAGATCGAACGCGTCGTGGACCACGCGCACCGCCTCGTCCAGGTCGGTGTCCCGGCACACGACCGAGATGCGGATCTCCGAGGTGGAGATCATCTCGACGTTGATGCCGGCCTCGGCCAGCGCAGCGAAGAACTTCGCCGAGACGCCCGGGTGCGAGCGCATGCCGGCGCCGACGAGCGACAGCTTGCCGATGTGGTCGTCGTACAGGACGTTCTCGAAGCCCACTCGATCCTGCACCTTGCGCAGCGCGGCCACGGCCGTGGGCCCGTCGGTGGCGGGCAGGGTGAACGACACGTCGGTGCGACCCGTCCCACCCGTCGAGATGTTCTGGACGATCATGTCCAGGTTGATCTCCGCGGTGGCCAGCTCGGTGAAGATCGCGGCGGCCTCGCCGGGCTTGTCCGGCACGCCCACCACCGTCACCTTGACCTCGCTGCGGTCGTGCGCAACTCCGCTGATGATCGCGTCTTCCACTGCAAGATCCTCCATGTGACCGGCGACGACGGTGCCGGGCTTGTTCGAGAACGAGGAGCGGACGTGGATCGGCACGCCGTAGCGGCGGCCGTACTCGACGCTGCGCAGGTGCAGGATCTTCGCCCCGCACGCGGCCAGTTCGAGCATCTCCTCGTAGGTGACGGTGTCCAGCCGCCGGGCGTTGGGCACGATGCGCGGGTCAGCGCTGAACACGCCGTCCACGTCGGTGTAGATCTCGCAGACGTCCGCGTCCATCGCGGCGGCGAGCGCGACCGCGGTGGTGTCCGAGCCGCCGCGGCCGAGCGTGGTGATGTCCTTGGTGTCCGGGCTGACACCCTGGAAGCCGGCGACGATCGCGACGTTGCCGGCATCGAGCGAGCTGCGCACCCGGCCCGGCGTGATGTTGACGATGCGCGCCTTGCCGTGGACGGACGTGGTGAGCACGCCCGCCTGCGAACCGGTGAACGACTCGGCCTTGCCGCCCAGGGAGTTGATCGCCATCGCGAGCAGCGCCATCGAGATGCGCTCGCCCGCGGTCAGCAGCATGTCGTACTCGCGGCCCGCGGGAGCCGGCACGATCTGCTGGGCGAGATCGATCAGCTCGTCGGTGGTGTCACCCATCGCGGAGACGACGACAACGACCTCGTTGCCCTCGCGCGACGTCGCGACGATGCGCTCGGCCACCCGCTTGATGCGCTCGGCGTCGGCGACGGATGAGCCGCCGTACTTCTGCACGACGAGACCCACGACGAACTCCCAAAGCTCACGGCTGGCGGAGCCTTCAGGATACCGGCAGCGAACACACCCTTTTCCCGCGAGTGCGGGTGTGCGAGATCAGACGGACGCGGCGAGTGCGCCTTCGAGGATGTCCAGGCCCTCGTTGAGCAGGTCGTCCCCGATGACCAGCGGCGGCAGGAATCGGATCACGTTGCCGAACGTGCCGCAGGTGAGCGTGATCAGTCCCTGCTCGTGGCAGGCCATCGAGACCTTCGCCGTCAGCGCCGGGTTCGGGTCCTTGCTGCCGCCGCCGTCGACCAGCTCGATCGCCAGCATCGCGCCGCGGCCACGGACGTCGCCGATCACGTCGAACTTGCCGGCCAGCTGCTCCAGGCGCGGACGCATCACCGACTCGATCCGCCGCGCGGCACCGCACAGGTCGTCGGCCGCCATCGTCTCGATCGCCGCCAGCGCCGCCGCGCACGCGACCGGGTTGCCACCGTAGGTGCCGCCGAGCCCGCCGCCGTGGACCGCGTCCATCAGCTCGGCCCGTCCGGTGACCGCGGCCAGCGGCAGACCACCGGCGATGCCCTTCGCGGTCGTGATCAGGTCCGGGACGACGCCCTCGTGCTCGCACGCGAACCAGTCGCCGGTACGGCAGAAGCCGGACTGGATCTCGTCGGCGACGAACACGATCCCGTGCTCGCGACACCACTCCGCGACGCGCGCGAGGAAGCCCGGGGCGGGGACGATGAAGCCGCCCTCGCCCTGGATCGGCTCGAGAATCACCGCCGCCGTGTTGCTCTCACCGACCTGCGCGTGCACCAGCTCCACGAACTCGGTGAACGCCTCGTCGGCGCAGTTCTCCGGACCCGTCGGCCAGCGGTACGGGTACGCCATCGGCACCCGGTAGATCTCCGACGCGAACGGACCGAAGCCCTGCTTGTACGGCATGTTCTTCGCGGTCAGCGCCATCGTCAGGTTCGTCCGGCCGTGATACGCGTGATCGAACGCGACGACCGCCTGCCGACCGGTCGCGTGCCGCGCGATCTTGACCGCGTTCTCGACCGCCTCGGCACCGGAGTTGAACAGCGCCGAACGCTTCTCGTGCGTACCCGGGGTCAGCTCGTTCAGCTTCTCGGCGACCGCGACGTACTGCTCGTACGGCGTGACCATGAAGCAGGTGTGCGTGAAGTCGGCAACCTGCCGCTGCACCGCCTCGACGACGCGCGGCGCGGAGTTGCCGACCGAGGTCACCGCGATGCCGGACCCGAAGTCGATCAACTGGTTACCGTCGACGTCCACGACGATCCCGCCACCGGCCTCGCGCACGTACACCGGCAGCGTGGTGCCGACACCGGACGCGACCGCGGCGGTCTTGCGGGCGTGCAGCTCGACCGAGCGCGGCCCGGGGATCGCCGTCGCCAGCACGCGCTTCTGCTGGATGCTCACTTACTTGCTCTCCTCGATGATCGCGATGACGTCGCCCTCGCGAATCGTGTCGCCCGGGTTCACGGCGACCTCGGTGACCGTGCCGGCCACCTCGGCCAGCACCGGGATCTCCATCTTCATCGACTCCAGGATCACCAGAGTGTCGGACGGACCGACGACGTCGCCGGGCTTGACCGAAACGATGCCGACGTTGGCGACCAGTTCGGCCGCGATGGTGTGGCTCATGCGTCAAGGCTATGGCTGGGCGGACGCGGCCGGTGATGCGCGACGGGCCAAGATTTCAACGCTGCTCTTTGTCTCTTCGCGCAACGACCTAGCTGTGCTGTCCGTTCTTCGCGCAAGCGCTCAGAAGCCGATGTTGTGCATGACGTGCTTGATGCGGGTGTAGTCCTCCAGGCCGTAGACGGACAGGTCCTTGCCGTAGCCTGAGTGCTTGAACCCGCCGTGGGGCATCTCGGCGACGATGGGGATGTGGGCGTTGACCCAGACGCAGCCGAAGTCCAGCCGGCGCGAGACGCGCATGGCGCGCCCGTGGTCCTTCGTCCAGACCGATGAGGCCAGGCCGTACTCGATGTCGTTGGACCAGCGGACCGCTTCGTCCTCGTCGGTGAAGGTTTGGACGGTGATGACGGGGCCGAAGATCTCGTTCTGGACGGCGTCGTCGTCCTGGCGCATGCCGGCCAGGACGGTGGGCTGCCAGAAGTAGCCGGTCTGGCCCTGGCGGGCGCCGCCGGCGAGCAGCTGCGCGTGGTCGGGCAGCCGGTCGAAGAACCCGCCGACGCGCTCGAGCTGGTTGGCGTTGTTCAGCGGCCCGTACAGCACGTCGGCGTCGTCGGGCATGCCGGTCTTGGTGCTCTTCGCCTGCTCCGCCAGGGCAGCGGCGAAATCGTCGGCGATCTTGGGTCCGGCGAGCACGCGGGTGGCGGCGGTGCAGTCCTGGCCGGCGTTGAAATAGCCGGCGATCGCGATGTTCTCCGCGGCGAACTCGATGTCCGCGTCGTCGAAGACGATCACCGGGGCCTTGCCGCCGAGCTCGAGGTGGGTGCGCTTGAGGTCCTTGGCGGCCGCCGCGGCGACCTCGTAGCCGGCGCGGGTCGAGCCGGTGATCGACACCATCGCCGGCGTCCTGTGCGAGACGACCTCACGGCCGGTGTCGCGGTCACCGCAGACCACGTTGAACACGCCCGGCGGCAGGAACTCCGCGGCGATCTCGGCCATCAGCACGCTCGAGACCGGCGTCGTGTCGCTCGGCTTGAGCACCACGCAGTTGCCGGCCGCGATCGCCGGCGCGATCTTCCAGACCGCCATCATCATCGGGTAGTTCCACGGCGCGACCTGCCCGACCACACCGACCGGCTCGCGGCGGATGTAGGACGTGTGCCCGGCCATGTACTCACCGGCACTGCGTCCCTCCAGCAGCCGCGCGGCCCCGGCGAAGAACCGGATCTGATCCACCGCCGGTGGGATCTCCTCGGTGCGGGTCAGCTCGATCGGCTTGCCGGTGTTCTCACACTCCGCGGCGATGACCTCCTCGGCCCGCTGCTCCATCGCGTCCGCGAACCGCAACAGCGCCCGCTGCCGCTCCGACGGCGTCGTGTCCCGCCACGACTCGAACGCGGTCGCCGCCGCGCGATACGCCCGGTCCACGTCCTCGGCACCGGACACCGGCGCCGACCCGAACACCTCCCCGGTGGCCGGATTGACCAGATCCGCCCGGCGCCCGTCGGCCGCGTCAACCGGCTTACCGTCGATGAAGTTCTGCACGTTACGAGCCATTACCAACCTCAAAGCTGTCCGAGACGACGGAATCAGTACCGTTCTACCTGTCGGACAACGAAAAGGGAAGGTCTGCCAGGTCCGCGTCCACCATCTCGGCGACCAGCGCCTCGAACGAGATCTCCGGGCGCCAGCCCAGCAGGTCGTGCGCCTTGCTCGCGTCGCCCCGCTGCTCCCGCGCGTCCGCGGACCGGCGCAGCCCGGAGTCGACCCGGACGAGGGGCCGCCAGTCGTCGATGCCGACGTGCGCGAACGCGGCGGCGACGAAGTCTCCGACGCTGCGGCTGACGCCCGAGGCGATCACGAAATCGTCCGGCTCCGGGTGCGCGGCGATCATGGCCAGGGCGCGGACGTAGTCGGCGGCGTGCCCCCAGTCGCGACGCACGTCCAGGTCGGCGATCTCGAGCTGCTCGCCGCTGCCGGCCGCGATGCGGGCCACGGCCGACGTGATCTTGCGCGTGACGAACCCGGTCGGACGAAGCGGCGACTCGTGGTTGTACAGGACCGCGGCGCAGGCCGGCACGCCCATCGTGCGGAACACCGCGACGGCGTGGTGGGCGAGCGCTTTCGCAGCGCCGTAGGGCGTGACCGGCCGGATCGGCGTGGCCTCGGTCTGCGGCGCCGCGGCGTCGCCGAAGATCTCGGCGCTGCTGGCCTGGACGAACCGGGTCGGCCGCTGCCCGTCCTGGACGCGCTGCCGCAGCAGGTTCAGCAGCCGGATTACAGCGACGCCGTTCACCTCCGCCACCAGCTCGGGGTCGTCCCACGATCGGGACACGGACGAGATCGCGGCCAGGTTGAACAGCCAGTCCGGGTCGGCGACGTCGAGGGCGCGCGCCAACTCGCCGGCGTCGCGCAGATCGCCGGGCAGGGCATGGACTCCGGCGGGAGGCTCACCGGTGTCGTCGGGGGCGACGAGCCCGAAGACCTCGTGGCCCTGGTCGCGCAGCAGCGCGCTCAGGTACGCCCCGTCCTGACCGGTGACGCCGGTGATCAGCGAGCGCATCGGCTCAGTGTCCGCTGTCGGTCAGGCTCCGCAGGTCGGCTTCCACCATCATCTGCACCAGTTCGGTGAACCCGACGGACGGCTTCCAGCCGAGGACCTCGTGCGCCTTGCGGGCGTCGCCGATCAGGAAGTCCACCTCCGCCGGTCGCAGGAAGCGCGGATCCTGCTCCACGTACGGCGTCCAGTCCTCGATCCCGACCGCGGCGAACGCCACGTCCAGCAGGTCCCGGATCGAGTGGGTCTCGCCGGTCGCGACCACGTAGTTGTCGCCCTCGGGCTGCTGGAGCATGCGCCACATCGCGTCGACGTAGTCGCCGGCGAAGCCCCAGTCGCGGCGCGCGTCGAGGTTGCCCATGACGAGCTTGTCCTGCCGGCCGAGGTGGATCGCCGCGACGCCCTGGGACACCTTGCGCGTCACGAACTCCGGCCCGCGGCGCGGTGACTCGTGGTTGAACAGGATGCCGCTGGACGCGTGCATCCCGTACGACTCGCGGTAGTTCACCGTCATGTAGTGGCCGAACACCTTCGCCACGCCGTACGGCGAACGCGGCCACAGCAACGTCTTCTCGGTCTGCGGGCTCTCCTGGACCTTGCCGAACATCTCCGAGCTGGACGCCTGGTAGAAGCGCACCTTGTCGAGCGCGTCACCGGCGAACAGCCGGGTCGCCTCGAGCATGTTCAGCACGCCCTTCGCGGTGACGTCCGTGGTCAGCGCGGCCTGCTCCCAGGAGTACGCGACGAAGCTGATCGCACCGAGGTTGTAGACCTCGTCGGGCTGTGCCGTCTGCAGCGCTCGCATCAGGCTGGACAGGTCGGTCAGGTCGCCGGCGATCACGCGGACGCCCGGGACGGTCCGGGCGAGCAGTTCGGCCTTCGGGTTGTTCTGACCGCGGATCAGCCCGTAGACCTCGTACCCCTTGTCGAGCAGCAGTTCGGCCAGGTACAGGCCGTCCTGGCCGGTGATACCAGTGATGAGAGCGCGCGGCACGGGTCCTCCCGAGAAGGGTCCGCGAGAGTCTATGCGTTGCGCGAGGACCGCGCGCGCTATGCTGCAACGACCATGACGCGCGCCCTTGCCTCGGCGACAGCCGAGCTCCTGCTTCTTCGCGGCCGCGACGAGGCCCGGTAGGAACCGGTCGGCCCCTCGTCGCGGGCCGTGTGCTGTGCCGACCGGAATTCCCACCAACGGTCAATCAGGAGCAGCACCTCATGAGCATTCCTTTCCCGCAGCAACCGTCCGGCATGCCCTGCCACCGCTACCGCCCGTTCCCCGCGGTCGACCTGCCGGACCGCACCTGGCCGAACCGGACGATCACCGCCGCGCCACGCTGGCTGTCCACCGACCTGCGTGACGGCAACCAGGCGCTGATCGACCCGATGAACGCCGCCCGTAAGCACGCCATGTTCGACCTGCTGGTCAAGATGGGTTACAAGGAGATCGAGGTCGGCTTCCCGGCGGCCAGCCAAACCGACTTCGACTTCGTCCGCAGCCTGATCGAGGGCGACCGGGTGCCCGACGACGTGCGCATCTCCGTCCTGACCCAGGCGCGCGAGGAGCTGATCGAGCGCACCGTGCAGTCGCTGGTCGGCGCCCGGCAGGCCACCATCCACATGTACAACGCGGCAGCTCCGACGTTCCGGCGCGTGGTCTTCGGGTTCCAAGGCGACGGGCGGGCCGAGTGCCGCGCGGTCGCCGTCGACGGCACGCGCGCCGTCATGAAGTTCGGCGAGATCTACCTGCCCGAGACCAACTTCGGTTTCGAGTACTCGCCCGAGATCTT
>DASRSS010000085.1:0-6305 GCA_035656335.1 Jatrophihabitantaceae bacterium | reverse complement strand
GCTCGTCGTCGCCGGCCGCGGCCGCACGCCAGTAATCGAGCTTGAGGCGGACGTACTCCTGGCGCAGTGTGATGCGTTCTGCTTCGGCCGCCAGTCGGGTGGCCTGCTCGGTGAGCAGCCGGATCTGGTCGGCCGCCGCGGCCCGTCCGCGTCGCCCGTTCGCGACGTAATCGCGCATGTCGTTCACCGACATCCCGGTGGCGGCCAGGCAGGCGACCCACATCAGCTGATCCAGGTCGTGCTCGTCATAGACCCGGTGCCCGCTGCTCTCGCCGCGGCCCACCGGCGCGATGACGCCGATCGACTCGGAGTAGCGCAGCGTGCTCGCCGGCAGACCGGTCAGGGCGGCCGCCTCCCGGATCGAATAGCTGTGCTGGGCGGTAGTTGAACTCACTCCATCGACCGTAAGAACTTCAAGTACTCGAAGTCAAAGTCAGCGGTTAGCGGGTTGCTGTGCGTCGGCGTGGCGATAGCGGATGAACTCCGGCAGGGACAGCGCGATCAGCGCCGCGCCGGCAATGGCGGCCAGCCCGCCAGTCACCGCGCTGACGCCCGGAGTGGTCGCGTTGGCCACCAGACCGGCTCGGAAGTTGCCGACCTGGGGGAACGCGCCACCGACGATGATCTCTGTGGAGCTGACCCGTCCGCGCATCGAGTCCGGCGTCGCGAGCTGGACGATCGTCGTGCGGAACACGACCGACAGCACGTCGGCCGCGCCCGCGATCGCGAGCATCAGCAGCGTGAGCGCGAGATCGGGCGCCGCGCCGAAACCGGCGAGGGCGGCACCCCAGATCGCGCCGGTGATCAGCATGGCCCGTCCGGGACGGGCGACGTGCTTGACCGGTCCCGACAGCACCGAGCCGGTGAGACCGCCGACGGCGAGTCCCGTGCTGAGCAGGCCGAGCGTGGTGGGTGAGCCACCGAAGCGCTCGGCGTTGATCGCGGGGAACAGCGCGACCGGCATCGCGAGCACCATCGCGCTCAGGTCCGCGAGCAACGCGCCGCGCAGCGCCCGGTTCGCGACCAGGAAGCGCAGCCCGTCACCGATCGCGCTGAGGTTGCGGCGCACCGTCTCGCCCTCGGGACGCATCGGCGGCAGCCGGAACACGCCGTACAGCGCGCCGGCGAACGTGATCGCGTCGACCAGGTAACACGTCTTCAGCCCCCCGCTCGCCGCGACCACGCCCGCGAGCGCCGGCCCGCTGATCATCGCCACGTACATGGAGATCATCGACAGCGCGGCGCCGGCGGGCATGAGCTCCCGGGGCAGTAGCCGCGGCATGAACGTGCGCCGGGCCGGTGCGCTGACGGCGCCGACCCCGCCCTGCAGCGCGCTGAGCAGGTACAGCAGCCAGAGCGTGCCCGACCCCGCGAACGCCTGTGCCGCAAAGGCGATCGACAGCAACGCCTGCGTCGCACTGGTGATCAGCACGAGCGGCCGGCGGTCGACGGAGTCGACTAGCACACCGGCGAACAGCCCCACGCTGATCGCCGGGACGGCGACCGCGAGACCCACACCGCCGACCGCCGCGGACGAATGCGAGATCCGGAAGACCTGCAGCGCTACGGCGAACGTGGTCATCTGGCTGCCGACGGACGACAGCGCCGAGCCGAACCAGAGCCGGCGATAGTCGGGGAACTGGCGCAGTGGCCTGATGTCGGCAAGGAGCGCGGGCCTAGCCACGAGCGTCGTCGGGCAGGTGCGCGGCGATGCGATCGTGGAACGTTCGGCGCTGCAACGCCTCGCTCAGCTCTCGGGCGATCACCTCCAGCGGAGTGCTGAGTTCCGAACTCAGCTCGCGGAGCGCGGCCGCCGTCGCCGTCCACTCGGCGTCGAGCAGCGGACGCAGCCGTTGCGCCTTGCGGGTCAGGTGCACCACCCGCTGCCGCGCGTCCGCGCCCGCCCGCAGTTCGACCAGCCCACGCGACGCCATGTCGGACACCGTCTGGCTGCCGGCCGAGTGCGTGGTGTTCATGCGCTCGGTGATGTGCCGGATGGTGGACGGACCGTCGGCGGCGACGATGCGGATCACCGCCGAGTAGCGCGGCCGGTACTCGGTCAGGCCGAGACCGGCGAGCGTCTGCGCGACGTCCGCGGCCATCGCGTCCAGGCTTGCGCGCAGCTGTCCCAGGAAGGCGCCGTCCAGCGCGGTCTCCGACATGAGTCAAAACTGTATCAGCACTATGATACCACTAATACATTACCGGCAGTCCCGCTACGACCTGTCAAGCGGTGACTTTCCGAGAGTAGTCACCGTTCCGCGAGCCCCGCGTTCGATCGCAACCACCACGCGATGAGCGCTCCGCGAAGAGCTCCGCGCGCGGCGCGACGAAGGAGCTTGCCGCTGGGGTTTCCCGACCCACCCCGTTCTTTAGGGTGGTCGGGAAACCCCACCGACGGCGCGGTTAGAAATCGTCGTCGAAGGTGACCGTTCCGGTGACCCCGACCTGGTAGGCCGACACCCGGCGCTCGAAGAAGTTGGACAGCTCCTGCACGTCCTGCAACTCCATGAACGTAAACGGGTTGCCCGACCCGTACAGCGGCTCGATGCCGAGCTGCGACAGCCGCCGGTCGGCGACGTGCTGCAGGTACTCGCGCATGTCCGCGATGGACATGCCGGATACGCCCTGGTCGAGCAGGTCCTCGGCGAACTGCACCTCGCACTCGACCGCCTCGGCGAGCATGTCCCGCACCTGCGACCGCAGCTGCTCGTCGAACAGCTCCGGCTCCTCGCGCCGCACGGTCTCCACGACGTCGAACGCGAACGCCATGTGCATCGACTCGTCGCGGAACACCCAGTTCGTCCCGGACGCGAGACCGTGCAACAGCCCGCGTGAACGCAGGAAGTACACGTACGCGAACGCACCGTAGAAGAACAAACCCTCGATGCACGCGGCGAAACAGATCAGGTTGAGCAGGAACTGCCGCCGGTCGTCCGCCGACGACAGCCGGCGCAGCTCGAACATCGAGTCGATCCAGCGGAAGCAGAAGTCCGCCTTCCGCTTGATCGACGGGATGTTCTCCACGGCGGCGAACGCGGCGAACCGCTCGTCCTCGTCGGGCACGTAGGTGTCCAGCAGGGTCAGGTAGAACTGGACGTGCACGGCCTCCTCGAACAGCTGCCGGGACAGGTACAGCCGGCCCTCGGGCGAGTTGACGTGCTGGTACAGGTTCAGCACCAGGTTGTTCGCGACGATCGTGTCGCCCGTCGCGAAGAATGCCACCAGCCGCGAGACGAGATGCCGCTCGGCCGGCGTGAGCCGCGCCAGGTCGGCCAGGTCCGCGTGCAGGTCCACCTCCTCGACCGTCCAGGTGTTCTTGATCGCGTCGCGGAACCGGTCGTAGAAGTGCGGGTACCGCATCGGCCGCAGCGTGAGCTCCATGCCCGGATCGAGCAGCAGCTGTCGTTCGGTCGTCACTGGCACGCCTCACAAGCTTCCGGGTTCTCCAGCGAGCAGGCGATCGCGTCCGCCTCGCTCACCGCCGGGACGGGCGCCGCCACCGCGACGGTCGCCTGCTGGATGCGGGTGGCCGGTCGCGAGCGCAGGTAGTACGTCGACTTCAGCCCGGACTTCCACGCGTACGCGTACATCGACGACAGCTTGCCGATCGACGGCGACTGCATGAACAGGTTCAGCGACTGGGACTGGTCGATGTACGGCGCACGTGCCGCGGCCAGATCGATCAGCGCGCGCTGCGGCAGTTCCCACGCGGTGCGGAACAGGGCCCGCGTCTCGGCCGGCAGTGCGTCGATGTCCTGGACGGATCCCTCGGCCCGCTTGATCGCGTCGCGGACCTCGGCCGTCCAGAGGTCGAGCGCCTTGAGCTCACGCACCAGCGCGCTGTTGATCTGCAGGAACTCGCCCGACAGCGTCTCGCGCTTGAACAGGTTCGACACCTGCGGCTCGATGCACTCGTAGCAGCCGGCGATGGACGCGATCGTGGACGTCGGCGCGATTGCGATCAGCAGCGAGTTGCGCAGCCCGGTGCGCGCGACCTTCTCGCGCAGCGCCGTCCAGCGTTCGGTCTGCGTCGGGACGGTGCCCCACAGCTCCGGCTGCAGGATCCCGTCCGCCGCCCGCGTCTCGGCGAAGGCCGGATGCGGTCCGGCCTCCGCAGCCAGATCGGCGGAAACCTCCAGCGCGGTCAGGTAGATCTCCTCGGCGATGCGGGTGGACAGCTCGCGGGCCTTGTCCGAGTCGAACGGCAGGCGTAGCGCGAAGAACACGTCCTGCAGGCCCATCACGCCCAGCCCGACCGGGCGCCACCGCGGGTTGGACGCGGCCGCCTCGTCGCTCGGGTAGTAGTTGATGTCGATCACCCGGTCCAGGAACGGCACCGCGGTGCGCACCGTGTCGCGCAGCTTCTCCCAGTCGACGCCGTCGGCGGTGACGTGCCTCGCGAGGTTGATCGAGCCGAGGTTGCACACAGCCGTCTCGGCGTCCGAGTTGACCTCGATGATCTCGGTGCACAGGTTCGACAGGTGCACCACGTTGCCAAGGCGACCGGTCTGGTTGCACTTGGCGTTCGCGCTGTCCTTGAACACCATCCAGCCCTGCCCGGTCTGCGCGAGCGTGCGCATCATCCGCCGGTATAGCTCGCGTGCCTTGACCTGCCGGACGAACCGTCCGTCCGCCTCGGCCTGCCGGTACGCGCGGTCGAACTGCGCGCCCCACAGGTCGGTCAGCTCGGGAACGTCGTCCGGGTCGATCAGCGACCACACCTCGTCCGCCTCGACACGGCGCATGAACTCGTCGGGGATCCAGTTCGCCAGGTTCAGGTTGTGGGTGCGCCGCGCGTCGTCACCGGTGTTGTCCCGCAGCTCCAGGAACTCCTCGACGTCCGGGTGCCACGGCTCGAGGTACACGCACGCCGCGCCCTTGCGCCGGCCGCCCTGGTTCACCGCGGCGACGGACGAGTCCAGGATCCGCAGCCACGGCACGATCCCGTTCGACTGCCCGTTCGTACCGCGAATCAGCGCGCCGCGCGAACGGACGCGCGAGAACGCGATGCCGATCCCGCCGGCGAACTTCGACAGCCGGGCGACCTGCGCGTACCGCGAGTAGATCGAATCGAGTTCGTCGCGCGGGCTGTCGACGAGGTAGCAGGACGACATCTGGGTGTGCCGCGTGCCGGAGTTGAACAGCGTCGGCGACGACGGCAGGTACGCCAACGAGGACATCAGCCGGTAGAAGCCGATCGCCTCGCCCGGCGTGCGCGACAGGCCGCACGCCACGCGCAGCAGGAAGTACTGCGGCGTCTCGATCACGAGCCGGGACGTGGGGTGCCGCAGCAGGTAGCGGTCGTAGACCGTGCGCAGCCCGAAGTACTCGAAGCCGCGGTCGGCGGACTCGTCGATCGCGAAGTCGAGCTTGCGCGCGTTGTCCTTGACGAACTTCGCGGTCTCGTCGCCGATCAGGCCCTCGGCGTGGCCAAGCCCGATCGCCTGCGAGAACGAGGCCACGCCCTGGTTGCGGACCTCCTTGTCGATGTAGCCGGCCAGCAGTCGCGCGGCCAGTTGGGAGTACTGCGGCTCCTCGCCGATCAGTTCGGCGGACGTCTGGATCGAAAGCCGGTCCAGCTCGGCGGTCGTCGCGCCGTCGTAGAGGCCGCTGATCGTCCTGGTCGCGATCCGCAGCGGGTCAACGTCGGCCAGGCCGTCCGTCCACCGCTCGACCGCCCGGACGATCTTGTTCACGTCGACCGGTTCGCTGTCGCCGTTGCGCTTGCGTACGTGCATCATCGTCGCTCTCTCCTCGCGAGCTCGATACAGACACCTGTCCCGGGTCGGGACGCAGGCGAGCCGGCAGGTCTTCGGACTCGCGGGCACGACCGGACGCGGACGTCCGGCCACCTACTGGCCGTCGCTTCCCGGACTGATCAGGTCCAGTGCTGTTACCCTGCGGCGACTCCGCGCTCGCTCCGCTCCTCGGCCCCCACTGGGGGATCTCCCCGTTGTCGGGGGGGGCCTGCGATGCTCACTCGCTGTCGTCGCCGGGTAGACGGCGGTCGTTTTCCCACTCACCGCTGCGGGGCAGTCCCGGATTCGCACCGGGTTCCCTCTTGTCTCGGCGTTCCTGGCGGGGACGCCGAACCAGCTGCCGCACACCATATGTAGGGGGTACGACAACGTACGGGAGGCACATGTCGTGTCGGCGTGTCGCCGGTCGACCGCTCGTGCGGAGCCGGTGACCGTTGTCGGGGGACGCGCCTACGGTGGTCGAAACGCCGCGACAGCCCGCCCGAAACCGCCAGGGAGCACCCCGCCATGAGCACACTGCAGGACCGGCCGAACACCGCGTTG
>DASRSS010000084.1:0-4019 GCA_035656335.1 Jatrophihabitantaceae bacterium | reverse complement strand
GGCGACGGGCTCGTGTGGATCTGCGGCCGCGAGATCATGCTCATCGGCGCGAACAACGAGCAGGCCCGCACCAAGATCCAGGGCCTGACCTTGATCGGGGCCTACGTCGACGAGGCCAGCACGCTGCCCGAGTCGTACTTCAACATGCTGTACTCGCGCCTGTCGCTCGCCGGCGCCCGCATGTGGCTCACGTCGAATCCGGAAGGCCCCGGCCACTGGCTGCTGGTGAAGTGGCTGCAGCGGGCGCGGCTATGGATCGACCGCGACGGCCGTGAGCACCGCAACGACGCGCCGGACGCGCTGAACCTGCACCGGGTCACGTTCCGGCTCGACGACAACCCGAACCTCGACCCCGAGTACGTCGCGGACCTGAAAAAGTCCTACACCGGGCTCTGGTACCGCCGGTACATCGGCGCCGAATGGGTCGCCGCCGACGGCGCCGTGTACGACTGCTGGGAACAGACCAGGCACGTCATCGCGCACCGCGACCTGCCGAAGATGAGCCGCTACCTCGGTGTCGGCCTGGACTACGGCACCACGAACCCGTCCGCCGGGATTCTCCTCGGCCTCGGCGTGGACCGGCGGCTGTACGCGGTGGACGAGTGGTGGTTGCGCAAGCCGGCCGACGCTCCCGGCTACGCGCCCGGGCAGCAGTCCGAGTCGCTGCGCGCCTGGCTCGCCGGCCTGCCCGCGCTGCCGGAATGGGTGATCCTCGACCCGTCCGCGGCGCCCCTGAAAGTCCAGCTCGGCCAGGACGGCGTGGAGCACCTGATCGACGCCGACAACCATGTCACCTACGGCATCGCGACCGTCTCCACGCTGCTCGCGACCGCGTCGCTGCGGATCTCGGACCGGTGCGTGAACCTGATCCGCGAACTGCCGTCGTACAGCTGGGACGACAAGGCCACCGCGAAGGGCATCGACGCCCCCGTGAAGATCAACGACCACGCGGCGGACGCCCTGCGGTACGCCGTCACCACCACAGAGAGCCTCTGGCGAGGCAACATCGACACGAGGGAGGCAGCGTGACCGGTCTGCCTCCCAACGGCACCACCTGGCCGCCGCGGGAACTGCGCGAGGTCACCGAGCATCTGCGCGGCTGGGACGCCTGGTACACCGGTTCGGTCGAGAAGCTCGCCGAGCACTACTACGGCGGCTACTTCGGCGCCGGTGTCCCCGGCTACCCGGTGCCGCACGCCGCCCAGTACCGCGGCGGCATGGTCGGCACGATCGCCCGCTGGTTCTGGGGGCAGCCGATCGCCGCCGGGCAGCAACTGAACAAGGTGCACGTGCCGATCGCGTCGGACATCTGCACCGCCAGCGCGGATCTGCTGTTCGCCGAACCACCGACGCTCACCGTCGACACCGACGGCGGCGCGAACACGGCCACGCAGGACCGCCTGAACGTGCTCGCCGACGACACGCTGCACAGCGTGCTCGCCGAGGCGGTCGAGATCGGCGCCGCACTCGGCGGTTCGTACCTGCTCGCGGCGTGGGACCGCGACGTCGTCCCGGACCGGCCGTTCCTGCGCACCATGCACGCCGACGCCGCATGGCCCGAGTTCTCTTACGGCCGGCTGCGGGCGGTCACGTTCTGGTCGGTCGTGAAGCGCGACGGGCAGCAGGTCTGGCGGCACCTCGAACGGCACTCGCTCGACACGTCCGGTGTCGGTGTGATCGAGCACGCCCTGTACCAGGGCAGCGAGCAGGACCTCGGCAAGACCGTTCCGCTCACGGACGTGGACGCGACCGCACCGCTCGCGCGGCTGGTCAACGCCGATCGGATCATCTCCACCGGCTCACCCGGCCTGGACGTCGTGTACGTGCCGAACCGGCGCCCGCAGCGCCGCTGGCGCAACCACCCGGTAGGGCACAACCTCGGCCGCTCCGACCTGGACGGTGTCGAGCACCTGATGGACGCGCTCGACGAGACGTACACGTCCTGGATGCGGGACATCAGGTTGGGCAAGGGCCGAGTGTTCGTGTCCAAGGACCTGCTCGACGACATCGGCGCCGGCCAGGGCGCGATGTGGGACGCCGACCGCGAGGTGTACGCCCCGCTCAAGACCGCACCCGGTTCGCTGAACCCGAACGGCACCAGCGGCACCTCGACCAGCTCGCTCGCGGCGCAGCAGTTCGCGATCCGCTACGAGGAGCACTCCTCGACGGCGCAGAACCTCGTCGAGACGATCCTGCGCACCGCCGGCTACTCGTCGCAGACGTTCGGCATGGATGACTCCGGCGGTCGGCAGTCCAACCTCACCGCGACCGAGGTGCAGGCCCGTGAGCGGCGCTCGTACCTGTCTCGGGACCGCAAGATCCGGCTCGTCGGCCCCGAAGTGTCACGGATCATGACCAAGCTGCTGTGGATCGACAAGACGATCTTCGGCACGGCCGGTGTCGACCCGGAGCAGGCGGTGTCCGTCGGGTTCGCCGACTCCACGCAGGAGTCCGCGATCACCCTCGCCCAGACGGCGCAGGCCCTGTCCGCAGCGCGCGCCGCGTCGACGCAGACGCTCGTGCAGCTGGTGCATCCGGACTGGGACGACGACCAGGTGCAGTCCGAGGTCGACCGGATCAAGGCCGAGGAGCCGGCCGCTCCCGATCCGACACAGGTGCATCTGCTGCCCGGGTTCTCCGGCGACATCCCGACCGAGGGATGACTCAGCCCGCCGCGGCCGGATCGGCGCCGATCGGCCCGACGGTCGACGCGCTCTCCGCGGCCGTGGTGGCTCTGTACGCGCAGGCCGAGCAGGACCTGATCGCGTCACTGTCCCGAGTGGTCGCGCACCGGCTGAACGACACGTCCGCCCGCGCCGAGCTCGCGCTCCTCGGGCAGATGCGGCAAGCCGCTGAGCGGGTCGTCACGCAACTGGCGCTGCGTTCCGGGCCTCTGGCGCAGCGGGTCACGCGCGAGGCCGCCCAGCGCGGCGACGCGGCCGCGGCGGCCGTGATCCGGCAGGCCATCGAAGGACACCCGTCCCTCACCGCCGTCTACCTTGCCGAGCGGGGACATCGCACGGCCGCGGCGGCGCAGATCGGCCTCGACCTGGCCGGCAAGCTCGACGCCACCGGTCGCGGCATCCTGCGCTGGACCGACGACGCCTACCGCACGGCGGTCGCCGAAGCATCGACACGACTGGTCCTCGGCCGCGAGGCGCTGACGCCGCGCACCGCGCAGCACCTCGCCTGGTCACAGCTGATGCGCCAGGGCGTCACCGGCTACACCGACACCCGAGGACGCCGCTGGAACCTCGCCAGCTATGTCGAGACAGCCACCCGCACGTCAGTGCAGCGGGCGTACAACGCCGCGCACGAGGCGCGGATGACGAGCGTTGGGATCGACCTGTTCACCGTCTCGCACGACGGCCGGCCCTGCCCGCTCTGCCGACCCTGGGAAGGCGTCGTCCTGTCCAACGGGCACGCGGGGACGCTGATCCGCCCGTCGGCGCTCACCGGCAAGCCGGTGCAGGTTCGTGTCGCTGCAACAGTCGAGGAGGCCCGGGGTGCTGGCTTTCAGCACCCCAATTGACTGCAAGCACACGCTGCTGGCCTACCTGCCCGGCGTCACGAAGGCCACCGGCCGGCCGAACCCATGGACGGTCGACGACGAAGCCCGCTACCGCGCCACGCAGCAGCTGCGGGCGCTCGAACGGCAGGTCCGCGCCTGGAAGCGCGCGCAGGCGGGCGCCCTGAACGACCTCGACCGGCAGCGGGCCGCACGGCACGTCCGCGCCACCCAGGCCGCGATCCGGGCGCACATCGACCAGCACGGGCTCGTGCGCCGCCGCCAGCGCGAACAACTCGACCTCGGCAACAAGTAGGAGGCGTCATGCTCGACCCCGAACGGCTCGCCCGTGTCGGCGCCTACCTGGCAGTCATCGCCATCGGCATCGTGATCTGCCTCAACGCGGCCGGGGCGATCTGATGGCCACGCTCAGCACCGCGAAGCGCAAGAAGCTGCCGACGGCCGACTTCGCGCTTCCCGGTCACCGGTACCCGATCCCGGATGCTGCGCA
>DASRSS010000083.1:0-5952 GCA_035656335.1 Jatrophihabitantaceae bacterium | reverse complement strand
GAACTGTTCCCCGGTCATCCCCATGAGGCGGCGGCCCTCGTGAGCATCGCAGCGAGCGCCAGCGAGCGAGGAGCGGAGCGGGGGACGGCGCCGGGATACACAGCCATGGGGGAAAACCTAACCGGTCAGCTGTTGCTCGGCCTCGCGGGCGTCGTAGCGCCAGAACGGGCGGACGAGGAAGCCGGCGCTCGCGACCACGATCATGCACACGATTCCGCCGATCACCCAGGAGAATTCCGGGCTGCTGACCGCAGCCGTCGCGCCCGCGCGCACGTCGCCGAGGCGCGGGCCGCCCGCGACGACCGCGGTGAACACGCCTTGCATGCGCCCGCGCATCTCGTCCGGCGCGTAGGTCTGCAGGATCGTCTGGCGGTAGACCGCGCTCACCAGGTCGAACGCTCCCGCGAGTGCGAGCAGGGCCACCACCAGCCACAGCTGCCGGGCGAGACCGGACAGCGCGACGGCCGCGCCCCAGCCGACGATCGCGAACACCAGCATGCGTCCCTGCCGGCGCACCCGGTTGATCCAGCCGCTGGAGAGCCCGGCGAGGACGGCGCCGATCGCGATCGCCGCGTACAGCGGTCCGACGTTGCCGCCGAAGCGCAGATCGGCGACGGCGGGGAACAGCGAGCGCGGCATCGCGAGCACCATGGCGGCGATGTCGACCAGGAACGACATGACGAGCACGGGACGCGTCGCGATGAATCGCAGCCCGTCGAAGATCGCGTGCATGTCCGGACGTTGGGTGTTCCCGTCCGGGGGGATGTCGGGCAGGCGCAGCGCGGAGTACAGCGCCGCGGTGAACAGCAGCGCGTCGATGCCGTACGCGTAGGCGAAGCCGTGGCTCAGCCCGACGAGCACACCGGCGATCAGCGGACCGATCACCTGGCCCACGTTGCTGACGGTGAAGTTCAGCGTGTTCGCGGACGCCACGAGGTCGAGGTCGACGATGCGCGGAATGATCGCGCCGCGCGCCGAGGAGGCCGTCGCGAACATGCCGGACTGGACGACGACCAGGCACAGGATCAGCGCGACGCTGCCGACCCCGAGCAGGGTTTGCGCGAGCAATGCGCAGGTCACCAGCCAGCCGCCCAGTGACGACCAGAGGTACAGCCGGCGCCGGTCGACCGCGTCCGCGATCGCGCCCCCGTAGAGGCCGAAGATCACGATCGGCAGCAGGCCGGCGAGCCCGACGAAGCCGACGTACAGCGACGAGCGGGTGATCGCGTAGACCTGCACCGGCACCGCGACCTGGGTGAGCATCGAGCCGATGAACGACGTGCCCTGGCCGATCAGCAGCCTGCGGTACGGCGCGATAGCCAGCGGGCGGGTGTCGACGGCGTGCCGGCCGAGCAGTCCGCGCAGCCGGCTGGCCTGTTCCGGGACCTCGGCCTGATCGGGCGTGTCGAGTTGTTCGGTCACCTCGGGTTCGTTCATCTCGGGGTCCCCGCGAAAGTGCGTAGCGTTCTTTGCGGAGCAGTTTCGTGGGGTGAGTTCACGGAGCGAGGCGTTCGAGAGTCCAGCCGTCGCCGTCCGCGCGGTAGCGCAGCCGGTCGTGCAGGCGGTCGGGTCGGCCCTGCCAGAACTCGACGGTTTCCGGGACGATGCGGATCCCGCCCCAGTGCTTCGGAGTCGGGACGTCCTGACCGGCGAAGTGGTCGGCAGCCTCGCGCGCGGCCCGGTCGAGTTCGTCGCGGGACGCGACGACCTGCGACTGCGGCGACGCCCAGGCACCGACTTGAGCTCCGCGCGGGCGGGTGGCGAAGTAGGCGTCCGTCTCGGCGCGGTCGATGCGCTCGACCGGTCCGCTGATCCGCACCTGCCGCTCCAGCGGCACCCAGGCGAGCACGGCCGCCGCGTACGGCCGGGCGGCCAGGTCGCGGCCCTTCGCCGAGTCGTAGTTGGTGAAGAACACGATGCCGCGCCTGTCGAACGCCTTGAGCAGGACGGTGCGCACCGACGGCCGTCCGGACGCGTCCACGGTCGCCACCTGCATCGCGTTGACCTCGGCCGCGGGGAGCGTCGCGACGGCGTCGTCGAACCACAGCTGGAACAGCGACAACCAGGTGGCGGGGACGGTGGTCTCGTCGAGTTGTCCGCGCAGGTACTCGCGGCGCAATGCGGCAGGGTCGCTCATCGTCCCTCCATTCTCGCAGCGGACCGGGCCGCCGCGCAGGGGGCCCGCACGGCCTGTCGGCGGGACGGGCAGAATGAGGCGTCGGGGGCGTAACCCGCCCGTCCACACGCTTTGTCCGTACGCAGCCGAACTATCCGATCGGAGCATCCGCATGGCAGCCGACTACAGCCCGGGTCTCGAGGGCGTCATCGCGTTCGAGACCGAGATCGCCGAGCCGGACAAGGACGGCGGCGCGCTGCGTTACCGCGGCGTCGACATCGAGGACCTGGCCGGTCAGGTCACCTTCGGCAACGTGTGGGCGCTGCTGGTCGACGGGAAGTTCGGCCCGGGCCTGCCGCCGGCCGAGCCGTTCCCGATCCCTGTGCACACCGGTGACGTGCGCGTGGACGTGCAGGCGGCGCTGGCGATGCTGTCGCCGATCTGGGGTTACCGTCCGCTGCTGGACATCAGCGACGAGGAGGCGCGCGAGCAGCTGGCCCGCGCCGCGGTCATGGCGCTGTCGTACGTCGCGCAGTCGGCGCGCGGGCTGGCCACGCCGGCCGTCCCGCAGTCGCGAATCGACGAGTGCGACACGATCGTCGAGCGGATGATGGTGCGCTGGCGCGGCGAGCCGGATCCGGCGCACGTGAAGGCCGTCGACGCGTACTTCGTGTCCGCCGCCGAGCACGGGATGAACGCCTCGACGTTCACAGCGCGCGTGATCGCGTCCACCGGCGCCGACGTCGCGGCCGCCATGTCGGGCGCGATCGGGGCGATGAGCGGTCCGCTGCACGGTGGCGCGCCGGCCCGCGTGCTGCCCATGCTGGCCGAGGTGGAGAAGACCGGCGACGCGCGCAAGGTGGTGGCCGGGATCCTCGACCGGCACGAGCGGTTGATGGGCTTCGGGCACCGCGTGTACCGGGCCGAGGACCCGCGCGCCCGCGTGCTGCGCCGCACGGCGCAGGAGCTGGGCGCGCCGCGCTTCGAGGCGGCCGCGGCGCTGGAGCAGGCGGCGCTGGCCGAGCTACGCGAGCGTCGCCCGGACCGTCCGATCGAGACGAACGTCGAGTTCTGGGCCGCTGTCGTGCTGGACTTCGCCGAGGTGCCGCCGCACATGATGCCGGCGATGTTCACCGCCGCCCGCACGGCCGGCTGGTCGGCGCACATCATGGAGCAGAAGAAGACCGGACGGCTGGTGCGGCCGTCGGCCCGCTACGTCGGTCCCGCTCCGCGCAAGCCGTCCGAGGTTGAGGGCTGGGGCGACATCTCGCACCCCTGAGCGGGCTGGGGGTCTAGGTCGCAGGCTCGGCGTTGCCGGGCTCGGCACTGGCGGGCTCGGCACTGGCGGGCTCGGCGCTCGCAGGCTCGGCGCTGGCAGTTCGCAGCTCGGCGCGCGCCGGGTCGGGGTGCCGGTGCGACGCTGCCGGCGCCGATGGTCTCGTTGGGCGTCGGCCGAACCCGCCGGGACTCAGTACAGCGGCGGTTCGCCCTGGCCCGGCCCGACCCGCGGCACCTCCCGCCGAACCCTTGCTCTGCTCACCAATAGTGAGCATTTGCGTACTCGAGGTGAGCAGAGCCCGCTCTGCTCACTAATGGTGAGCATTTGCGTACTGGGAGTGAGCAGAGCAAAGCTTCGGGCGCATGGGTGGCCGAGGGCGAGCGCGACTCGTGTCCGCCGTCGAAAGCCACTACAGGCTGCGGCGGCGCGGCAACGAACAGCAAAAGCGCTCGCGACGCATCGCTAGCGTTGACCGGCGTGCCCACGATGTTCCACGTCAGTTCGGTCGCCAACCGTGCGTCCATCGCCGCGCACGGTCTGGACTGGACGCGCATGGGCGCGGCACCCGGCATCGCGGGCAGTCGACGGCCCGAACTCGACGGCGTCTTCCTCTGCGGGAGCGACTCGGACGTCGCGTTCTTCCTCCGGCTGAACAACACCGGCACCGCAGTGGACGTCTGGTCCGTCGACGGCGTAGACGAGAGCGCGCTCGTCGACGGGCCGCACGGCTGGTCGTTCGTGCCGGAGCCGATCGAGCCGAGCCGGCTGCGGCTTGTCCGCGCCGCGGTTCCGCCCGCGGACCGATCCCCGGACCAACTGCCGGACGACGCCGCGCCGCGCGCGTACCGCAGCAGCCTCACGATCACGTTCGACGACGGCCGCGTGCTCAGCGGTGACGACGCGATCGAGTACGCGCGCGGGTGCCGGACCTGAACAAGGCAAGGCGAGACCCGACTCAGCCGAACGACTTGCCCTCGCCGCGATACGTCGGCACCGATTCGACCAGCCGGGAACCGTCCACCACATGCACCGTGTCGAACCGCTCGCACAGCTCACCGGCCTTCGCGTGCCGGAACCACACCCGGTCGCCGACGACCAGTCCGGCAGCTCCGCGACCGCGCACCGGCGTCTGCACCTCGCCGGCCCCCTCGGTCCCGATCAGCTTCAGCCCGGGTGTGCTCGGCGACGGCACCCGGGACGATCCGGCCGGGCCCGACGCGATGTACCCGCCGCCGAACAGGGTCGCGATGCCCGGCGCGGGACGGCGGACGACGGGCAGCGCGAAGAACAGCGCGGGCCGTGGCGTGAACGCGCGATAGTCGTCGAACAGCGTCGGCACGTACAGCCCCGATCCGGCAGTCACCTCGGTCACCACCGGGTCGGCCGTGCTGACCTCGACGCTGCCCGTGCCGCCGGAGTTGACGATCTCCAGCCGGGTGCCGAGCGCGTCCTCGACCGCGCGGACGACCGCGCCGCGCCGGCGCGCCAGCTCAGCGGCCGAGCGCCGCTTCATCATCCGGACCGCGGCCGTGCTGTCCGGCAGCCCGGCGATCTGCGCCTCGTAGAACATCACGCCTGCCGCGCGCAGCCCCCTCGCAGCAGCGGCCCGGGCGAGTTCGGCGGCGGCGGACGGCGTCCGCACCGGGGACCGGCGCACGCCGAGGTGCAGCCGCCCGATCCGCAGCGACGCGTCGACGTCCAGGCAGACCCGCAGCGGAGCGTCGGTGACCGCCCGGATGAGGTCCAGTTGCTGCGGGTCGTCGACCATCAGCGTGATCGAGTCGTGCAGTGCCGGGTCCGCGCCGAGTTCGGCCAGCGCCCCGCGATCCGCGCTCGGGTACCCCAGCAAGACGTCGCGGACGCCGCACCGCGCCAGCCAGATCGCCTCGCGCACCGAGTACGCCATCACGCCCGCGAACCCGGGAGTGTCCAGCGCCAACGACAGGACGTGCCGGCAGCGCACCGACTTGCTCGCCACCCGCACCGGCTTCCCCGCCGCGCGCCGCACCAGGTCGGCCGCATTCGCGCGCAGCGCGGCCAGGTCGAGCGCGACCAGCGGCGGATCCAGCTCGGCCGTGGCCGACGTCAACGCAGCCAGGTCCGTCATGCGCGCCCCTTCCGTCGTCGCTGCGGCCGGCTGGACGCGGCCAGGTACCGCGCGAACGAGTCCAGCCGCGACCGCGCGGCCGCACCGTCGCGATCGACCAGCCAGCGCAGCGTGACCCCGTCCAGGAACGCCAGCACCTCGCCGGCCAGCTCGGGCACAGGACGCGTCCACCGCGCACCCGCCGCGTCCGCCGCGAGCGCCAGCAACCGCTCGACCGCCGCCTGCGACACGGCATACTGCGCAAGCGCCACCTCGCGCAGCTCGGGGTTGCGCAGCGCGAACGTGGTGATCTCGTACGTCAGCAGCTGCTCGCGGGGCGTGGCCTCGATCGTGTCCCACACGGCAGCGACGGCAGCACGAAGCGCGGTCGGCAGGTCCGGCGGCGAGTCGAACGCGAGCCCGGCGGCGCTCGCGTCCGCGAGCTCCTCGACGACCCGCGCGGCCAGCGCC
>DASRSS010000082.1:0-7713 GCA_035656335.1 Jatrophihabitantaceae bacterium | reverse complement strand
CCGCCGTCGCCGCCTGGAAACGCAACAACGACGGAAGGTGAGCCGGCAGCGATATCCAGCGAACAGGAAAGCCATCCGCCGTCGTCGTCGCTGCCTGGACACGCAACAACAGCGCAACGCGGGCCGGCGGCGCAAGCCGAGTCAGCCGAGGAGCCCGCCCGTCGCTGCGAAGAAACGCAACCACGAGCCGAAGGTGGGCCGGCAGCGGGAGCCGAACGCGGTCAGCCCGGACCGCATGCACCCAACTAGGCGGACTTGCGGGCGGCCTTCTTCGCGGCGGCCTTCTTGGCCGGCTTCTTCGCGGCCTTCTGCGCTGGCTCTTTCTTGGCGGCCTTCTTGGCGGGCGCCTTCTTCGCGGCGGCCTTCTTGGCCGGCTTCTTCGCGGCCTTCTTGGCGGGCTTGCTCGCCGTTGACTTCTTCGTGTCCGATCCCTCGCGCCCGCGCTTGGCCGCGTCCACCGAGGCACGGAGTGCGGACATCAGGTCGACGACGTTGTCCGCGCGCGGTTGGGCTCCCTCGGGCTCGACCACCTCGCGGCCGGCGACCTTCGCGTCGATCATCTCCTGCAGCGCGACGCGGTAGTTGTCGGTGTACTCGGACGGGTCGAAGTCGCCGGACATGCTCTCGACGAGCGAGCGCGCCATCTGCTTCTCCTGGGCGCGCAGGGTGACGTCCTCGTCCAGGAACGGGAAGTCCGCGGCGCGTACCTCGTCCGGCCAGATCATCGTCTCGAGCACGATCACGCCCTCGCGCACCCGGAGCGTTGCGAGCTGCTCGCGGTTGCGGATCGCGACCTTGACCAGGCCGGCCATGCCGCTGCTCTCCAGCGCGTCCCGCAGCAGCACGTACGGCTTGACCGCGTTCTTCTCCGGCTCCAGGTAGTAGCTGCGCGCGAAGTAGATCGGGTCGATCTGGTCGGTGGGCACGAACTGCAGCACGTCGACGACCTTGGCGGTCGGCAGCGGCAGGTCCGCGAAGTCCTCGTCGGTGAGCACGACCGTCTCGCCGTTCGGCAGCTGGTAGCCCTTGGCGATGTCGCCGTACGCGACTTCTTCGCCGTCCGCCTCGGCCACGCGCCGGTACCGGATCCGGGACGCGTCGCTACGCCGCACCTGGTGGAACGAGACGTCCTTCTCCTCGGTGGCCGAGTACAGCTTGACGCCGATGCTCACCAGCCCGAAGGACACGGTGCCCTTCCAGATCGATCGCATGGGAAGAATGCTAGTGGTGAAGCCCATGCTCGCGACCGCTGTCGATGCGCTGCCCCACGGCGCGGGCTGGGCGTACGAGTTCAAGTGGGACGGCGTCCGGGCCCTGCTGGACGTGTCCGAGCGCGGCGTCCGGATCGTCAGCCGCAACGGCAACGACGTCAGCGCCGCCTATCCGGAGCTGGTCGCCCTGGCGGACGGCGCCGGCGACGCGCTGCTCGACGGCGAGATCGTCGCGTTCGCGAACGGGCGCCCGTCCTTCGAGCTGCTGCAGTCCCGCATGCACGTACGCGGCCCCGCGCAGGCACGCCGGCTCGCCGCGAGCACGCCGGTCACGTTCGTCGCGTTCGACCTGCTGCGGCGCTACGGCGTCGACCTCACCGGCCGGCCCTACGTCGAGCGGCGCGCGACGCTGGACCGCTGGCTGGACGAGGAGCCCGGCTGGACGCAGAGCCCCTACTTCGACGACGGCGAGGCGACCCAGGCGGCCGCCCGCGAGCACGGGCTGGAGGGCGTGGTGGCCAAGCGGCTCGCCTCGCCCTACCGGCCCGGGGTGCGTGGCGGCGACTGGATGAAGCTGCGCTTCGTCCGCTCCGGCGAGTTCGTCGTCGTCGGCTGGGAGGCCGCGGCCGACCGTCCGGACGAGCTGAGCTCGCTGGTGCTCGCGCGGTACGTCGACGGCGTCCTCACCCTCGCCGGCAAGGTCGGCAGCGGCCTGGACGCGCGCACCGCGGCGGTGCTTCGGCTCGAGCTGTGCTCGCGGTCGGACTGCGTGCTGGACGTCCAGCCGCCGGCGAGTCCGGGCCGCGTCGTGCGCTGGTGCGAGCCGTCCGTCGTGGTCGAGGTGGAGTTCGCGCTGTGGACGAACGAGGGCCGGCTGCGGCATCCGGTGTTCCGCGGCGTGCGTGCCGACAAGTCCCCCGAGGAGGCGACCGGCGAGTGAGCGACAACAACGTGCGGGTGGACGTCGAGGGCCGGACCCTGACGCTGTCCAATCTCGAGAAGGTGCTGTACCCCGCGGCCGGCTTCACCAAGGGCGAGGTGATCGACTACTACTCGCGCATCGCGCCGGTGCTGCTGCCCCATGTGGTCGACCGCCCGCTGACGGTGAAGCGGTACCCGAACGGCGTGGACGAGAAGTTCTTCTTCGAGAAGAACGCGGCGCGCGGCACGCCGGACTGGGTGCGCACCGTGAACCTGCCGGTGCCCGGTTCGACGAAGAACCGCGACACGATCGACTACGTCGTGGTCGAGGAGCTGGCCACGCTGGTGTGGCTGGCGAACCTGGCCGCGCTGGAGCTGCACGTGCCGCAGTGGCTCGTCCCGCGGCGTGCGCGCAAGCCCCGCACGGACCTGATCGTCTTCGATCTCGACCCGGGCGCGCCCGCCTCGATCGTCGAGTGCTGCGAGGTCGCCCTGCTGCTCAAGGACATGCTCGCCGACGAGGGCATGACGCTGTTCGCGAAGACGTCCGGGTCGAAGGGCATGCAGGTCAGCGCGCCGATCAGCGTGGACGACCCCGAGCTGACGTCCCAGTTCGCGCACACGCTCGCCGAGCGGCTGGAGCAGCAGCGGCCGGACCTGGTCGTGTCGCGGATGACCAAGTCGCTGCGCCCCGGCAAGGTGTTCGTCGACTGGAGCCAGAACAACCCGGCCAAGACGACCGTCGCGCCGTACTCACTGCGCGCCAAGGACTCGCCGACCGTGTCGACGCCGGTCACCTGGGACGAGGTGGCCGCCGGCAAGCCGCTGTCGTTCACCTCCGCGCGGGTGCTGGAACGCGTCGACGAGCACGGCGACCTGTTCGCCGGGACGCTGGACGACGACCTCCGCGCGCGGCTGACGCCTGCGCTGGCCAAGAGGAGCTAGCGCAGGCGTCAGCCCGCTGGTGCACTAGCCGCGGAAGACGCGAACCCCGTGGCCGATGACGCTGATGTGGTTGCCGAACTGGTGCAGCGCGTTCGATCCGCTGGACCAGATTCCGTAGAACTGGCCGGTGATCGAGTTGCCGGCGACGACGACGAGCCGGTTCGCGGCCCCGGGCGCCGGCGCGGCGAACACGACCACGCCCGCGGTGTGCGGTGCCTCCTGCTTGCCGAAGTTGTTCCGGCGCAGCTGGTTGCCGGTGATCGCGATGTTGTTCGTGTGCGAGCCGGGCGCCTCGGAGTTCACGATCACGCCGCCCTCGAACGAGCGGACGACGCTGTTGTCGCTGACGACCGCGTTCGTGACCGACGAGTTCGGCAGGTCGGCCGCGACCACGATGCCGCCGACGTCCGGACCGTGCTTGGTCATGCCGACGCCGCGGATCGTGTTGTGGCGGATGACCATGCCCGACAGATGCCCGCCGAGGTTCTGTGTCGCGACCACGATCGCGCAGCCGTTGTAGTTGGCCGACAGCGTGTTGTGCGTGATCACGACGTCACTGGAGCCGCGCAGCGCCGCCTTCGGGTTCTGCGTGATCGTGCCCGGGTTGTTCGCGCCGTTGTCCATCACGCCGATGCCGCCGCGGCCGTTGCCGGTGACGTGGTTGCCGCTGATCCTCGCGTGGCTGACTCCGAACAGGCTGATGCCGAACGACTGCCCCACGAACGAGCGCACCCCGCTACCGGGCAGCTTCGGCGCCTTCGGGTTGAGCGTGTGCAGCCCGTTGTCCTTGATCACCGAGTTGCTGACGGACAGGCCGGAGGTGTTCTCGGCGAGGATGCCCTGGAAGTGCGCACCGGTGATCGTCACGCCGCTGATCCGGACGTGCTTCGCGGACGAGCCGACGTAGATGCCGATGTCGCAGTGCGTGGCGATGGTTCGGTTCGCGATGTGCTGACCGTTGTGTGCCACGACTGCCGCGCTGAGGCCGGAGCCGCCCACGTTCGCGACGCAGTGGTGGCTGGCGGCGGCGGGTGTGCTGGCCTGCGACGAGGCCAGGCCCGCCGCGACGATCGCGGCCGCGGCGGCGAGCACGCCGGCCGCGGCAACCGCTCCACGGGTTCTGGTAGTGCCGATCTGCATGACGTCATCCCCTCCCGGATGGACGGCCGCCGGATGCGGCCGTGGAACGAAACCCAGAGTTCTCGCGCGTATACACGCGGGCCACCCCCCTCTGGATAAGAATCGGCGATGAATCCGCAGGCCGTCCTACCCCCGGGTAGAGTCGCAGCGTCCAGCCGCGTGTGCGGACCACGAGCCGAGGAGACCGGGCACGATGTCCAGCAGTGCCGACACCGCCGCGAACGACCTTGCGCGGGGCGGCCGGCTGCCTCGCTCGGCGCGGCGCAAGCAGCTGCTGGCCGCGGCGCAGGAGGTCTTCGTCGCGAACGGCTACCACGCGGCCGCCATGGACGACATCGCCGAGCGCGCCGGCGTCTCCAAGCCGGTGCTGTACCAGCACTTCCCCGGCAAGCTCGAGCTGTACCTCGCGCTGCTGGACACCCAGGCCGAGCGGCTGTCGGACGCGGTGCACGAGGCGCTGGCCCGCACCGACGACAACCGGATGCGCATCCACGGGGTGCTCACCGCGTACTTCGAGTTCGTCGACCGCGACGACGAGGACGGCGCCTTCCGGTTGATCTTCGAGACCGATCTCGGCAACGAGCCGTCCGTCCGCAGCCGCGTCGAGGGCGTCACGCAGAAGACGATGCAGGCGGTCGCCGACGTCGTCGCCGTGGACACCGGCCTGGACCGCGCGGCCGCCGAGCTGCTCGCCACCGCCCTGACCGGCGCCGCGCAGGTGGCGGCCCGCTGGTGGCTGGCCAGCGAGCGTCCGGTGCCGCAGGCCGACGCGGTCGGGCTGCTCGAAGGGCTGCTCTGGCGCGGCATCTCGAACTTCCCCCGCCAGTCCGAGGCCTGACCGCTCACGTCCCGCCCGGCGTTCGCTCAGGGCGCAGGGGCTGCGGCGGCATTCGCCGGACCGCTCGGCTAGCGTGGACGCCGGACAGTCGAAGACGAACCAGGAGGCCCCGCGTGGAGGTCAAGATCGGCGTGCTGCACACGCCGCGCGAGATCGTGGTCGAGAGCTCGCAGACCCCGGACGAGGTCGAGAAGCTCGTCGCCGAAGCCCTCAAGAGCGTGGACGGCCAGCTGTCGCTGACCGACGAGAAGGGCCGCCGGGTCATCGTGCCCGCGAACCTCGTCGCGTACGTCGAGATCGCCCAGGCCGACCGCCGCAGCGTCGGCTTCGTCTCCAGCTGAACCCTGTTCCGCCGAGCGCGGCGCAGCGGCCCGCTCGGCTCAGCTGGCCAGGCCGAGGGCCTTCATGCGCTCCTCGTGGCGGCTCGTCACCCGGTTGATCAGCTCGCCGACGCCGGCCAGCCCGCCGGTGCCCTCGATCATCAGCATCATCAGCGCGTCACGGTCGGCGAGCACGTGCTGCGTCTGGCTGATCGCCTCCCCGACGAGGCGGCGCGCCCACAGCGCGAGCCGGTCGGCGACGCCGGGCTGCGCGTCGACGGCCGTCTGCACCTCGCGGACGGCGAACTCGGCGCGGCCGGTGTCCGACAGCACGGTGTGGATCAGCTCGCGGGTCGGCTCGTCCACGAACGCGGCGACCTCGCGGTAGAAATCCGCGGCCATCCCGTCCCCGACATAGGCCTTGACCACGCTCTCCAGCCACGTCGACGGCGCGGTCAGCGCGTGGTACGTGTCCAGCGCGGCGGCGAACGGCTCCATCGCCACGTCCGGCGCCACGCCCATGGACTGCAGGCGCGCGGTCAGCTGCTGGTGGTGCCCCATCTCGACGGCCGCCATGGCCGACATCTCGACGCGGCCGGCGAGCGTCGGGGCCATCCGGGCGTCCTCGGCGAGCCGGTCGAACGCGCTCAGCTCGGCGTAGGCGAGGCCGGCGAGCAGGTCGACGAGGGCGTCACGACTGGGCACCGGCAGAGGGTAGCGCCGCGCCCGGACGGGCCGGCAGGTAGACTGAAGGAGCAAGAGCACCATGAATCTGCGCGTTGACCGCACTGAGCCCAGCTGCACGCCTCCCCCACGAGCACGATTGCGGGTAGCAGGCCGCCAGGATTCGCTCGCAAGAGTTTCGTTCCCGGTCAGCGCACCTGAGCACGGGACGCACATGACCGAGAACTCCACGACAGACCTGCCCGTCACCGACCCGGAAGCCGAGGCCGAGCCGCTCGCCGCGCGCGCACCGGTCACTCCGGACAGCCCGGCATTCGCCGACTTCGACATCAAGCCGGGCATCATCGCCGCGCTCGCCGACGCCGGCATCGTCCAGACGTTCGCCATCCAGGCGATGACGCTGCCGATCGCGCTCGCCGGCAACGACCTGATCGGGCAGGCCCGCACCGGCAGCGGCAAGACGCTGGGCTTCGGCGTCCCGCTGCTGAACCGGCTGAACCTCCCCGGCGCGGACGCGGCCGCCCCGCAGGCGCTGGTCGTCGCCCCGACCCGTGAGCTCGCGGTGCAGGTAGCCGCGGACCTCAGCTCGGCCGGCAAGCAGATCGGCGCGCGGGTCGTGACGATCTACGGCGGCCGTGCGTACGAGCCGCAGATCGAGGCGCTGCGCAAGGGCGTCGACGTCGTCGTCGGCACGCCCGGCCGGCTGCTCGACCTGGCCCAGCAGGGCCACCTGGTCCTCGGGAACGTCCGCATCCTGGTGCTGGACGAGGCCGACGAGATGCTCGACCTTGGCTTCCTGCCGGACATCGAGAAGATCCTCAAGATGCTGCCCGCGCAGCGCCAGACGATGCTGTTCTCGGCCACCATGCCGGGCCCGATCGTCGCGCTGGCCCGCAGCTTCCTGAACCAGCCGATCCAGATCCGCGCCGAGCACAGCGGCACGCCGCGCACCGACCACATCGACCAGTTCGCCTACCGCGCGCACGCGATGGACAAGGTCGAGGTGCTCGCCCGGATCCTGCAGGCCCGCAACCGCGGCCTGACGCTGATCTTCACCCGCACCAAGCGCACCGCGCAGAAGGTGTGCGACGACCTGATCGAGCGCGGCTTCGCGGCCGCGGCCGTGCACGGCGACCTCGGCCAGGGCGCCCGCGAGCAGGCGTTGCGCGCGTTCCGCGCCGGCAAGGTCGACGTGCTCATCGCCACCGACGTTGCGGCCCGCGGCTGGGACGTCGACGGCATCACGCACGTGATCAACTACCAGGCGCCCGAGGACGAGATGACCTACGTCCACCGCATCGGCCGCACCGCGCGCGCCGGCGCGTCCGGCACCGCGATCACGCTGGTGGACTGGGACGACATCCCGCGCTGGAAGCTGGTCTGCGACAAGCTCGAGCTGCCGTTCCACGAGCCGGTCGAGACGTATTCGACCTCGCAGCACCTCTACCTCGAGCTCGACATCCCGGCCGAGGCTAAGGGGACGCTCCCCCGCGCGCAGCGCACCCGGGCCGGCCTGGACGCCGAGGAGATCGAGGACCTCGGCGGACGTAGCCCGAAGCCGTCCCGCGACGGCGGTCGGAGCGGGTCGCGCCGCGGCGGTGACCGCCAGGGTGAGCGCCCCGCCGGCGGCGGCCGCAGCCGTAGCGGCTCCCGC
>DASRSS010000081.1:0-5818 GCA_035656335.1 Jatrophihabitantaceae bacterium | reverse complement strand
CGGCCCGCTGGTGGTGACGCTCTCGCGCCACGCCGGCGGGGCCCAGCACGTGCCGACGCTGGCAGCCGGCATCGCCGAGCTGCTCGCGTCCCGCGACGACGTCGACGAGGTCGTGCTCGAGCCGTGGCAGATCGGCGGCCCCGAGCACGGCGACGACCTGGAGCTCGCCCGCGAGTTGCAGCGCGCCCTTCGCGTCGCCGCACGAACGGACGTCGCCATCGCGCCGCCGCCGGACTCGGTACGCGCGGCGAGCGCGTCCTACCGCCGTGCCCGTGCCGTGCTCGGCCAACGCTTCCACTCGCTGGTGGCGGCTGCCGCGGCTGGAACCCCGTTCGTCGCGTTCGCGCACGAGGCCAAGTGCGCGGCGCTCGCCGACCGGTTGGCGCAGCCGAGCCTGCGGCCGGGCGGCGCGATCCGTGACGTCGCGCCCACGATCGCGGCCGCGCTGGACGGCCCACCGCCCGATCGCGCGGCCGTCGCCGGACTCGTCCACACCGCGGAAACCATGCTCGAACTGATGCGCAGCGTCGTCCAGCGTGGTTCCGGCGGCTGCCCCGCCGACCTGCGCGCGCTGCGCCTGGAACCGGAGGCCCTGCTTCGATGAGCGAGCTTGCGAGCGAATCAGAAAGCACAGTGCTGTTTTGTGCCTCATCGCTGTCCTCGAGCGGGAGGCACCACGCGCTGGTACGGGAGCGAGGACAGCAATGAGCACCACCACTACCTCGGACGCGAGACCTGCTGTCGGGCGCACCGTCGCCCGGCAGTCCGGCGTCGTCGTCGCGCAGGTCGCGGCCGGCCTGGGCAATCTCGCCTTCTCCGTCGTCGCCGTACGCGTGCTGCCGTCCGGCCACTACGCGCAGTTCGCCGCGTTCCTGGCGGCCTATCTGCTGATCAACACGCCGGCCGCGAGCCTCACCGCGGGCGCCTCGCTGCGTCCCGACCTCGCCCAGCGGCTGCGTCCGATCGCGCTGTGGTGCGGCATTGGCATCGGGGCGCTGCTCGCGGTCGCCGCGCCCTGGCTTGCGGACGTCGCCCGGCTGCCAGTGGCGCTCGTCTGGCTGCTCGCGCTGGACGGTCCGGTCGCCGGCCTGCTCGCGCTCGCGCGCGGGCACCTGTTCGGGCAGCACCGGCTCGGCGCCGCGGCGACCGCGATCATCACCGAACCTGCGGTGCGCTGCGCGGTCGGCTTCGCGTTGCTGCCCGTGTTCGGCACGACGGGCGCGGCGGTCGGCGTTATCGCCGGTGGATACGCCGCGCTGCTCGCGTGCCTGTTGCTCCGCAAGTCGTCCGTCGTGCCCGAGTCCGGTGGACGTGCGCCGGCCGCGCCCGCGACGGTCGTGTCCTTCCTGCTGCTGGCCGTGCTCGGCGCGCAGGACGTCATCGTCGCCAACCGGGTGCTGCCGGCGTCCGTGGCCGGCGTGTTCGCCGCGGTGTCGACGCTCGGCGGCGCGGTGCTGTTCGCGACGGCGATGGTGCCCGTGGTGGTGCTCGCCCAGCTGCGCGTGCAGCAGCACCGCGCGCTCGGGTCCGCGCTGATCGTCACCGCGGTGACGTCCGCCCTCGGTTCTGCCGTGCTGCTCGCGCTGCCGGAATCGCTGTACACCACGGTGCTCGGCGCGACCGGGTCGCAGCTGCGGCCGGCGCTGCCGGTGTACCTGGTGGCGATGACGCTGCTGTGCGTGGCGCGCGTCGTGCTGGCCGCGCTGTGTGCGCGCGGACTCGCGGTGCGGGCCGTGATCGCCACCGCGGTTGCTGCCGGTGCCCAGCTGATCATGCTGTTGCTCGCGCACACCGCGGTCGCCGCGGCGGCCGCCACCGCGGTCGCGTCCGCGGTGCTGCTGGTGTCCGCCGGGTTCGAGCTCGCGGCCGCCCGGTGGGCTCCGCCGCGCGTGCCGGTGTGGTCGCCGGTGGCTGCGGACGCCGCTCCGACAGCCGCGACCGAGCCGGTGCTCGAGTCCGCGTCCGTCGCGACGGCGACCGCCGACGCGGACACCGCCGGATTCGCCACCGCCGAATTCGCCACCGCCGAATTCGCCACCACCGAGGCGGCCACCGCCGAGGCGGTCGCTCCGAGCTCGGCCGACACGATCACGCCGGCCGTCGGCGAGAATCTCGCCGCGCTCGAGCTGGCCGGCGACGGCGAGCCGACGCGCGGCCAGCACCGCAAGCGGTCCCGGCTGGACTGGCTGCGTCGCTCGGACCTCGCCTGGGTGATCCCGCTGTGCGCGGTCGCGCTCGCGGTGCGGCTGAGCACCGACCGGAGCGTGTGGATCGACGAGGCCATCAGCGTCCACGAGGCCTCGCAGCCGTACGGCCAGATGCTGCACCTGCTGCGCACCACCGACGTCCACCCGCCGCTGTACTTCACCCTGCTGTGGGCGACGATCCATTGGACGGGCAGCACCACCGAGACGATCGTGCGCATCCCGTCGATCGTCCCGGGCATCCTGCTCGTCGCGGTGTCCTACTACGCGGCGCGTGACCTGTGGAACCGGCGCACCGCGCGCTTCGCCGGGGTCATCGCGGTGATCGGTCCCGCGGCCGTGTGGTACTCGCAGGACGCGCGCATGTACGCGCTGTTCATGCTGTTTGCGACCCTCGCCGCGTGGATGCTGGTCCGCATCCTGCGCGCGCCTCGATGGCGCGAGGTGGTCGTCTTCACCGCCTGCTGTGCCGCGCTGATGTGGACGCAGTACGACACGTTCTTCGCGGTCGCCACCCTGATGCTGATCTTCGTCGGCGTCGGGATCCACCGGCTCGTCCGGGACCGGGACTGGCGCATCGTGCTGAGCGCGGTCGCGTCCGCGGGTGTCGTCGCCGCGCTGTGCTGGCCGCTGATCGGCTGGATCGCGCAGCAGTACGGGCACACCAAGGGCCTGACCGCGGCCGTGCCGGCACAGGCGGGACAGAGCGCGGCCAGCCAGCCCGGCCTGAACGCGTACTCCGTGCTGGCCGACGGGGTGTGGGCCGTCTTCGGCTATCACTCCGACGAGACCATGGTGTTGATCAACGCCCTCTGGCCGATGCTGTTGCTGCTCGTGCTGGCCTCGCTCGGACGCGGCGCGTCCAGCGGCGGACGGATCCTCGCCGCGCTGGCGATCGTGCCGCCGACGATCTTGTTCATCATCGGGCAGCGCCGCAGCGACCTGTTCGACCTGCGCTACTTCTCGGCGACGGTGCCCGCGTTGAACCTGTTGCTGGCGCGGCTGGCCGCGTCCTGGGTACGCGGGAAGTTCACCCGGATCGCGGTGCCGCTGCTGGTGATCGCCGCGCTGTCCGGCGGGCTGGTCGACGAGCAGGTGAACAGTACGAACCCGCGCGTCTACGACTTCCGCTCGGCCGTGAAGTTCGTCCGCGCGCAGGCCGGGCCGAACGATCTGCTGCTGTTCGGGCCGAGCTACCTGAACAGCGAGCTGGAGTACTACCGGCCGGGCATCACCGCGAAGCCGATCACCGGCGTGCCGGCGACCAAGAACGTTCCGCACGTGTTCGTGCTGGGCAGCTTCCTGAACCTGAAGGGACCGGCCGGTCAGGTCGGGACGGCCGTCTCCAGCCTGAGGCAGCACCGTCATCTGGACCGCGTGGTCAAGTTCCCGAACGTGACCGTCTGGGAGTTCTCATGAGCGACCGAAGTACCGTGACCGCCACGCCGGACCCGCGGCTCGCCGACCCGGCGTGGGGCGAGCGTCCCCTCGGCATGCCGCGGCTGCTGAACGTGCGGCTGCTGGTGATCGTCAACATCCTGGCCGCGATCTGGTACTTCAGCTGGTTGCTCACGCCGGCTCGTATCGGTGACCGCTGGCTGTACGGGCTGCTCCTGTGCGCGGAACTGTTCAACCTCGCGCAGGCGACGGGCTTCTGGTGGTCGGTGTTCCGGCAGCGGCGCTGCCACCCGGTGCACCCGATCCCGCCGGACGCCCGGGTGGACGTGTTCGTGCCGCGCTACGACGAGCCCGAGGAGGTCGTCGCGCCGGTTCTGGTGGCCGCCCGCCGGATGCGCGGCGCGGACGTCAACGTGATGCTGCTGGACGACGGCAACGACCCCGAGATGGCGCAGCTCGCCGCCCGCCTCGGCGTCGGGTACCTCGCCCGCTCGGACAACCGCGGCGCCAAGGCCGGCAACATCAACAACGCGCTGCGGCACACGTCCGCGCCGTACATCGCGGTGTTCGACTGCGACCACGTGCCGCATCCGGACTTCCTGGTCGAGACGCTCGGCGTGCTGCTGGCCGACGACGGTCTCGCGTTCGCGCAGACGCCGCAGCACTACGCGAACGCGGCGCAGAACGAGGTCGCCGGCGCGGCGTGGGCGCAGCAGGCGCTGTTCTTCGGCTGCATCGCGCGCGGCAAGGACGCCCGCGGCAGCATGTTCTGCTGCGGCACCAACGTCGCGTTCCGGCGCGAGGCGCTGGCGGACGGCTTCCCCGAGGACAGCGTGACCGAGGACTTCCTGCTCGGGTTGCGGCTGCACGAGCGCGGTTGGCGCAGCGTGTACCTGCCGGTCGTCCTGGCGCAGGGTCTCGGGCCGGAGGACAGCGCGTCCTACCTCAGCCAGCAGCTGCGCTGGGCGCGTGGTTGCCTGTCGGCGATCCCGGCGGCGCTGACCGCCCGGTTGCCGCTGCGGATGAAGGCGCAGTACCTGCTGTCGAGCATGTACTTCCTGACCGGCTGGACGGTGCTGATCTACATGGCGCTACCGGTGGTGCGCATCCTGACCGGACGCCAGCCGCTGGCCGCCGCGAACGCCGACCAGTTCCTCGTCCACTTCGGCCCGTACTTCGCGCTGGCGCTCACGACCGTGGCAGTCGCCGGAGCCGGGCACTACACGTTCCGCGCGTTCGCGCTCGCGGCGAGTTCGTTCTGGGTGCACATCGCCGCGACCCTGGCCGTGCTCGCGCGGCGGCGGGGCCGGTTCGTGGTGACGCCCAAGACCGGTTCAGGTGGACGGCAGCCGCTGGCCGTCTGGCCCACCCTGCTGACCATGGCCGTACTCGCCGGCGCGGCGGCGTACGGGCTGGTGCGCTCGCGCGGTCCGGCGATGCTGAACAACGTCGCCTTCGCCAGCGTGCACCTGTGCATCCTGCTGGTCGGGGTGTCGGCCGCGTTCCACGTGACGCGCTCGGCGCTCGCGGGCACCGACGACGTGAGCGAGATCGACAGGGACATCGACCAGTTCGAGCGATTGTCCGCGGCCGGTCCCGCCGGCGAGCGGTGATCGGGGCACTGCGCCGCAACCCGGTCGTGCTGTGGGTCACCGGGTTGTTCGCGGTGTTGCTCGCGATCGCCGGCTCGTCCGCGTCCGGCGTGCCCGGCCCGCACCTGCCGCGCGCGTTCCGGCTGACGTCCGGGCCGCTGCGCGGGCACCCGCTGTTCGCGTCGCCGTACAGCCAGGCCGCGTCCGCGGTGCACGGCGGGCATCCGTCGCCGGAGCTGACCCGGCTCGCCGCGATCCCGCAGGGGATCTGGCTGACCGGCGGACCGCCCGGCACCGTGGCGCGGCAGGTGCGCCAGGTCGCCGGAGCGGCGCAGCGCACGCACTCGGTGCCGGTGTTCGTCGTGTACGACATCCCGCGGCGCGATTGCGGCAGCGGCCAGTCCGGCGGCGGCGCCCCGAACGCGCGCGCCTACCGCGACTACGTCTCCGCGATCGCGTTCGCCGACCGCGGCCGGCCCGCGATCGTCGTCCTCGAACCGGACGCGCTGGCGCAGATCGACTGCGTCCCGCCCCGGTACCGGCAGGGCCGCTACCAACTGGTCAAGTGGGCCGTCGGCGCGCTGCAGACGCGCCGGGTGATGGTGTACCTGGATGCGGGCAACC
>DASRSS010000080.1:0-4395 GCA_035656335.1 Jatrophihabitantaceae bacterium | reverse complement strand
GGCGGCGCCGGGGGCAGCGGCGGCGACGCGGGCACGTCCGGAGCGGCCGGTTCGGGCGCTTCCGGCGGGACCGGCGGGACCCCAGGCGGCCTCGGCGTCGGCGGCAGCCCCGGAGGTCCTGGCACCGCCGGCGCCGGCGGGGTGTCCGGGAGCGTCCTGCCCACGGCGCCCGTGCCGCCGTCCGGCTGCACGAGCGCGCCGTACCCGGACGTTCCGGTGAGCAATCCGTTCTGCGTGGACGTCACCTGGCTGAAGGCACAGGCGATCACGTCCGGCTACCCCGACGGCGGATTCCACCCCACCGCTTCCGTGACCCGGCAGGCGATCGCGGCGTTCCTCTACCGGCTGCAGAACCCGAACTCAACGGCCCCAGCCTGCACCGCTTCGCCGTTCCCGGACGTGCCAGCCGGCGACCCGTTCTGCGGCGCCATCACCTGGCTCAAGGCGCAAGCGATCACGTCCGGCTACCCGGACGGCGGGTTCCACCCGGACGCGTCCGTGACCCGTGCGGCGCTGGCCGCGTTCCTGTACCGGCTGCAGAACCCGAACCAGACCGCGGCGGCCTGCACTGCTTCGCCCTATCCGGACGTGCCTGTTGGCAACCCGTTCTGCGGCGACATCACCTGGCTCAAGGCACAGGCGATCACGTCCGGTTACCCCGACGGCGGGTTCCACCCGGACGCGTCCGTGACCCGGGAGGCGCTGGCCGCGTTCCTGCACCGTCTCCGCGGCGGCGCCTGACGCTGCAGCTCGCCCGGCGCCTGAGCGTGCCGTACTCCCGCTGATCAAGCGCGCGCGAGGAACGGACAGTGCTGGTGGCGTTGCGCTGGCCTCGCCTGAGCCTCCCGCGGTCGCTTTCGGCCGTCGCCTGCCAGCCCGGTCCGGAGCGTGTGGTTCCCGTCCGTCGCATCGACGCAAGGGAACCCACGGATCCGGACCGAGCTGGAAGCCGCACGGCAAGGCGAGACCGCGGGAGGCCAAGCCTTGGACCACCCGAAGCAACCAGCACTGCACCGAAAATTGTCAGTACCCCGAGCCAGGATGAACCCGGGCAAAGTCGCACGAAAGATCTTTGCAGAATCTCTTGACAGACATCGGACAGCGAGTATTATCAGACGTATGAGCAGCGCAACGCTGATCGAAGGCACGGCCGTCACCGCCGTGCTCGATCACCTGCGCGCCGCCGTCGACGAGGTTCTGGAGCTGGATCTCAGCACCGCGAGCCGCGACGATCTGCTCGAGCTGTGCCGCGGGCTGGAGACGCAGCGCCGCCGGCTGCCCGCGGCCGAACACCGGCTGATCGCGGAGCTGGACGAGCGTGGCGTCCCCGGCGAGCTGACCATGCGCGACAGCGCCACCCTGCTGGCCCGGTTGCTGCGCCTCAATCCGGCCGAAGCTCGCGCTCGCGCGGCCGCGGCGCAGGAACTCGGCCCGCGTCGCGCGGTGACCGGCGAGCGGCTCGAGCCGCTGTTCCCTGCCGTGGCCGCGGCGCAGGCCGCCGGTGACATCTCGTCCGCGCACGCCCGCGTGATCACCGCCGCGATCGAGGCACTGCCGACGAACGTCGAGTTCGAGTTCGGCCGCAAGCTGGAGGCCGACCTCGTCGAGCACTCCCGGCAGAACGACCCGGCCACCGTGGACCGTCAGTTCCGGCGCATGCTCGAACAGCTCGACCCGGACGGGACGGAACCGTCCGACCGCGAACACCAGCGCCAGCGCGGCCTGCACCTGCGCACCAACGCGGACGGGTCGGGCGAGATCCGTGGCCGGCTGACTCCGATGGCGGCAGCGACCTGGACAGCGGTCCTGGACGCGCTGTCCAAGCCGGCTCCGTCCGACGAAGGGGTTCCGGACGAGCGCACCGCCGGCCAGCGCCGCCACGACGCGCTGCTGGACGCGGGCCAGCGCTTGCTGCGGTCGGACAGCCTGCCGGACGCGGGCGGCGCGCCGGTCACGGTCCTGGTCCGCGTGAACGCCGAGGACCTCGCCGCGGGCCGCGGGTTCGCCGAGACCGATCACGGCGACCTGATCAGCACGCAGGAGGTCCGTCGCAACACCGGCGACGCGCAGGTCCTGTTCACCCTGCTGGACGTCACCGGCGGCATCATGTCGTTCGGACGGATGCGTCGGCTGGCCACCGTCCCCCAGCGCCGGGCGCTCACCATCCGCGACGGGGGCTGCTCGTTCCCGGGCTGCACCGCCCCGGCCAGCTGGTGCGAAACCCACCACATCATCCCGTGGGCATGCGGCGGCACGACCGACATCACGAACCTGACGTTGCTCTGCGGCTACCACCACCGTGAGTTCGAACGACGAGGCTGGGAATGCCTCATGATCGACAACGTCCCGCACTGGCGACCACCCAGCTGGATCGATCCCGATCGAACACCGCGGCGGAACACCGCGCAGCACACCGAACTCTGGTTCAACCCTGCCGTCGGGGACTCGTCGCAGTGATCCGTGGCTGAGCGCGTACAAGCAGTGCAGCCGCAGATCTGAGGGCGGAACTAGGGCTGCTACCGCATGTGCACCGACCGTCCTTAGCGACAACCTCGTGATGGTTCCGCGCAGAGAGCGCGGGTTCCCTCACGGAGGAGCACTACCGATGAAGATCGCACTGACCCGCCGCCTCGTCGTCGGGGGCGCCGTGGTCGCCGCTGTCGCTGTTGCCGCCGCAGGGTCCACGGCTGCCCTGGCCAGCGACAACACCTCGGGGGACGTCTATCGGGCCTGCCTGCAGCACAACATCGGCGCGCTGTACGAGGTCACCACGGACCCCGGTGAGCAGCTGCACTGCCGTAGGCACGACACGGAGATCAGCTGGAACCAGACGGGGCAGCCCGGGGCGGCCGGCGCGCAGGGACCCAAGGGCGACACCGGGGCCACCGGCCCGCAGGGACCGAAGGGCGACACGGGCGCCACCGGTCCGCAGGGACCGAAGGGCGACACCGGCGCTACCGGCCCGCAGGGACCCAAGGGCGACACCGGCGCGACGGGCCCGGCTGGCCCGGCCGGCCCTGCGGGTCCGGTAGGTCCGGCGGGAACGTCCGGGCTCTACTGGCTGCAGGAGCAGGTCACGGCCAGCTCGGTCAGCAGCACGCACAAGCTGAGCTGCAACGGCGACGACCACGTCTACGGCGGCGGCGTCTACGGCACGGACGGCGACACGATCACCCAGAGCGCGCCCAGCGGTGACCTGCGCGGCTGGTACGTGACGATCAACAATCCGGACTTCTTCTCGACGTCCTGGACGTACAACGTCTACGCCTTGTGCGGCTCGCACGACGTGCTCTGGGAACTCAACCGCTACTGACGCGCGCGGTCCGTGAATCACCTGCTGATCGTCGACCGGCTCCCGGATCCCGTCCGGGAGCCGGTTCGGCTGGTGCGAACTACGCCGTCGCAGCTTCGAAGGCGGTGACCATCCGGTCCAGGCCCGTCGGCAGGTCGACCTGCGGACGCCAGCCGAGCGCGGCCAGCCGGGCACTGCTCAGCCCCTGCGCCTTGGCCGCGCTCACCGCCCGGTCCCCCACGCTGCCGGTGAAGCTCAGCTTCAGGCCGCGCTCGGGACGCACCTGCGTGAACAGCGTCGCCAGCTCGCGGATCGACACCAGGCCGCGCTCGTCCGAGACGTTGTACGCCGTCGCGTCCTCGCCACGCAGCAGCACGGTGAACATGCCGGCGACCGCGTCCGCCACATAGGTATAGGTGCGCGTCGCCGACCCGTCGCTGTTGAGGACGATGTCCTGCCCGGTCGCGACGTTGGCGGCGAAGTCGGCCTGCACGCGCCCGTCATCCGGCGCCAGGCCGGGGCCGTAGATGTGCCCGAAGCGGGCGACGCGCGAGGCCACGCCGTACTGGCTCGAGTACGCCGCGGCCATCGTCTCGGCGGCGCGCTTGCCCTCCGGGTAGCAGGACCGCACGCTGAGGATGTCCAGGCCGCCGTAACTGTCCTCGTCGATCAGCCCGTCACGTCCGGCGGTCTTGCCGTACACCTCGGCGGACGACATCAGCAGCAGCCCGGAGCCTGGGTGCGCGCGGCACAGCTCGAGCAGGCTCATCGTGCCGAGGATGTTCGCGCGCAGCGTGCCGACCGGGTCGCTCGCGTGCAGCGCCGGCCGCGCCGGGCTCGCGCCGTGCAGCACCCAGTCGAGCCGGCCCGGCAGCTCGACCGGCGCGGTGACGTCACCGAGGACCAGGTGCAGGTCCGGACGCTCGAGCGCGGCGCCGAACGCGCTGCGCACCTTGGCCTCGTTGCGGGCCAGCGCGTACACCTCGATGCCGAGCTGGTGCCGATCGTTCAGCGCCAGCAGCGTGCGCACCGCGTAGGACGGCAGCATCCCGCTGGCGCCGGTGACGAGCACGCCCGCGTTCGCGAGGTCGGACCAGGGCAGG
>DASRSS010000079.1:0-4480 GCA_035656335.1 Jatrophihabitantaceae bacterium | reverse complement strand
CTGCGCGTTCGCGCAGCGACGCGACGACGCCGACGCCTACACCCTGTCGCTCGACGAGGTGGGCCGGCGGGCCGACGAGGCCTGGGCGCTGGGGGCCACCGAGGTCTGCCTGCAGGGCGGCATCCACCCCGACCTGCCGGGCACGGCCTATTTCGACATCGCGCGCGCGGTGAAGGCGCGCGTGCCGGGCATGCACGTGCACGCGTTCAGCCCGATGGAGGTCGTCAACGGCGCGTCGCGCACCGGGCTGTCGATCCGCGACTGGCTGGCGAAGGCGAAGGAGTCCGGGCTCGACACGATCCCGGGCACGGCCGCCGAGATCCTGGACGACGACGTGCGCTGGCTGCTCACGAAGGGCAAGCTGCCGACGTCCACGTGGATCGAGGTGATCACGACCGCGCACGAGCTGGGCATCCGCTCGTCCAGCACGATGATGTACGGCCACGTCGACAACCCGGCGCACTGGCTCGGCCACTTCCGGACGCTGGCCCGCATCCAGGACCGCACCGGCGGGTTCACTGAGTTCGTCGCGCTGCCGTTCATCCATACCAACGCGCCGATCTACCTCGCCGGCGTCGCGCGTCCCGGGCCGACCGCGCGCGAGAACCGGATCGTGCACGCGATGGCGCGCATCCTGCTGCACGGGCGCATCGACAACATCCAGTGCTCGTGGGTGAAGCTCGGCGTGGACGGGTGCCGCGAGGTGCTGACCGGCGGCGTCAACGACCTCGGCGGCACGCTGATGGAGGAGACGATCAGCCGGATGGCCGGCAGCCGGCACGGCTCGGCCAAGACCGTCGCGCAGCTGACCGAGATCGTGTCCGCGCTGCCCGGACGGACGGTGCGCCAGCGGGACACGCTCTACCAACCGGTCAGCGCCGAACGGCAGGCGGCCGCGCAGGGGTACACCGGCACGCTGCCGAGCGTCGTCGGCGCGGCCGGCTGAGCGCCGGGTCGTACCAGCTACAGCCAGTCCTTCGCCCGGAAGATCACGTACAGGATCACGGCGAGGACGACCATCAGCACCAGGCTGGCCCAGAACCCCGGCGCGGAACCGGCTCCGGGGAACGGCACGTTCTGGCCGAAGTAGCCGGTGACGGCGGTCGGTACCGCGACGATCGCCGCCCACGACGTCAGCTTCTTCATGATCAGGTTCATCCGGGTATCCGCGAGCGACATGTTCGTGTCGATCACCGAGCTGACCATGTCCCGCAGCGAGTCCACCCAGTCGGCCGCGCGCAGCATGTGGTCGTTGATGTCCTCGAAGTACGGCAGCAGCTCGGCGTTCGAGCCGTCCGCGCCGTCGGTCGCGCGGCGCAGCACGCTGTTGACGACCTCGCGCATCGGCAGGATCGTGCGCCGCGCCTGCGCGAGCGACTTGCGCAGCGCGAACGTCCTGCGCTGCAAGGCGTTCGGGTCCTCGGTGTCCTCGGCGAACAGCAGGTCCTCGATCGCCTCGATGCCGTCGTCCAGGATCTCGACGACGGCGAAGTAGCCGTCGACGATGTCGTCCAGCAGGCCGTGCAGCAGCGCGCGCTCGCCGAACTTGAGCAGGTCGGCGTTCTCGTCCCAGCGTTGCTCCACCGCGGCCATGTCGAACCGGTCATCCAGCCGCACCGTGATCAGCGCGCCGGGCAGTGCGAACGCCGAGACGCGCGTGGCGACCAGGGTGGAGTCCGCGGTCGCGCACCAGATCGCGGTCGTGGTCAGGAACAGCTGGCTGGGGGAGTGGCTGACCTTCGGCCGCTCGTCCTCGGTGAGCGCGTCCTCGACCGCGTGCGGGTCGAGCCCGAGTTCGTCCGCGACCCGGCGCAGCATGGCCTCGTCCGGGCCGCAGAGGTCGACCCAGACGAGCGTGTCCGGCCGCCCGACGACGTCGCCGAGCCGCTCGAGCGGGGCACCCGCGTCGTCCGGGATTCCGTTGCGCCAGACCCTGGTGCGCACCTGCTGCGACGGCATGGCATGCAGTGTGCCCGGCGGACGCCGAATTCACGCGAACGCGGGTAACTTCCCGATCATGAGGTGGACCGCCGAGCAGCTGCCGGACCTCAGCGGGCGCACTGCGGTCGTGACGGGTGCGAACTCGGGGATCGGCTGGCACACCGCGTTCGAACTGGCCCGGCACGGGGCGCACGTCATCCTCGCCTGCCGCGACGTGGAGCGCGGGAAGCAGGCGGCCGACCGGATCCGCAGCCGCGTCGCGGCGTCCGACCTCGAGGTCGCCGAGCTGAACCTGGCGTCGATGGAGTCGGTGCGCGCGTTCGGCACGGGCTGGAACGACCCGCTCGACATTTTGATCAACAACGCCGGCGTGATGGCTCCGCCGAAGCGGCTGCGCACGCAGGACGGTTACGAACTGCAGTGGGGGACGAACCACCTGGGCCACTTCGTGCTCACCGGGCTGTTGCTGCCCGCGCTGCTCGCCGGCAACCGTGCGCGTGTGGTCACGGTCGCGTCCATCGCCCACAAGAGCGCGAACGCCGGTGTGCTCGGCGCGAACGGCGACGAGCCGTACCAGCCACATCATGCGTACGCGAACTCCAAGCTCGCGAACCTGCTGTTCGCGCTCGAGCTGCACCGCAAGCTCGTGTCGCGCGGGCTGCCGGTCACGTCCGTCGCGGCGCACCCGGGGCTCGCCGCGACCGGGCTGATCAGCGACCCCGAGGGCGCCGGCAATACCCGGATCGGGCGCAATCTCGCGCCCGTGCTGGCCAAGGTGTTCGCGCAGCCGGCCGCGGTCGGCGCGCGGGCGGTGCTGTACGCGGCGACGCTGGCCGCGCCCGGCTCGTACACCGGTCCGCAGCGGCTGCACGAGACGCGCGGCGAGCTCGGCCCAGCGCGGATGTCGGCCTGCGCGTGCGACCCGAGCCTGGCCAAGCAGCTCTGGATCACGAGCGAGGCGATGACCGGGTTCCGCTACCCCTGGCCGTCGTGATGCGCTTTTCCACCTTTCAGCGGGATTGTGGAGCCCCGAAAGGCCCGCTGAAAGGTGGAAAGCGGGTCCGTAGACTTAGCGCATGCAGGCCGATCTCGTCCTCGTCGTCGACTACGGGGCGCAGTACGCGCAGCTGATCGCGCGCCGGGTGCGCGAGGCGCACGTCTACTCCGAGATCGTGCCGCACACGACCCCGGTCGCCGAGCTGCTCGCGCGCAAGCCCGCTGCGATCATCCTGTCCGGCGGGCCGGCCAGCGTGTACGCCGACGGCGCCCCGCGCACCGACGCGGCGCTGTTCGACGCGGACGTCCCGGTCTTCGGCATCTGCTACGGCTTCCAGTCGATGACGCAGGCGCTCGGCGGCGAGGTCGCGCACACCGGCGGCTCGGAGTTCGGACGCACCCGGCTCGCGGTGACGACGCCCGGCACGCTGCTGCGCGGACTGCCCACCAGCCAGCAGGTGTGGATGAGCCACGGGGACGCGGTCACCACGCCGCCTACCGGATTCACCGTCACGGCGTCGACGGACGGCGCCCCCGTCGCGGCGTTCGAGTGCCTGGATCGGCGGCTGGCCGGCGTCCAGTTCCACCCGGAGGTGCTGCACTCCGAGCACGGCCAGCAGATCCTGCGCCACTTCCTCTACGACATCGCGGGCGCCCGTCCGTCCTGGACCGAGGCGAACATCATCGACGAGCAGGTCGCCGCGATCCGCGCGCAGGTCGGCGACAAGCGGCTGGTCTGCGGGCTGTCCGGCGGCGTCGACTCCGCGGTCGCGGCCGCGCTCGTCCAGCGCGCGGTCGGTGACCAGCTCACCTGCGTGTTCGTCGACCACGGCCTGCTGCGCGCGGGCGAGGCCGAGCAGGTCGAGCGTGACTTCGTCGCCGCGACGGGCGTGAAGCTGAAGGTGGTGGACGCGTCCGCGCAGTTCCTGGGCGCGCTCGCCGGCGTCAGCGACCCGGAGGAGAAGCGCAAGATCATCGGCCGCGAGTTCATCCGCGTCTTCGAGGCGGCGGCGCGCGAGGTGGTGGCCGAGGCCGGCGCGACCGGCGAGGCGGTCGAGTTCCTCGTCCAAGGCACGCTCTACCCGGACGTCGTCGAGTCCGGCGGCGGCTCGGGCACCGCGAACATCAAGTCGCACCACAACGTGGGCGGGCTGCCGGACGACCTGCAGTTTGCGCTCGTCGAGCCGCTGCGCGCACTGTTCAAGGACGAGGTGCGCCGCGTCGGCGAGCAGCTCGGGCTGCCCGCCGAGATCGTCTGGCGCCAGCCGTTCCCCGGGCCGGGCCTGGGCATCCGCATCGTCGGCGAGGTCACTGCGGAGCGGCTGGAGATCCTGCGCCGCGCCGACGCGATCGCGCGCGCGGAGCTGTCCGCCGCCGGTCTGGACCGCGACATCTGGCAGTGCCCGGTCGTGCTGCTCGCGGACGTCCGCTCGGTCGGCGTGCAGGGCGACGGCCGCACGTACGGCCACCCGATCGTGCTGCGCCCGATCACGTCCGAGGACGCCATGACCGCCGACTGGGCTCGGCTGCCCCACGACGTGCT
>DASRSS010000078.1:0-6653 GCA_035656335.1 Jatrophihabitantaceae bacterium | reverse complement strand
CGCCTTGGTCATCTTGTAGGCGCCGTACGGCATGGACGAGTGCCGCAGCACCGACGAGTTGATCATCACCACGTTGCCGCGCGACTCGGTGAGCGCCGGGACGAACAGCCGGGTCAGCCGCAGCGCCGCGAACACGTTCGTCTCGAAGCCCGCGCGCGCCTGGTCGAAGTCGACGGTCTGCAGCGGCCCGAGCGGTGGGATCGCGAAAGCGTTGCTGATCAGCGCGTCGATCCGTCCGTACTCGCCGAGCGTGGCGTCGACGAGGTTCTGCGCGGCCGCGTCGTCGTTGATGTCGGTCGGCACGACCAGCGCCTTGACGCCGATGGCGCGCACGTCGTCGGCGACCTCGTGCAGTCGTGACTCGGTGCGCGAGGCGAGGACGAGGTCGGCCCCCGCCTTGGCGAACTGCTCGGCGATCGCGCGCCCGAGACCCGGCCCGACACCGGAGACGACCGCGACCTTGCCGGCCAGCAGCTGCGCGCTCATCCGAGCATCCGATCGGCGACGGCGCGCTGGCGGGCGGCGATGCGCTCGCGCCACTGCGCGTCGGTAACGGTGTTCTGCTCGTAGTACGGCAGCACCTTGGGCAGTTCGTCCACGGCGACCTCCTCGACGACCGGCCCGTCGGCCGGGGTGAATTCGCGGGACGTGCGCTGCCAGCGAATCTGCAGGTAGCCGCGCGCATGTCCGGTGCACTCCAGCCAGTTCGCGACGCCCGGGTTGTGCTCGCTGACGACGAAACGCATCTTGCCGTCCGGGTCGTGCAGCGCCTGGTGCGTGTTCAGCGACGTCTGGTGGTTGATGAAGTCCGTCGAGATGTACCACATCGAGCCGAGCTGGAAGCCCTGGTACGGCGCCTCGGACACGGGAACGGTGACGACCAGCGCGCGGTCGTCGGCGAGGTCATAGTGCCCGACGGACGAGTACTGCGTGGCCAGCCCTCCGGGAGTCAGCCGCGGCTCGGTCATCGTGTTCACCGGCAGCTTCAGGTAGAACCACTCGGGGAACGCGAGGAACGTCTTGATCTGCGAGACGAGCGACTTGGCCGCGGCGTTCATCCGCTTCTCGGTGAGGTTCGCCGGACGCGGCCCGGGCGCGGTGCCGACACCGTCCACCCGCTCGATCCGGATCGACCCGGGCGTGGCGGTCCAGTCGCTGAACACCTCGCGCACCAGCAGCATCGCGGCGCGCGGGCCGAGCGCGAAGTAGTTCGGGCCGCCGTCCGGTTTCGGCGGCCCGAAGCGCAGCGAGAACGTGCCGTCCGCGGCGATCTCGATGTCCCGGTCGTCGAACGCGGACAGGCTGTCCGGTACGTCGGCCGGGGTGTAGTCGCCGTTGAGCACCTGGAAGCTCAGGTCGGCGGTGGCGCCGCGGCGACCGGTCACGACGTACTCCGCGTCGTCGCGGATGCGCGCGCTCCAGTACAGCGTGTCGGGGTTGTCCAGCCCGACCTTCGTGTACGGCGTGGCCGAGCGGATGAAGAACGGGAAGTCCTTGTCGAACGACCACGCGGACGACAACGCCTGGCGGATCATGCCGGCGAGGTAGTCGTACCCTTCGGCCAGGTCCTGCTCGGTCTGCACGTGCGGCGCCGAGGTGATGAGCTTCTCGGCTTCCAGGATCGCGTCCGCGAACGGCTTGCTGAGCACACCGCCTCCTCGCTGGTACGCCGGCGCACTGGTACAAATGTGTACCGTGTCGGTCCACGTTGGTTGCCCCAACTTAGAACCTGTTCTAAGTTGCCGTCAATGACCACCACTCGCCGCTCGCCGCCGACCGAGCGGATCGTCGCGCTGCTCGACCACTTCGTCGCCCACCGCGGCGCCCGGTACGGACTGTCCGAGCTCTCGCGCGAGACCGGGTTGTCCAAGCCGACCTGCCTCGGCATCGTCACCACGCTCGTCGAAGCCGGCTACCTCACCCGGGATCCGCACGACAAGACGTACGGGCTGGGACCCGCCCTCATCGCGGCGGGCACGATCGCGCGTCAGAGTTACGCCGCGGCCGACGTCGCCGCGCGCCGGCTCGCGCCGCTGGCCGAGACCTACCGCGCCACGTGCACCGCGTCGGCCGTGGTCGGGCGGGACGTCATCGTGCTGGCCGCGCTCGGCCCGGACGGGGGCCCGAGCTCCACCGCCGTCGGGCAGCGCTACCCGTTCGTGCCGCCGGTGGGCCTGATGTACGTCCTGTGGGACGGCGACGACGCGGTCGAGCGCTGGCTGGCCACCCCCCCGACGCTGCCCGTCCGGCTGGATCATGAGCACCTGCGCACGGTGGTTGCCGAGTGCCGCCGCCGCGGCTACCTGGTCGAGGGGATGACCGACACCGGCCGCCGGCTGTACTCCCTGATGGCCGGCCTCACGGCGTACGACCTGCCGGCAGAGGTCCGCGACCTGGTCGGCGAGCTCGCGTCCACCATCGGCGAGCGCGTCTACCTCGGCACCGACCTGTCCGCGCGCGGCAAGCACCCGGTGAGCCTGCTGTCGGCGCCCACGTTCGACGCCGACGGCCGCCAGGAGCTGGTGCTCACGCTGGGTGTCGACGCCGCGATCAGCGGCGCGGAGATCGGCCGCCGCGGCCGCGCGCTCGTCGCCGTTGCCGACGCCGTCACCGCCGAGGCCGGCGGTCACCGGCCGTGACGGCGGACGGTCACCGGCCATGACCGCCCCGCGGCACAGCTCACAACGCCCCGATTGTGGCGTCACCGGGGCCACAAGGCAGACTTGACGGACCGACGGACCACCCAGAGGCGAGAGATGACTGAAACGTACGAACTCACCGATCTCGACAAGCTCGAGGCGGAGTCGGTCCACATTTTCCGCGAGGTGGCCGCGACGATCGAGCGTCCGGGGCTGCTGTTCTCCGGCGGCAAGGACTCCGTCGTGATGCTGCACCTCGCGACGAAGGCGTTCTGGCCCGCGCCGGTGCCGTTCCCGATCATGCACGTGGACACCGGGCAGAACTTCGACGAGGTCATCGAGTTCCGCGACAAGGTCGTCGACAAGTACGGGCTGCGGCTCATCGTCGCCAGCGTGCAGGACGACATCGACGCCGGCCGCGTGCACGAGGAGTACCCCGGCGCGCCCCGCAACCGGCTGCAGACCGTCACGCTGCTGCGCGGCATCCGCGAGAACCAGTTCGGCGCCGTGTTCGGCGGCGCCCGGCGCGACGAGGAGAAGGCGCGCGCGAAGGAGCGGGTGTTCAGCTTCCGCGACGAGTTCGGCGCGTGGGACCCGCGCAACCAGCGTCCGGAGCTGTGGAGTCTCTACAACGGCCGCCACAGGAAGGGCGAGAACATCCGGGTTTTCCCGCTGTCCAACTGGACCGAGCTGGACATCTGGACGTACATCCGCGACGAGCAGATCGAGCTGCCGCCGCTGTACTACGCGCACAAGCGGCAGGTCGTCGAACGCGACAGCATGCTGTACGCCGTGAACCGGTTCATCGTGCCCGGCGAGGGCGAGACGGTGTTCGAGGAGACGGTGCGCTACCGGACGATGGGCGACGCGACGACGACCGGCTGCGTCCAGTCGTCGGCGGCCACGCCGGAAGCGGTGGTCGAGGAGGTCGCGGCGGCCCGGCTCACCGAGCGCGGCGCGACCCGCGGCGACGACAGGATCAGTGAGGCCGGCATGGAAGACCGCAAGAAGGAGGGCTACTTCTAAATGGCCTCGCAGCTGCTGCGCATCGCCACGGCGGGAAGCGTCGACGACGGCAAGTCGACGCTGATCGGACGCCTGCTCTACGACTCGAAGGCGATCTTCGAGGACCAGCTCGAGTCGGTCTCGGCCACCAGCCAGGCCCGCGGCCACGCCGCTCCCGACCTCGCGCTGCTCACCGACGGTCTGCGCGCCGAGCGCGAGCAGGGCATCACCATCGACGTCGCCTACCGCTACTTCGCCACCCCGAAGCGCAAGTTCATCATCGCCGACACCCCGGGGCACATCCAGTACACGCGCAACATGGTCACCGGCGCGTCCACCGCGGACGCCGCGCTGATCCTGATCGACGCGCGCAACGGCGTGCTGGAGCAGTCCCGCCGGCACGCGTTCCTGGCCAGCCTGCTCGGCATCCCGCACCTGATCATGTGCATCAACAAGATGGACCTGGTCGACTACTCGCAGGACCGGTTCGAGGAGATCCGCACCGAGTTCCGTCGCTTCGCCACCAAGCTCGAGGTCGGCGACCTGTCGTTCATCCCGGTGTCCGCGCTGGCCGGCGACAACGTGGTGAGCGTCAGCGAGAACATGGCCTGGTACGAGGGGACGTCCCTGCTGCACCACCTCGAGGACCTGCACGTCGCCAGCGACCGCAACCTCATCGACGCGCGCTTCCCGGTGCAGTACGTGATCCGTCCGCACCAGTCCACGGACGCGGTGCTGCACGACTTCCGCGGCTATGCCGGCACCGTGGCCGGCGGCGTGTTCCGTCCGGACGACGACGTGACGATCCTTCCCTCAGGCTTCTCGACGAAGGTCAAGGCGGTCTGGGGTCCCGGCGGCACGCCGCTCAAGGAGGGCTTCGCCGACCAGGCCGTGACGCTGGAGCTGACCGACCAGATCGACATCGCCCGCGGCGATATGATCTGCCGCCCGGCCAACCGCCCGCACAGCGCTCAGGACATCGACGCGATGATCGCCTGGATGGACGAGCGGTCCTCGCTCACACCGGGCGCGACGTACACGATCCAGCACACGACGCGGTCGACGCGCGCGAGCATCAAGGACCTCGAGTACCGGCTGGACATCAACACCCTGCACCGTGACGAGGCGGCCACCGGCCTGGCGCTCAACGAGATCGGCCGCGTGCGGCTGCGCACGCAGCAGCCGCTGCAGTTCGACCCGTACCGGCGCAACCGCGAGACCGGCAGCTTCATCCTCGTCGACGAGGCCACCAACAACACGGTCGCCGCCGGCATGATCCTCGGCCCGAGCCTGCGCGAGTCGAACGTCGTCTGGCACGGCGGCGCGGTCAACCGCGAGCAGCGCGCGACGTCCGGCCTGACCGTCTGGCTGACCGGGCTGTCCGGTTCGGGGAAGTCGACCGTCGCGGTCGAACTGGAGCGGCGGCTCGTCGCGGCGGGACGGCCCGCGTACCTGCTGGACGGCGACAACCTGCGCCACGGCCTGAACTCGGACCTCGGCTTCTCCGCCGAGCACCGCGCCGAGAACGTCCGCCGCGTGGGCGAGGTCGCCAAGCTGATGGCCGACGCCGGCGTGGTCGCGATCGTGTCCCTGGTCAGCCCCTACCGCGCCGACCGCGACCGCGCGCGCACCGCGCACGAGGAGGCCGGCCTGCCGTTCCTCGAGGTGTTCATGGACACCCCGCTCGAGGTGTGCGAGGAGCGCGACCCGAAGGGCATGTACGCCAAGGCGCGGGCCGGCGAGATCACCGGGTTCACCGGCATCGACGACCCGTACGAGGCGCCGCAGTCGCCGGACCTGCTGCTGCGTCCGACCGACGGCGACGCCGCCGCGCTGGCCGCGGTCGTCCTGGAGCGCATCGACCGGTTGGAAGGCAATGTCTGATTCGGACGCCCGGCTCGCCGCGGACCTGGCGCAGCGCGCCGGAGCCCTGCTGCTGGAGCTGCAGAAGACCAGCGGGCTGACCGGCAAGGAGCTCGGCAAGCGCGGTGACGCCGACTCCAACGCGCTGCTGCTGTCGCTGCTCGCCGAGCACCGTCCCGACGACGCGGTGCTGTCCGAGGAGTCGGTGGACTCCCCCGCGCGGCTGTCCGCCGACCGGGTCTGGATCATCGACCCGCTGGACGGCACCCGCGAGTACGGCATGACGGGGCGCAGCGACTGGGCCGTGCACGTCGCGTTGTGGCAGCGCGACGCGGGCATCACCGACGCCGCCGTCGCGCAGCCGGGGTTGGACGCCGTGTACGCCAGCGACGACGCACGGCCCGCCGCCACGAGTTCGAACGTGATCCTGGTCAGCGACAGCCGTCCGCCGTCGTTCGCCGCCGCGGTGGCCGAGGCGGCCGGCGCCCAGCTGCGCCCGATGGGCTCGGCGGGCGCTAAGGCGATGGCGGTACTGCGCGGCGACGCGCTCGCCTACGTGCACGCCGGCGGGCAGTGGGAGTGGGACTCGGCCGCGCCGGTCGGCGTCGTCCAGGCCGCCGGCCTGCACGCCTCGCGCGTGAACGGTTCGCCGCTGGTCTACAACAGCGAGCACCCGTACCTGCCGGACCTGCTGATCTGCGCGCCCGACCGCGCCCGCGAACTGCTCGACGCGATCGCCGCCGCCGAGTAGCGCGCCCGCTCGCGGTCAGCCGCGGTCAGTCGCGGCGGGCGAGGGTGACCGTTCGTTGCCCGTGCAGGTGCAGGTCGTCGCGGTTGGGCAGCGCGTGCGGGCCGTTCTCGTCCAGAAGCAGGTCCAGCGACGCGACGTCGTCGCCGTCCAGCGACTCCGCTAGCGCGTGCCGCAGCCGGGCGAGCCACAGCTGGGCATAGCGGACCGCGTCCGCGTCCCGGCCGGGCCGCAGGTCGATCCGGAACGTCCGGTGCTCGAGCACCGTGAACCCGGCGGCGGCCAGCCGCGACGGCCAGTCGGCGCCGAGTTCGGGCAGGTCGTGCGCGTGCTGCTCGCCGAGCGCGGCGAGCAGCCGGTCCTCCAGGCCGGGACGACCGATGCCGAGGTCGTCCGGC
>DASRSS010000077.1:0-4184 GCA_035656335.1 Jatrophihabitantaceae bacterium | reverse complement strand
AGGTGCGCACCCTCACCAACCTGGGCCTGAAGGAGGCCAAGGACCTGGTCGACGGCGCGCCCAAGCCGCTCCTGGAGAAGGTCAACAAGGAGACCGCCGACAAGGCCAAGGAGGCCCTCGAGGCCGCCGGCGCCACCGTCTCGGTCAAGTAACACCAGCTCGTCCGCGAAGGGCGGTCCCGCAGCAGCGGGGCCGCCCTTTCGCATCCGCTGAGTCCCAGATTCACCGCGGTATAGGCCGGTGAATGTGGGATTCAGGACGAGTGGCCACTTCCGACCCGGGTGGCCACTTGTGGGCCAAGTGGCCACTTGTAACTGGCCACTCGCTGCGCAGGTGGCCACCCGGGATTACAGGTGGCCACTCGCGGACAGAGCGGCGCGCACCACCTCGGCCAGCGCCGGTGGGGCAGCAGTGCAGCGCTCCGCCAGGCGCTCGCGCGCGGTGTCGCCGACGTTCGCCAGCAGGGCCGCCAGCTCCGTCCAGAGGTCGTGCTCGGCCGCGGCCGTCACCAGCTGGTCGAGCTGGGCGGCGGTCAGCGCCGCCGCAATCTCGTCCAGCCGGCTCAGCTCGTCCAGCACGAAGCTGACCCGCAGCAGCTGCTCGCCGTCGAACGCGCGGACCGAGGCGACCAGGCCGTCGTGGCTCACCTGCGCGACGAAGCCGCCGATGACGACCCACTCGCGGCGACGGGCCAGCTCCACCGCGACGCGGGCCACCCGATCGGCGGGGATGCCCGCGATCACCTCGGGGGAGCGGGCCGGGTCCATCGCGACGGCCACGTCCGCGACGTACGAGTCCGGCAGCCGCCTGACCAGCTCGCCGGCGCGCTGCGGGTCGAGCAGCTCGGCCGTGCGCGCGGCGAGCAGCGGCGGCAGCGCGTGCTCGGTGATCTTGGCGGCCACCGCGGGCGGCACCGCCTTGGACAGCGCGGCGACCTTGGCGAAGTGCTGCTTGTCCGCGCGGAAGAGGGCCTCGCCGATCTGTCGCCGCAGCGTGCGCAGATCCTGCGGCGGGACCTCCGCCAGGCCGTCCAGGGCCGCGAGCCGCTCCGGCGCCAACCCCAGGATGTGGCCGAGCTTGATCAGCTCCGGGCTGGTCACAGCACGACCCGCTTCACGAGGCCGCGCAGCGCGAACGGCACGTGCCGCAACGTCGCCTCGAACGAGCGCTGCAGGTCCGCGCTCTGCCGGCGCCGCGCGTCCGCGATGGCGTCGGCCAGCTGCTGCTGGACGTCCGGCGGCAGCGCAGACACGGACGCGGGCGGGTCCTCGGCGAGCAGCGCGCGCAGGCTGGGATGCGGTTCGGGCATGCGGACGTCCTCGGCTCGGTCGAAGTTCTGCGGTCTTGCGTTGACCCCGGCGCTCCCGTGAAGATGCAGGTACGTCGAGTCACAGATAAGCTACGCGACCACTGAGCCTGGCGGCCACTCGCAGAGGAGCTCGGGCATGACCGAACGCGTCGATCCCGGTCCCGGGAGCGCGCGTGGGGTCGTCGCGATCGAGCAGGCGCTGCCAGGACCGCTGCGCAACGGGTTGATCGCGCTCGGCGGGATGTACTCGATGGGGGCCGCCGCGCTGTGGGGCCTGGTCGACGACCTGGTGCGGCGCCGCTTCCAGTTCGCCGAGTTCCTGGAACGGTCCTGGTTCCTCGTCAGCGTCACGCTGCTGCCGGTCGTGCTCGTCGCGACGCCGCTCGGCATCGCGATCGCGCTGCAGGTCGGCGCGCTGGCCAAGCAGATCGGCGCGTCGTCGTTCGTCGGCGCAGCGGACGCGGTCGGCATCCTGCGCGAGGCGTCGCCGATCGTCACGGCGCTGCTGCTCGCCGGGGTTGGTGGCTCCGCGGTGTGCGCCGAGCTGGGCGCGCGGACCATCCGCGAGGAGATCGATGCGATGGTCGTGCTCGGGCTGAACCCGCTGCGCCGGCTGGTGGCGCCGCTGCTGCTCGCCGGGATCCTCGTCAGCGCGCTGCTGAACCTGATCGTCATCTTCGTCAGCATCCTCAGCGCGTACCTGTTCGACCTGGGCGTGCTGCACGGGACGAAGGGCAGCTTCTTCGCCTCCTTCACCGAGTTCGCGAGCGTCGCCGACTTCGTCACCAGCGAGCTGAAGGCGTGCGCGTTCGGGCTGACCGCGGTGCTCATCGCGGCGTACAAGGGCCTCAACACGCGGCGCGGCCCGACAGGGGTCGGTGAGGCGGTCAACCAGTCGGTGGTGATCACCGGGATCATCCTGTTCGGCATCAACCTGGTGATCACCGAGATCTTCTTCGCGGTCGTGCCGCAGCGGACGTTCTGATGGCGACGTCCATCGCCGACTTCGTCCCGGCGCCCGCCCAGCGGGTGGCCGGCTCGGCGGTGGACGTGGGACGGCGCGGCACCGCGTTGCTGCAGTTCCTCGGCCGTCTGGTGCTGTTCACCGCGCAGGCCGTCCGCGCGATCCCGATGGTGCTCGCGCACTACCGCGCGGAGATCGCGCGCCAGATGGGCGAACTCACCCTGGGCACCGGCGTGTTCATCACGTTCACCGGGACGCTGGGCGTCGTGCTGGCCGAGTCGCTGTTCATCGGCGTCGAGGTCGGCGTCGAGGGCTTCCAGAGCCTGAACCTGATCGGCATCGCGCCGCTGACCGGCTTCGTGTCCGCCTACGGGAACACGCGCGAGATCGCGCCGCTGATCGCCGCCGTAGCGATCGCGGCACAGATTGGCTGCAAGTTCACCAGCCAGCTCGGCGCGCAGCGGATCAGCGAGGAGATCGACGCGCTCGAGGTGATGGCGATTCCGTCCATCCCGTACCTGGTCACCACGCGTCTCATCGCCGCTTTCACCGTGCTGATCCCGCTGTACCTCGTCGGCCTGTTCGGGTCCTACATCGCCACGCAGGTCACGGTCACGATCTTCTTCGGCCAGTCGCTGGGCACGTACGAGCACTACTTCCATCAGTTCCTGCGGCCCGAGGACATCCTGTACTCGGTTATCAAGGTCATCGTGTTCACCGCGTTCATCACGGTGATCCACACGTTCTACGGCTATCACGCTGCGGGCGGACCGGCCGGCGTCGGCAAGGCGGTGGCGCGCGCGATCCGGGCCACGACCGTCATGATCGCGGTCTCGGACGTGCTGATGACGATGCTGTTCTGGGGACTGCAGGGCGCGCGGCTGGGCGGCGGCTGATGGAACGGACGCGGCGCCGCTCGCTGGAGACCGTCCTGGGTCTCGGCCTGGTCGCCGCGCTCGTCGCGTCCGTGCTGGTGATCTACAAGTCGTTCAGCGGGGACTTCGGCGACGACGTCACGGTGTCGGCGCACCTGTCCAAGGTCGGTGACGCGCTCGAGCCCGGCGACATCGTGACCTACCGCGACATGATCGTCGGCCGGGTGACCACCGCGACCGGCAGCCTGGACGGAACGGCCTTGCTGGGCCTGAAGATCCATCGCGACGACGCGAAGGTGATCCCCGCGGACGTCACGGCGGTCGCCGTGCCCGCGTCGCTGTTCGGCGCCACCAAGGTGATGTTGCTTCCTCCGTCGCAAGACACCGGCAGCCGGCTCGCCAGCGGCGACGTGATCGCGGCCGACACGACTCCCACGGCGCAGAGCCTGCAGACCGCGCTAGCGAACGCGTACACGCTGCTCACCGCCGTGCACCCGGCGCAGTTGGACGCGGCGCTGTCGGCCCTCGCGGACGCGTTGCGCGGGCAGGGCGAACATCTCGGCCACCTGGTCGAGCAGGCCGACGCGTACCTGAAGAAGCTCGCGCCGAGCCTGCCCGCGCTGAACACCGTGATCAGCAGCCTGGCGGACGTGACGGACGAACTGGCGGCGAACGCGCCGTCGCTGCTGACCTCGGTCGGGAACCTGCTCGTCGCCGCCAAGGGCATCCAGCAGTCGAAGCAGGCGGTCGCGCAGCTGCTGGACGTCGCACCCACCGCCGTCGCCGACGCGCAGCTGCTGCTCAGCCCGGAGAACGTCGACCACACGGTGACGATCCTGCGCGACGAAGGCCCGGTGATCGACGCGTTCGGCGCCGACCCTGACGCGCTGCCGAAGGTCGTCCACGGCTTCAAGTCGTTCGCCGACACGTTCTCGGGCGCGCTCGAGCAGGGCCCGTCCCTGAAGGCCAACATCATCCTGACCGGCGTCAACCTGGCCGCGCTGCTGAACGTGGCGATCGGCAAGAAGGGCGAGGT
>DASRSS010000076.1:0-8963 GCA_035656335.1 Jatrophihabitantaceae bacterium | reverse complement strand
GACCGTCCAGGCCGGCTCCGAGGATGACCAACTGCGCGTGTCGGCGCTGCCGCACCGCGTCGTCGATCGCGACCGTCCTGGCCGCGAGGACCTCGGCGGTCGCGGCCAGGAAGCCGTGCGTGACCCGCTCGGACCACGTCGTAGGTGCGGGCCCGCGGGCGAGCTCGACCTCCGCCCGCTCGTCCGGACGCAGCATCTGCACGGCGACCGGGTCACTGAACCGGCCGACCGCCAGCCGGCCGTCGGCGACCGCGCGGGCCTGGCAGACGAGCACCGCCGTCCGGCTCGCAGGCATTCCCGTCATGGTGATCGACTGTAACCATCGGTGAGCCGCCGCGCGTTCGGCGGAACGCTGGTCGAACCGTGTGGGGCCAGCCGTGCGCCAGGGGCCCCATGCGCGTGGCGGCTGTATTACGCGGCCAGCCGTCCGACGTAATACACGCGCGGCGACAGCACATGGTGGGGGCCGGTCCGCGGTCCTCACCGTGCGCCCTCACCTTCAGGATAGGGCGCGGGTGGGGGCTTGCGGCAAGGCCCTGCAGGTGAGGCAGAATCGCGCGTCCTACCCAGCAACCAGAAGGGTTTCAGGTGACCGAACCGCTCGACGACGGTCCGTTCTTCCACGGCACGATCGCGGATCTGCAGGTGGGTGACCTGCTCACGGCGGGGCGCCCGTCGAACTACCGCCCCGAGATCGTCATGAACCACGTCTACTTCACCGCGCGCGTGGACGGCGCCGGGCTGGCGGCGGAGATCGCCGCCGAGCTGTCCAGCACCAAAGCGGCTCCGCGGGTGTACGCGGTCGAACCGACCGGTGCCTACGAGAACGACCCGAACGTGACCGACAAGAAGTTCCCCGGCAACCCCACCCGCTCGTACCGCAGCCGCGACCCGCTGCGGGTAATCAGCGAGGTCACCGAGTGGACGCGCCTGACGGCCGAGGAACTGCAGACCTGGCGCGAGCGGTTGGCGGTGCTGCTCTCCAGCGAGGCCGGCGTGATCATCAACTGAAGCCGGTGACCATCAACCCGAAACAGCGTCCGGGCCGGTCGCGTCGTACGCAACCGGCCCGGACGGGATGAGCAGTCTGAACTACTTCAGGTCGAAGCGGTCCAGGGTCATCACCTTGTTCCACGCCGCCACGAAGTCGCGCACGAACACGTCCTTCGCGTCGGACGCGGCGTAGTACTCGGCGAGCGCCCGCAGCTGCGAGTTCGCGCCGAACACGAGGTCGACGGCGGTGGCCGTCCACTTGAGCTCACCGGTGGCGCGGTCGTGCCCCTCGTACTCGTTCTCGTTCGACGTGGACACCTTCCACTCGGTGCCCTGGTCGAGCAGGTTGACGAAGAAGTCGTTCGTCAGGGCGCCCGGCCGATCGGTGAACACACCGAGCGACGACTGCCCGGCGTTGGCGTTCAGCGCGCGCATGCCGCCGACGAGCACCGTCATCTCCGGCGCGGTCAGCGTGAGCATGTTCGCGCGGTCCAGCAACAGCGTCTCGGGCGAGAGCTTCTCCCCCGGCCGCAGGTAGTTGCGGAACCCGTCGGCCTGCGGCTCCAGCACCGAGAACGACTCGACGTCGGTCTGCTCCTGGGACGCGTCGGTGCGTCCCGGCGCGAACGGCACGGTGACGTCGAAGCCCGCGTCCTTCGCCGCACGCTCGACGGCCGCACAGCCACCGAGCACGATCAGGTCGGCCAGCGAGATCCGCTTGCCGCCGGACTGCGACGCGTTGAACTCCTGCTGGATCCGCTCCAGCACCGGCAGCACCACGGCCAGCTGCTGCGGCTCGTTCACCGCCCAGTTGCGCTGCGGCTCCAAGCGAATCCGCGCGCCGTTCGCGCCGCCGCGCTTGTCCGTCCCGCGGAAGCTGGCGGCCGCCGCCCACGCTGTGGAGATCAGCTGCGCCCTCGACAGGCCGGAGTCGAGCAGCTTGGTCTTCAGCTCGGCGATCTCGGCGTCCCCGACCAGCTCGTGGTCGACGGGCGGCACCGGGTCCTGCCACAGCTGCGGCTCCGGAACCCACGGGCCGAGGTAGCGCGAGATCGGGCCCATGTCGCGGTGCAGCAGCTTGTACCAGGCCTTCGCGAACGCCTCGGCGAACTGCTCCGGGTGCTCCAGGAAGCGGCGCGCGATCGGCTCGTAGATCGGGTCCACCCGCAGCGCGACGTCGGTGACCAGCATCGTCGGCGGACGGCCCGGGCCACCCTCGTTGGGTGCGGGCACCGTCCCGGCGCCGGCACCGTCCTTCGCCTGGTACTGCCACGCGCCGGCCGGGCTCTTCACCAGCTCCCACTCGTACCCGAACAGGGTCTCGAAGAAGCTGTTGTCCCACTTGGTCGGTGTGGGCGTCCAGGTGACCTCGAGACCGCTGGTGATCTGGTCGGCGCCCTTGCCGGTGCCGTACGTGTTGTGCCAGCCGAGGCCCTGGTGCTCCAGCGGCGCGCCCTCAGGCTCCGGGCCGAGGTGGCCCTCGGCAGGCGCGGCACCGTGCGTCTTGCCGAACGTGTGACCGCCGGCGATCAGCGCGAGCGTCTCCTCGTCGTTCATCGCCATCCGGCGGAACGTCTCGCGGATGTCCTTCGCCGCCTTGAGCGGGTCGGGCTCGCCGTTCGGGCCCTCCGGGTTGACGTAGATCAGGCCCATCTGGACGGCGCCGAACGGGGCCGCGAGCTCACGGTCACCGCTGTAGCGCTCGTCGCCCAGCCAGGTGTCCTCCGGGCCCCAGAAGATCTCCTCCGGCTCCCAGATGTCCTCGCGGCCGAAGCCGAACCCGAACGTCTTGAAGCCCATCGACTCCATCGCGACGTTGCCGGCGAACACCAGCAGGTCGGCCCACGAGATCTTGCGGCCGTACTTCTGCTTGATCGGCCAGAGTAGCCGGCGCGCCTTGTCCAGCCCGGCGTTGTCCGGCCAGCTGTTCAGCGGCGCGAACCGCTGCGCGCCCTGGCCGCCGCCGCCGCGTCCGTCGGCGATGCGGTACGTGCCCGCGGCGTGCCAGCTCATCCGGATGAACAGCGGGCCGTAGTGGCCGAAGTCGGCCGGCCACCAGTCCTGCGACGTCGTCATCAGCTCGACGAGGTCGCGCTTGAGCGCGTCCAGGTCGAGCTTCTTGAACTCCTCCGCGTAGTCGAAGTCCTCACCCATCGGGTTGGAGCGCGGCGAGTGCTGGTGGAGCACCTGCAGGTTCAGCTGGTTCGGCCACCAGTCCCGGTTGGTCCTCGGCCGCGAAACGGACGGACTCGGCGACGGGATTGCTGGGTTCTCGCTCTCAGACACTTCGGTCCTTCTCCTGTCTGGTGGGTGTGTTCATTACGTGCGGTCGATGGCTGGCTGCCGCGCGTTGCAGTCGGGGCACCAGCCCCAGTAGATGACCTCCGCCTCGTCGATCGCGAAGCCGTGGTCGTGCGACGCGGTCAGGCACGGGGTCGTGCCTACCGCGCAGTCCGCGTCCGCGATCGCGCCGCACGAGCGGCAGACGACGTGGTGGTGGTTGTCGCCAGTGCGGGACTCGTAGCGCGCGAGCGAGCCCATCGGCTGGATGCGCCGGATCAGCCCGGCGACGGTCAGCGCGCGGAGCACGTCGTAGACCGCCTGGTGCGACACGTCCCCGAGGTCGGCGCGCACCGCGGACAGGATCGAGTCCGTATCCGCGTGCGGGTGCTCGTGCACCGCCGCCAGCACCGCCACCCGCGGACGGGTCACCCGCAGCGAGGCAGCCCGCAGCATGCCCTCGAAGTCGGACGTCCTCGGCACCCCGCCGAGTCTTGTCTATTTTCTGGAATCAATCAAGACTGGGCTCAGATGTGTTCGTTGGAGCCGACCGTGTGCCGGAACCAGAGCAGCACCGCCACGATCCCCAGCGCCGCCACGACCGCCAGCCCGATCAGCCAGCCGGTGTCGTCGCTGCCCGAGCTCTTCGCGCCGAACGCCTCCGGGCCGGAGCTGACGACGTTCGACGGCGCGGGGTTCTCGTTCGTCGCGGGAGCCGTCGCCTCCACGGCGGCGACACCGACCATCGCCTTGGTCGACATGTGCAGGTGCTTCTGCAGGACCGGCAGGGCGCCGCGCGCGTACTGGACCACGGCCGCGTCCGACCCGGTGGCGATCTCGGCCTTGGTGTTCTGGATCGCGGTCTGGTGATCACCGACCTGGATCTGCAGGTAGGTCACGTCGAAGCTGCCAACCGGGACCGAGTGCAACAGGCCGGCCTGCTGTGCCTGTTGCGGGCTCGGCTTGCCCGTCAGGGTGATGCCGGCCGTGGACGCGACCTGCTGCAGCTGCATCTCGGCCGTCTTGTGATCGCTCAGGATCATCGTCGCGAGCTGCCGCACCGACTGCGAGCGCGTGCGCTGCAGCGCGATCTTGGCCATCTGGATCTCGGCCAGGTTGGACGCGTCGGCTGCGCGCGCGTAGCTGGTGTCCTGGGTGCTCGCGGTGTCGGCGCTCGCGTGTGCCTGGGTCAGCAGCGCGGACGCGGCCGCCAGGAGAAGGACCGTGAACCCAGCCGGGACCGCCGCGCGCAATCGGGACATATCACCGCGTTACCCGCGAGCCCGAGCGCGCTAAACCGCGGCCGCGGCGACCGGTTCGCGCAGCCAGTGCTCGCACAGCGGACCGACCGACAGCTGCCGCTGCGCGCACGCGTCGATCAGTTGGGGCAGGGCATCGAGCGCCGAACGCCACGCGCCCGGCGCGGACGTCACGTCCGAGTCGTGCAGCAGCACCACCGCACCAGGCTCCAGTCGCGGGACGATCCGGCCCGCGACCGAGTCGCCGCTCGCGTCGGCGCGCCAGTCGTGTCCGTCCGCGGTCCACAGCACCGCGCGCATGCCGAGCCGGCGCGCGGCGAGCAGGCCGGCACCGGTCGGGATGCCGTGCGACGGACGCCAGTGCCGCGGCGGCGATCCTCCCACCTCCGCGACCAGGTCCCGCGCGCGGCGCAGGTCGACCGCTGTCGCGCGCGGGCCCCGCAGCAGCAGCGGACGGTGCGACCAGCCGTGCACCGCCAGCTCGTGGCCCTCGTCGACGGTCCGCCTGCCCAGCTCGGGATGCGCGGCCAGCTGCGTGCCGAGCACGAAGAACGTCGCGTGCACGCCGAGCGCGGCGAGGGTGTCGAGGAACTCCGGCGTCGACTCCGGATCCGGCCCGTCGTCGAACGTCAGCGCGACGTGCGCGCGGCCGCTTTCGCCGCAGAGCCCGGGCAGCACGGCGCGGCGCAGCGGGGCGATCGCGGCGACGCTCGGCACGAGGTGCGCGGCCAGGCCGGCACCGAGCAGCGAGCGGGCGATCACGACATCATCGTGCTCGCTCGCGGAGCGAACGCCAGGATCAGGTCGGCCGCGTCGGCCGCGTTCGGGTCCGGCAGCCTCCCACGGCGCCGCGCCGCCTCCGCGACGGCCGGGAGCAGTTCGTCGTCGCGCTGTACCCAGCGGGCCAGGCCGGCGGCGTCCAGGGTGGCCGCGTTGAACCGTCCGTGCCCGGCGAGCGGACGGAACAGCAGCACGGGCGTGCGCGAGGCGAGCGCCTCCCAGCAGGTGAGCCCGCCCGCGTTGTCGATCACCACGTCGGCCGCGGCCAGGTAGGTGGGCGCGTCGGGCGTCCACGCGATCGGCCGCACGCGCTCGATACCGCTGAGCCGCGCGTGCAGTTGCTCGTCGCGCCCGCACAGCGCGAGCACGAGCAGGTTCCGGTCCTCGGCGAGCTGCCGCACGGTGGACTCGACACCACCCACCGCCCAGGAGCCCGCGGTCACCAGGGCGGTGCGCGCGTCGGTCGGCAGGCCCAGCCGCGCGCGGGCGACGTCACGGCTCGGCGGGGCGTCGAAGTCGGGACGCAGCACCGGGCGGACCACCGCCACGCCTTGCGCTCCGTACGCGCGCAGCTGCTCGCCGGTCAGCTCGGTGAGCACCAGGTGGCGGTGGACGTGCCGGCTGACCCAGTACGGATGTGCTCCGGGATCGACGACCAGGGTGATGATCGGCGCGTGGATCTCGCCGCGCCCTGCCATCCGCCCGAGCGCCTGCGAGGCGAGGTCGTAGGTGGAGACGATCACGTCCGGGCGTTCCCGCGTGACCGCGTCGCGCAGGGCGTCCTCGAACCGGTGGCTGCCGGCGGCGGTGAGCGCCTCGAGCGGACGCGGCACGCGGGCCCAGAAGCGCATCGCCGCGTCGTACAGCCACGGCGCCCGCTTGAGCAGGAACCGGTACGTGCGCTGCAGCCGCGCACCGGCCGGGCCCGCGGCGCTGATCATGTCCAGGACCTCGGTGGCCGCGCCGCGCGCGCGCAACCGGCGTGACAGCTCCGAGGCGACCTGCACGTGTCCCGTGCCCATCGCCGCTGTCACGATGAGAACCCGTGCCGAGCCCGTTCTGCCCACTCCGTTCGCTTCCACGTCGCTGACATGCCCAGCTTCTACCGTCCGTCAAACCGACCGGCGGACGCCCAGCCCGGCATGGCAGAGTCGGCTGGGTGGGCACCCCGACGTTCTCCCTGACCGGACCGGCCGATGGCCGCCGCTAGCCTGCTGCTCGCGGTCGGGGCCGCGGGCTGCAACGCGGCATCGAGTGTCTTACAGCGCAAGGCGAATCGCGATCAGGCGAAGGAGCCGTTCGGGCCCGCTCTGCTGTTGCACCTGCTGCGCCATCCGCAATGGCTGCTCGGCGGCGTCGCGATGGTCGTCTCGTTCCTGTTGCAGGCGGCGGCGCTCAACGCGGGGACGCTGTCGGCCGTGGAACCGGTCCTCGTCCTCGAACTGCCGATGACGTTCATCCTCGCCGCGATCGTGTTCTCGCAGCGGCTGCCGCGGCGTGACTGGGTCGGCAGCGCGCTGATGGCCGGCGGCCTCGCGATGTTCATCGCGGTGCTGGACCCGTCCGGCGGCGAGCCGGACTCGATCTCGACGGCGGTGGCGGTCGTGGCCACGATCGCGACCGCGGCGGGCATCGGCGGGCTCGTCCTCGCCGGACGCGTCGCGCGCGGCCCGATGCGCGCGGCGCTGTTCGGCATCGCGGCGGGCAGCGGCTTCGGGCTGACCGCGTCGCTGATCAAGGTGTCGGTCACGCGGCTGACCAGGCAGGGGCCCGGGTCGATGTTCACGTCCTGGGAGACGTACGGCTTCGCGGTAGCCGGCGTCGCCTCGGTGATCCTGATCCAGGCCGCGCTGCACGCCGGCACGCTCGTCGCCGCGCAGCCGGGCATCACGCTGCTCGACCCGCTCGTCTCGCTGCTCTGGGGGACGGTCGTGCTGGGCGAATCCACCCGCACCGGGCCGATCCTGCTGCTCGCCGCGCTCGGCGCGCTGGCCATCGTCACCGGCGTGCTGGTGCTGGTGCGCTCCTCGACCGCCCGCTACGCGTCCGCGCTCACCGAGGCGGGCTGATGGTCTTCGTCGTCGGGATCCTGGCCGCGCTCAGCTTCGGGCTGGGTTGGGTGCTGCAGCAACGCGTTGCCGCGCACGCCGCGTTGTCGGAGCTGCTGTCGTTCCGGCTGCTGCTGCACCTGATGCGCAACCGCGAGTGGTGGCTGGGCATCCTGGCGATGGTGTGCGGCCAGGCGCTCGGCGGGCTGGCGCTGCAGCTCGGCGCGGTGGCGCTGGTCGAACCGCTGCTGTCGACCAACCTGCTGTTCGCGTTCCTGATCGCCGGCGCGATGAGCCGGCGGCGCGCGCAGTGGCACGAGATCGGCGGCGCGCTGCTGCTGTCGGCCGCGCTCGGCGTGTTCATCGCGGTCGGCAACCCGCACGCGCCGAAGCACGCGAGACCGGCCTGGGACGCCGGCCTGCTCGCGGTGTGCGTCGTCGGCGGCGTGGTCTTCCTGCTCGTCGGCGTGGCGAAGTCCCGCGGCATGACCCACCTGGCAACCGAGGCGGTGCTGCTCGCGTCCGCGGCCGGCATCCTCTACGGCCTGCAGGACGTGAGCACGCAGGCGGCCCTGCTCCGCTTCGACGACCACGGCCTGCACTTCCTGATCAACTCGCCGTGGGCGTACATCGTGATCGGCTCTGCGCTGACCGGGATTCTGTTGTCGCAAAGCGCATTCCGCGCCGCCCGGCTGGACTTCTCGCTGCCGCCGACGGCTGTCGCCGAACCGATCGTGGGGATCCTGCTGAGCCTGTTCATCCTCAGCGACCGGCTCTCGGTCGGGCTCGGCGACGTGATCGTCGAAGCCGTCTGCCTGGTGGCGATGATCGCGGGCACGATCCTGATCGGCCGCTCGGACATGCTCGCCTCGTACCGAACAGCGCACCTGCACCGGCTGCAGTCCGACCGGCCCGGGCACGGCCAGCACGGCCCGGACGACGGCTCAGACGCGTAGCGCCCGCGCGATCGGGACGCCGGGCCGGTAGGCCAGGTGCTGATAGCTCGGCGCGTCCAGCACGGCGAGATCGGCACGTGAACCGATCCGCAGCGCGCCGACGTCCTCGCGCCGCAAAGCACGTGCCCCGCCGGCAGTGGCCGCCCACAGCGCCTCGGCCGGGGTCATCCGCAGTTCGCGCACGGCCAGCGCGATCACGAATGGCATGGACGAGCTGTAGCAGGTGCCCGGGTTGCAGTCGGTGGCCAGCGCGACGGTGGCGCCCGCGGCCAGCAACGCGCGCGCGTCCGGATAAGGCGAGCGGGTGGAGAACTCGACGCCGGGCAGCAGCGTGGCGACGGTGTCCGCACCGGCCAGCGCGTCGACGTCCGCCGGGCTCAGGTAGGTGCAGTGGTCGACGCTCGCGGCCCCCAGCTCGACGGCCAGCTGCACGCCCGGGCCGGGTGCGAGCTGGTTGCCGTGCACGCGCAGGCCGAGGCCGGCGGCGGCGCCCGCGGTGAGCACCGCGCGCGCCTCGTCGACGTCGAACGCGTGCGGGCTGGCCGGCTCGCAGAACACGTCGATCCAGCGTGCATAGGGTGCACACGCCCGCAGCATCTCGCCGGCGACCAGCCTCACGTAGTCGTCGCGGTCCGCGCCCGGAGGCA
>DASRSS010000075.1:0-5765 GCA_035656335.1 Jatrophihabitantaceae bacterium | reverse complement strand
CTGATCTCCGTGGAAGTCGATCACGGCCATCCCTCCCCATGAACGCCGGTGCGCCTCGTCGGTGCTCCTCGCCGACGCGCCGGCGATCGTGAGTGATCAAGTGTGTGCAGCGGCCGCGTGCTGCGTCCATACCGGGAACCTGGTAGCCGAATGCCCGATTTGCCGGGCAGCGGACTCGCCAAGCGGCCCGTACGCGCCTACCGTTTCCGGTCATGGCGACCGCGCTGGCGGCTCGCGACCTGCGGGCACTGCTCGACTTCAGCGCCGAACTCCAGACGCTGGAGCGGCTCGCCGACCTGCCCGACGTGCTGTTGCCGGCGCTGCTGCGACTCGTCGACGCGGAACTGGTCGGCTGGAACGACATCGATCTGCGGAGCGGCTCGTTCGCCGGCCACCTGTATCCCGACGACAGCTCGGCCACCGCGTTTGCCGAGTTGAGCACGCTGCCGGACGAGCCGCCGCTCGTGGCTCACTTCCGGGTGCGGCCGAACGCGCCGGCCGTGCGGATCAGCGACGTGTGCGACCGGCGCACCTGGCACAACACGCCGGCCTACGTCGAGGTCTACCGCCACTACGGGATCGAAACCCAGATCGGGTTGCCGATCACGACCACCGCCACCCGCCTCGGTGGCATCGCCATGAATCGCGGTCCCAGTGACTTCTCCGATGCCGAGCGCGACGTGCTCTCCGAGGCGAGATGCCTGGTGGAGCGCGCGCACCGGCGGCTGCTGCGCACCGCGGCGCGTGAGGCGGCGCTCGGCGCGCTCGGGCCGAACGCGGGCTGGCTGCTGGTGGACGCAGCGGGCACCGTGGTCGATCTCGGCAGCGTGGCGGTCGAACTGCTGTCGGCGCACCGCGTGGCCGTCGAGCCCGGGCACCAGCTGCCGCGGCTGCCTGCCGGGCTGCAGCTGCGCCGCCTGGACGGCGAATTCGGCGCCGGCCAAGACTCGGCGCTGTACGGCGTCCGTCCGGCCGTTGCTCCGGAGAAGCTCGGCCTGACCGCGCGCCAGTTCGAGGCACTGCTCGCGGTCGCGGACGGCAGCACGGTCGCGGCGGCGGCACGGCGGCTGGACATCTCGCCGCAGACGCTGACGACCCACCTGCGCGACGCGTACGCGGTGCTCGGCGTCAGCGGACGGCTCGCCGCGATCAACGTGCTGCGCGCGTACGGACTGCTGCCTGCTGGTATCGGCTAGCTCTTCGCCGGCCCGGTGCTACTGGTCAGCGTCGGCGGCTTCGGTGACCTGCACGCGGTCCTCGAACTTCGTCGACAGCACGACGGACGTGCGCGTGCGGGCCACCCCGCGCATCCCGTTGAGCGCGCGGATCGCGGCTTCCAGGCCGTGCACGTCCGGCACCCGCACCTTGACGACGAACGTCTCCTCGCCGGCGACGAACCAGCAGTGCTCGACGGCGGGAAGCGCGGCCAGCTGCGCGGCGACCTCGTCGCTGTCGGCGCCGTCGGACATGAAGATGCCGACGAGCGCGTTCATCGCGTAGCCGAGCGACTCCGGTGCGATCGCCGCGTGGTAGCCGGTGATCACACCGCCGGATTCGAGCTTGGCGACGCGTTCGTGGACGGCGGGCGCGCTGAGTCCGACCACCCGTGCCAGCTCGGCGTAGGTTGCGCGGGCGTTCGCGCGCAGCGCGTCCAGCAGCTGGCGGTCGACGGCGTCCACGTACCTGGACGCTACCTGTCGCGGGCCGCGCCGAGCTCGCCGGTCCAGCGGGTGATCAGGTCGTGCTCGACGTCGATCGCGTCCAGGACCTTCGCCGCGACGAAGTCGACGAGCTGCTGGAGGTCCTTCGGCGCGCTGTAGAAGCCCGGGCTGGCCGGCAGCACGGTCGCGCCCGCGTCGTGCAGCTCGAGCAGGTGCTGCAGGGTGGCGCGGGTGTACGGCGTCTCGCGCGGAACGATCACCAGGGGGCGGCGCTCCTTGAGCGTGACGTCGGCGGCGCGTTGCAGCAGGTCCTTGCTCAGCCCGATCGCGATGCCGGCGACCGCGGCCGTGGAGGCGGGGACGACCACCATGCCGCGCGTCCGGTAGGAGCCAGAGGACGGTCCGGCGGCCAGGTCGCCCGCGGCCCAGTACCGGACGTCGCCGCCGGGCTCATCGGTCGTCCGGGCGTCGGAGGTGTTCCCCTCGGCCGTCCCGCCGTCGGGCCTGTCTGCCTCGGACGCGCCGGCGTCGGGCGTGCTCGCGGCGCGGACGTCGCGGCCGAGCCAGTCGGCGAGGTCCTGCTGCCAGTGCGCGTCGCGGAAGCTCAGCCCGGTCTCGTCCAGGATCGTCAGCCGCGCCGCCCGGGACACGATCAGGTCGACGGGCTGGTGCGCGTCCAGCAGGCTGCCGAGCACCGCGCGCGCATACGGCGTGCCGGAAGCCCCGGACACCCCGACCACCCAGGGCGTCCTCACCGCTTTCCACCTTTCAGCGGGCCTAATCCGCTCCAAAAATCCCGCTGAAAGGTGGAAAGTGAGGTGTTCATGCGCCCAGTCCCTGGACGACCAGGTCGGCGAGTGCGAACCCGAACAGTCCGATGCCGATCACGCCGTTGGCGGTGAAGAACGCGCGGTTCACGCGGGACAGGTCGTGCGGGCGGACGATCGCGTGCTCGTACACGAGGACGGCCGCCGTCAGCGCGACGCCCAGCCACCACAGCCAACCGAGCCCGGCCGCCGCGCCGAACCAGGCGAACGCGGCGACGGTCACGACGTGCACGACGGACGAGGTGCGCAGCGCGGCCGCGATGCCGAAGCGGGCCGGGAACGAACGGGACCCGATCTGCCGGTCAATCTCGGCGTCCTGGCACGAGTAGATCAGGTCGAAGCCGCCGATCCAGGTGCCCACCGCGACGCCCAGCCCGATCGCCGCGGACGGCGCGCTGTTCGTCACCGCGATCCACACACCGAGCGGCGCGATGAACTGCGCAAGCGCGAGCAGCGCCTGCGGGAAGTCGGTGAACCGCTTGCCGTACGAGTACAGGACAAGCAACGCGATCGCGATCGGCGCCAGCGCCAGGCACAGCCACGACAACGCGGCGGCGCTGCCGAGGAAGATCACGGTGGCGACGGCCGTGCCCACCCAGGCGGATCGGACGGTCAGCTCGCCGGTGACCAGTTCCCGCTTAGCGGTACGGGGGTTCAGGGCGTCGAAGCCACGGTCCAGGATGCGGTTCGCGCTCATCGCGACCGTCCGCGCGGACACCATCGCGACCGTGATCAGGACCAGCTGCACCCAATGCACGGAGCGGGTCTGCGTCCACATCGCGGTGAGCGCGGCGATGTACGCGAACGGCAGCGCGAACACCGAGTGCTCGATCATGACCAGGGACAGGAACTTGCGGACCCGGCTGCGCTCGGCCTCGGAAGGCTGATCCTGCTGCTTACGAGTGGCCGTCACGGGAACAAGTCTGCCGCACCCACCCCCTCCCCCCATCGGCCGACCAGAATCCGGCGCGAAATCTGGTCACACCGTGGGGGAAGCGGGCGGAAGTTCCCGCTCGAACGCGGCGATCGCCTGGTCCCGCGTCAGCCCCAGCGTCCGCGTCACGGCCGCGTACGCACGCGCGGCCTCGGCCAGCCGGGCCCGGGACTGTGCCGCAGTCGGACGTGCTCGCGCAGCAACCGTCGTCCCGTGCCGTACGCGGCTGACGACCAGGCCGGCCGCCTCGAGTTCGCGGTACGCCCGCGCGACCGTCCCCGGGGCCAGCCCGAGATCGCCGGCCAGCTGGCGGATCGCCGGTAGCCGGGCGCCCTCGATCAGCTCGCCGGACTCGATGAGCGCGGCCACCTGCGCTCGCACCTGTTCGTACGGCGGGACGGGACTGGCGGCGTCAACCTCGATCACGCCGGACGTCCTTCGAGCAATGGCATACGTCGCCGGATCGGCGGTGTGGGCGCCGTCGCGACGTTGAAACCCACTATCGGTACGAGGATTCCACCGATAACCGCGATCAGGACGGCGAGGTTCTCGCTCCACGCGGCCGAGTGGGTCGCGAGTGTCTCTGCCACGCCGACGGACAGGTAACCGGCGATCGCCAGTGCCGAGCCGGCCAGCACGTGCAGGGACCTGCTGCGGATCGCGTCGTCGGCGGCGATCTGGTCCGCGGCCCGGTAGCGCTGCGGGCGGACGAGAACCTGGCGCCCGACCACGGCCAACAACGTGCCGGCCACAGCCGTGAGCGCGATCCAGCCGAGTACCGGTGCGAGCCGATCACCGTGCCGCGCAAGGACGAACACCAGCGCGAACAGCTCGAACGCCGCGAGCACCACCCACGCTGCCACAGGCACGACCCGGGACGGGCGCGGGACGTAGTCGGCCAGCCGCCTCGGCTCCAGGACCGCGGCGCGGCGCCGTCCCGCGGCCGCCGTGCTGACCCGCCACTCCGCGACGACCGCGCCGGCGAACCAGCCCGCAAACAGGGCGAGTCCGTTGACGCCCAAATGGTTCGGCGCATCGTCCGGCCAGAACCACTGCACGAACAGCGGCCAGAACCCTGTCGCCGTCGCGCCGACCAGAAGGCCGCTGCCGCGCCAGCGTCGCGTCGTCGCCAGGTAGCGGATCACCACCGGGCCGTTGTCGATGCTGACCTGCAAACACTGCCGGCGCGCGAACTTCTCGAGGCGCGCGCGGCTCACCCGCTGGAACGGCGTCGCGAGCAGGTCGAGCAGGCACACGGCGCCGACCAGCAGCACCGCGCTCGCGACGATCCATCCCATCGGCATGATCGCGAATGTAGCAATGTGCTGCTACATTGAGCAATCGTGGCGACTGGGTGGGTCAGCGACGAGGTCTGGGCACAGCTCGATCCGCGCGCCGGGCGCCTGACCCGCAGCGGACGTCTCGCCCTGACGGTGAGCGCCGTCGCGGCGATCGCGCTCATCGTCGGGATCTGGGCTGCCGGCGTGTCCGGTGTGGTCCGTCCTCGGCTGAGCGCGACCGGTTGGAGCGCAACCACGGGTCCGGTCACCGTCGTCGAGACCGTGACCGCCGCGAACACCGGCTGGACGACTGCCCGCCTGACCTCGGTCGCAACACCGACAGCCGGGCTCCGCATCGAAGGCGTGCGCGGGCTGCCCGTACACGTGCGTTCCGGCGCTTCGGCGAGGATCATCGTGCGCATTGCCGTGACCGACTGCGCCAATCCGCCGTCCGGCTGGATTCCGCTACAGGTGCGGGCCTCGCACTGGTGGGGCACCACGTCGGCTGCGCTGGCCGAGCCATCCGGTGGTGGCCCCCCGCTCGCGGCCGAGGCCTGCCACGCCACGGAGTGATATTGCTGCCCGATCTCGGTTTGCACCACATCGGGCGAAGAGCGCGGCGGGAGCAGCCAGATCCATTCCCACGGTGAATCTCGTTGCGGTGCAAGTAGCAACGTCAGCGCTACGGGATCGCCCCGCGGACTGCGGGACGCGGGGCTGACGGCGGGCCGTTCGGCACTGGGCGACGCCGCCGCGATCGGCACACGCTGCAGGGGTGAGCCGGTCATCGCTACCTCGCTGGGTAGCCGGCGCGGCGATCGCGTTGGCCCTACTCGCCACCGGATGCGCGACCGGCGAGCCGGCCGGGTCGAGCTCGTCCGCAGCACCGCCGGAATCACGTGTGGCGTCGACGTCACCAGCAGCGGTGGCCGGCGCGTCGACACCGGCGCCGAAGCTTCCCACCGCGCTCGCTGGACGTGACTGGGTGCGGAACCCGACAACGCGGCACGTCGTGGCCCTGACGTTCGACGCCGGGGCGAGCGCGACCGGCGTGCGGTCGATC
>DASRSS010000074.1:0-16894 GCA_035656335.1 Jatrophihabitantaceae bacterium | reverse complement strand
GCTGGCCACCCCGAGGACGTCGCGCGCTGCCGCGCCACCCGCGCTGTGCTCGACGAGATCGACTGGCCGTGCACCGTGCACCGCCGGTTCGCCGAGCACAACCTCGGCCTGGAGGCGAACGTCGAGCTCGGCCTGGACTGGCTCTTCGGCCTCGTCGACCGGGCCGTCGTGCTCGAGGACGACTGTCTCGCGGACCCGACGTTCTTCCGGTTCGCGGCAGAGTTGCTCGAGCGCTACCGTGACGACGAGCGGATCTGGTACCTGACCGGCAACGGGCTCGGCCTGGACCCCGCGCTGTTCGACGATCGCAGCTACGCGTTCAGCGCCTGGGCCAGCGTGTGGGGCTGGGCGACCTGGGCCGACCGCTGGCAGCGGCACCGGCGGAACTTCCCGCGCGACCACCGGCCGCGCGACGGCGACGCACGCGGCGACCTGCCCCGGCGCGCCACACCCGTCCCTGCCGCGCCCCCGACGCTGGTCACGCGCAGCGCCCGCCGGCACTTCGCCGAGGCAGCGGCCTCGGACGACACGGTCACGCACGGCTGGGACAAGCACTGGTGGCTGACGATCATGACCGAGGGCGGCCTGGCCGTCACGCCCGCGGTGAGCATGGTCCAGAACATCGGATTCGGTATCGCGGACGCCACGCACACCGGCGGAGCCGGCGGTGGCGGCGATCTGTACGGGGTGGCGCGGCCGATGGCGTTCCCGCTGCGGCACCCGGATCGCGTCGAGCTCGACGTAGAGATCGAGCGCGAGCTGGAGCTGGTGCTGGCCCGGGTCGGCAGCCGATCGGCCCGGCTGGCGCGTCAACTGATCCGCTCGCCGCTGCTGCGCCGGTTGATCCGCCGGCTGATCAGCAGCCGGGCGGCGATGATTGCGGCGCGTACGGTGTCGCGATCGACGGAGAGGAAGACCGCCAAGTGACCGCCCAGCTGCGCACCCCGGTCGTGCTGATCGTGTTCAAGCGTCCGGACGTGACCCGGCGCGCGCTTGAGTCGATCCGGCAGGCACGTCCGGAGCGGCTGTTCGTCGTCGCCGACGGCCCACGCCCGGACCGGACGGACGAGGCACGGTTGTGCGGACAGGTTCGCGAGCTGATTGACGAGGTCGTCGACTGGCCCTGCCGCATCGAGCGCAAGTTCGCCGACAGCAACCTCGGTCTGGAGGCCAACGTCGAGCTCGGCCTGGACTGGGTGTTCGAGCAGGTGGACCGGGCGATCGTCCTGGAGGACGACTGCATCCCGGACGCGTCGTTCTTCCCCTACTGCGAGGAGTTGCTGGACCGCTACGCGGCGGTTCCGGAGGTCTGGCAGATCGCCGGCGACAACGAGGGCGTGCCCGAGGAGATGTTCGGCGGCTGCAGCTACGCGTTCAGCACGTGGGCGAGCGTCTGGGGCTGGGCCACCTGGGCCGACCGCTGGCACGCGCACCGCGCCGTGTTCGACCGCGACCACGCCGGTGCCGAGCAGCGTTACGACCAGAACCCCCGCACGGCCGACGCGCACCGCAGCGTGCCGACCGTTCCGCACCCCGACGCTCTCGTCACCGCCGCCGGTCTGAAGCACTTCACCCAGGTCGCCGGCGAGACGAACGGCGACCTGCGCGGCTGGGACCATCACTGGTGGGTGACGATCATGTCGCGGTGCGGCCTGTCCGCGATGCCGGTCGTCAACCTGGTCGAGAACGACGGCTACGGCGAGGGCGCCACGCACACGCGCGCGGCCAAGGCTCCGCTGGCAGCACAGCGGCTGCCGATGCCGATCGTCCATCCGCCTGTGGTCGCCCTGAACCGGGACGTCGAGGCGGAGATGGAGCTGATCCTCCTGCGGATCGACGGCCGGATGTCGCGGTGGGCGCGGCGACTCATTCAGCCGCTGTGGCTGCGCGCGCTGGTCCGTCGGCTGATCACCCATCCGTCCGTCTGGCGGCTGGTGCGCAAGCTGGTCGCGCGGTGACCCGACGATGACCCTGCCTTCGGTGCTGCGGCCATGGTGGCGGCTGTTCAAGCGACTGCACCGGCTCGTGACGCTGCTATGCGGCGTGCTCTTCCGCGCGCTGTCCCCGCTGCTCGCAGAGCGCGGGGTGCCCCGATCGGCGGCCGCGACCTCGGCCGAGACCGCCGCCCGCGAGCCGGCCGCGGTGCGGCTCCATCCCGGACGAACACCCGAACTGCTGACCCGCCCGGCGCCCCACGGCGAACCGGCCGAGCATCACGCGTTCGCGCGCAACCGCTCGGTGACGGTCCCGGCGACGTTCACGCTGGAGGTCTCCGACGGCCGGCTGACCGGCGACTTCGGTGCCACCACCACGCCCGGCAAGGTGCTCGACCACGAGACGAGCACGTACTTCGGCGTGACGGACTGGCGCGAGCATCCGATCTTCCTGCGTCCCACGCTCGGCCCCACCGAGCAGGTCCGCGGCACGGTGCTGAGCCTGACGGCGCGTGGGGCGGGCTACAACTACTACCACTTCGTCTTCGACTCGATCGCACGTTTCGGCGTCTTCGAGGACTGTCTACCCGGTGAGCACGTCGACGCGATCGTCGTGCCGCACCGCACCCGCTACCAGCGCGAGCTGCTCGAACTGGCCGGCATCACCGGACGCTTCATCGAACCGGCCCGCGGCCGGACGATCCGTGCGGACCGGTTGCTGGTGCCGAGCAACCCGAACTGGGCGTTGGACGCGCCGCCGTCGATGGTCGCGTGGCTGCGCGCTCGGTTGCGGCCCACCGGCACGGCTGAGACGCCGCGCCGCCTCTACCTGACCCGCGGCGACGTCCCGCGCACGCGCCGCTACGTGCACGAGGCGCAGCTGTGGCCCGAGCTCGAGCGCCGTGGGTTCCTGCGGCTGGACCCCGGCCAGTTCAGCGTCCAGAAGCAGATCGACATATTCAGCCGGGCGGAGGTCGTCGTCTCGCCCCACGGCGCCGCGCTGACCAACGTGGTGTTCAGTGATCCGAGCGTTCGGGTGCTCGAGCTGTTCGCGTCCACGTACGTGCACCTCGGGCTGTGGTCGATCTGCCAGAGCCTCGGCGCGTCGTACCGCTACCTGGTGGACGATCAGCCGCTCGACCGCGGTAACCGCAACGCCGGCGTGTTCGACGACGTCCACGTACCCGCCGCGCGAGTGCTGGCTGCCGTGGACGAGATGCTCAGCCGGCCCTGACCGGCGCGAAGTCGGCCTGCCTCAGGCCGTCGGACGGCAACGCCGCGACCAGTGCGGGCGCCAGGTAGGCGATGGTCGGCGTGAGCGCGTTCTGCAGGGTGTTGAAGATGACCTCACCGAGCACGGCGACGAACAGCGGCACAGCGAGCTGCTCGACCCGGGTCAACCGAGCGCTGCGGATCAGCGCCCCTGCCTGGTAGACGATCAGGCCGGTCAGCAGGATCACCCCACCCACCGCTAGCGCCTGCAGGTAGAGGAAGTGCGCGATGTCGGCGATCTCGAACCCGATCCCATGGATGGGTGAGTGCAGGAAGTCCCGCATGGCCTGGTCGTTCACGATGTTGCGGCTGCGGTCGCTGCCGGACGTGTCCCCGCCGGTGATCCGCAGGCCGGACAGCAGCTCGGAGCCGAGATCGGGATTCGTCACGAACAGCACGCCGAGAACGAGCGTCGCGAGCAGGCCCGTGGTCGGCAGGTAGCGCCGGTACTGCGGCATCCAGACGAACGAGACGAACGCGGCGATGGCGGCCGCTCCGGCACCGGAGCGGGACCGGGACGCGTACAGCCCGAGGAGCAGACAGCCCAGCCCGGCGAGGGCGAGCACACGCGCCCGCCGGCTGCCCAGGAGCATCCAGAGCATCAGCGGCAGCGCGATCACGCAGGTCATCGCGACGACGTTCGGGTGCTCGGTGAGCCCGCTGCCGCGACCGTCCGAGACGCCGACACCGAGCAGGCTCGAGGAGATGGACGTCCAGCCGCGGCTGTCCGTGAAGGCGATGACCGCACAGATCGAGACGCCGCCCAGGAACGCGGCGCACGAACGGGTCAGGGCGCGGCGGTCATGCGAGCGGGCGAGGGCGAACACGAACGCGGTGAACAGGACCCGGATGACGAGGTGCAGCGTCACGACCAGGTTCGTGTCGAGGATGACGGTGCTACCGCTGAGCCCTTCCCGTCGTGCCATGTACGCCGCGGACGGCGGGGCGAACTGATGGATCGTTCCGACCACCAGCACCGCGACAGCCAGCGCCCAGACCCACGGCGGCGGCGTGGGCAGCGCGCGCGACAGGTCCGCCGCGACCAGCGTCACCGCGGCGAACGCGAGCAGGATCTCGCCGACGGAGATGCTGCCGACGTCGACCGCCGTCCACGGGATCGTCCCGGCGGCCAGATAGGTCAACGTGAGCCCCGCGGTGACGACCCCGGGACGTCCCTGCGCAGCCTTCAGCGGCGCCGGTTCGCTGCGTCGAGCGCTCGCGACCTCGTGCGTAGTGGGCATCTCACCTGGAATCGTTCGTTCGTCACTGGGTGGACGGGACCTGGCTCCGTGGCCCGCTCAGCGTAGACCCCGCGTCCCCGATGCGCAGAAGACGACGAGCGCACGAGCAGGGCTCTCTCAGCTGTGCGGCCGCTGGCGGCGGCCTCGCTTCAACCGGGGATTCTCGGCGAAGATGCCTATGCTGTACGCCGCCACGCGTTCGCCGTCTGAGCGGCCAGCGACCGGCGCGACAGAAGGGTATCTGCGTGACGCTTCGGACCTACCTGCGGATCTTCCGAGAGCGGTGGAAGGTGCTCGTCGGTGTGGTGCTCGCGGCAGTGATCATCGCGATCACGATCACCGTCACCTCGTCGAAGGTCTACCAGGCAACGACTCAGCTGTTCGTCGTGTCGTCCGATACGACGGTGCCCGGTCAGCAGTATCAGGGCTCGGCCTTCACCCAGTTGCAGGTGCAGACGTTCGCGCAGATCGTCGCCTCGCCGAACGTGCTGCACGCGGTGCAGAAGGACCTCGACCTGCCGATGTCGGACAGCGAGCTGAAGGGCAAGATCTCGGCGACCGCTCCGACCAGCCAGTCGATCGTCAACCTGCAGGTCAGTGACTCCGACCCGGCGCGCGCCGCCGCGATCGCCAACTCGGCCGCGAAGGCGTTCGTGACGCAGGTCGAGGGCTACTACGCGACGTCGGGCGACAAGAAGACGTCCACCGTGCGGATGTACATCACCGATCCGGCCACGGCCCCCGGCTCGCCGAGTTCGCCCAAGCCCGTCCTGAACATCGTCCTGGGGCTCGTGCTCGGCCTGTTCGCCGGCATCGCGCTCGCGGTGGCACGCGACGTGCTGGACAACCGGATCAAGGCGACCGAGGCACTGGTCAAGGTGGCCGGTGCGCCCGCGATGGGAACGATCGTCGAGGACGCGGCGACGAAGCGGCAGGTTGTCGCCGCGCGTGCCGGAAGCAGCAACGTCCGGGCGGAGAACTTCCGTCAGCTGCGCGCCAACCTGCAGTTCGCCGCGATCGACACGCACCCGCGCATCATCGCGGTGACCAGCGCGATCCCCGGCGAGGGCAAGTCCACGGTGGCGATCAACCTGGCCTCCACGCTGGCCGAGGCCGGCTTCACGGTCTGCCTCGTGGACGCCGACCTGCGCCGCCCCGCGATCGCCAAGGCGCTCGGCCTGATCGAGAACGTCGGCCTCACCAGCGTCCTCGTGCAGCAGCTCAGCCTCGACCAAGCCATCCAGTCCGCCGGGGCGGGGCTCTCGGTCCTCACGTCCGGGCCCACGCCGCCGAACCCGAGCGAGGTGCTCGCCTCGTCGTACGTCCGCGAGGTGGTGCGGTCCCTGCTCAACCGCGTCGACTACGTGGTGCTGGACACCGCGCCGCTGCTACCGGTCGCGGACGGTTCCGAGGTCGCGGCGCTGGCAGACGGCACGCTCATCGTCGCGCGGCACGGCGTCACGACGGACACCCAGGTCCGGCGCGCGGTCAACGTGTTGCGCCAGCTGGACGTGACCGTGCTGGGCACCGTCCTCAACCGGATCCCGGCCGGACGGAAGTCCGAGTACCGCTACGCGTACGCCCGGGACGAGGCCGATAGCCGCTCGCGTCACTCCCAGGGCCAGCCGGCACCTGTTTCAACTGGCGACATCGCCTGATCTCATTAGGCTTATCCGCCTACAAGGTCGTGCCGATGGTCGGTCGACTCGGAGGTGGTCTGTGGACGTCGTCGTGACGGGTGCCGGTGGCTTCATCGGCGGTCATCTGGTTCGGTCGCTGCTCGAACAGGGCAAGTCGGTCCGCGCCGTCGACATCAAGCCGTTCGACGAATGGCACCAGCTGCACGCCGACGCGCAGAGCGTGCAGGCGGACGTCTCGCTGCTGGAGAACGCGCGTGCAGCCGTCGACGGCGCGGCCTGGGTCTACAACCTGGCCGCGGACATGGGCGGCATGGGGTTCATCGAGAACAACAAGGCCGCCTGCATGATGTCCGTCCTGACGAGCACGCACGTGCTTCAGGCCGCGCGCGAGGCCGGCGCCGAGCGCTACTTCTACTCGTCCTCGGCGTGCGTCTACGCGGCCGAGCACCAGACGAACCCGGATGTCGTGCCGCTGAAGGAGTCGGACGCGTACCCGGCGATGCCCGAGGACGGCTACGGCTGGGAGAAGCTGTTCAGCGAGCGGATGGCCCGGCACTACTTCGAGGACTACGGCGTGCAGACGCGGGTAGCCCGGTTCCACAACGTGTACGGCGAATTCGGCACGTGGCAGGGCGGCCGCGAGAAGGCGCCGGCCGCGATCTGCCGCAAGGTGGCCACCGCGGCGATCACCGGCGAATCGGTGATCCCGATCTGGGGCGACGGCACGCAGACCCGCACGTTCATGTATATCGACGACTGCGTCAAGGGCACGCAGATGATCGCCGCGGGCGATAACCCCGAGCCGGTCAACCTCGGCAGCGACGAACTCGTCAGCATCAACCAGATGGTGGACATCGTCGAGAAGATCGCCGGCGTGACCCTGGAGCGCCAGTACGACCTGTCCGCGCCGCAGGGCGTGCGTGGGCGCAGCAGCGACAACACCGAGATCCTGCGGCGCTACGGCTGGGAACCGTCCACCACGCTGGCGGACGGGCTGGAACGCACGTACGGGTGGATCTACGACCAGGTCAAGGAAAGCCTGTCCTGAATGCCCGGTATGAGGTCGATGTTCTTTCTCGGCGGAGGCCGCGTATCGCCCGGATGCCTAGATCGTTGAACTCCAGTACATTCCCTTCGTCGGGGGACACGGACGAGGCGACTGCGAGGGTGATCTCATGCGCCGGCTGATCAGGGTCATCGTGGTGTCCGCGCTGTTGCTGACGTCGTTCACGCTCGCGACGCGCGCAGCCTCGGCAGCCCCGTCGAGCGGCGTCTTCGCCGCGTCCAGCACGTGCAGCGGCGGCACCGGCTACCCGGTCAAGGCCGGCGCCACCCTGTCCGTCAGCACCACGACGCCGTACACCGGCGAGACGATCGACGTATCGGGCAGCAACTTCCAGGCCGGCGAGAAGGTGACGCTCAAGCTGAACGGCAAGGTCGTCGCCACCGTCACCGCCGACAGCAAGGGCGCGTTCAGCACCTCGTTCAAGGTCACTGCGGCGCCCGGCAAGTTCGAGCTGACCGCCACCGGAAGCGTGTGTGGCGTGGCCGGACTGTTGCTGGCCATCCGCGCGGCCGCGGGTGTCGGCGGCGTCTCAGCGAGCCAATCGCCTGGTGCGGGTGCGGCCGGCGCAGGCGCAGGCGCTACGGGTCAGGGCGGCGGGCTGGCCTTCACCGGCTTGGACGTCGCGCTGCTGCTGCTCGTCGCCGTGGCGTTGCTCGGCGGTGGCGGGCTCATGCTTCGTGCCGGCCGCCGTCGGCACACGGCGCACGGCTGATCGGCTCGCGCGTTCTTGCATCGAGTCAGCACCCGGCTCCGATATCTGCGCTACCACGCCGGCTTCCGGCGTTGGGTTCTTTACGGGGGCGCGGCGCTATTTCTCCTTGGGCTGATCTGGATCGTCATCACCGGGCTGCTCGCCCGCAAGCAGGTCAGCACCATGGAGCAGACCCTGCAGCGCGTGCAGGTCTACTTCGCGCAGGGCGATCTCGCCCACGCCCGTGAGGCGGCGGCTGAGCTGCCGCAGCAGGCCGAACGGGCGCACCGACTGACCGCCGGGCCGGCGTGGTGGGTTGCCGCGCACGTGCCGTACCTCGGTGATCCGCTCCGGACGATCCGTGGCGCCACCGGGGCGGGTACGCAGCTGGGCCGCCACGGCATTCCCGACCTGCTCGATGTGGCCACCCGGCTCGACCCGGCCAAGGTGCGGGTGAAGGGCAACACGCTGGACCTGTCCGCGCTGCGGACGGCGGCCCCCGAACTGCAGCAGGCCACGGCAGCGCTGACCGACGCGCAGCGGCGGGTCGACTCGCTGCCGCGCAGCACCTGGCTGGGGGCGGTCGACAGCAAGCGGGCGTCGCTCGCGAACGAGCTGAGCAGGCTGACCGGGTACGTCACCGCGGCCGACCGTGCCGCGAAGATCCTCCCGACGATGCTCGGCGCGGACCGTCCGCAGCGCTACTTCATCGGCATGCAGAACGAGGCCGAGATGCGCGGCACCGGTGGCCTGCCCGGGGCATTTGCCATCGCGGTCGCCGCGCACGGCACGGTGCGCTTCACCCACTTCGGTAGTGACGCCGAGCTGCAACCCGCGGCGGCACGGCTGCTCGTCCCGACCGGACTGCACTTCGGCAAGCAGTACGACGCGGCGTTCGGGCAGTCGTTGCCGACGAGCTCGTTCCCGAACTCGAACGTCAGCCCGAGCTTCCCGTACGCCGCGCGCATCTGGGCGCAGATGTGGGAACGGGTCAGCGGCCAGCACGTCGACGGCGCGGTTGCGGTCGACCCGACGGTGCTCGGCTTCATCCTCGCCGCGACCGGGCCGGTGACGGTGCACGGCGTGATTCCGGTCAACGCGGCCAACGTCGTCCCGCTCGTGCAGCGCGACGAGTACACGCTGTTCAAGGACAACGCCGCGCGCAAGCAGTTCCTCGTCGCCATCCTCAAGGCCACCTCGAACGCGTTGATCAGCGGACGCGGCAACGCCGGCACCCTGGCTCGGTCGATGGTCAGCGCGTCCGAACAGCAGCGGCTGCAGGTGTGGAGCAGCGACGCCGCGGTCGAGAAGCAGCTCGCGGCCACGTCCTACGGCGCGGTGCTCGGCGCGGGCGACCGTCCGCTGGCCGCGCCGGTGCTGAACAACATGTCCGGCGGCAAGCTGGACTACTACCTGACCCGTGCGCTCACGTACCACCGCAGCGGCTGCGGACCGAGCCGCGACGTGCTCGTCACGCTCACCCTGACGGACAGCGCTCCGCCGTACGGCCTGCCGCCGTACGTCACCGATCGGTTGGACGCGAACCAGCCGGCGAACTCGCGCCCCGGTGACTACAGCACGTTGCTCGACTACTACGCGACCGCAGGTGCCCAACTGCTGAGCGTCCGGATCGACGGCAAGCCCACGACGGCCGCGGCGTACACGATCGACGGACGGCCGATGTACCGGCTGCAGGTTCAGCTCCGCCGCGGCACCACCCAGACGGTCGAGCTACACCTGCAGGAGCCGCCGGGATCGGGCTCGCCGTTCATCTGGCGCCAACCCGGCGTGACGCCGATGGCGGTCACCGCCTACTCGCAGCCCTGCGGCTGACCCCTGCCGCTGCTCGGATTCGACGTGCCGTCTGTGCGCTAACGGCTCTGGCCCCGGAAGCCGGGTTGGTGGCAGTCTCACGGCATGAGGATCAGGCAGCAGGTCGTCGTCTTCGACGCGCCGGACCTGGCGGTCGAGAGCAGCTTCTGGGCGGCGCTGACCGGCGGCACCGTCGAGCCGAACGGCGACGACTGGCACACCGTGCGCGTCGACGGTGAGGCGCGGCTGGCGGTGCAGCTCGCGCCAGACCACGTCCGGCCGGCCTGGCCGTCCGGCACGCCGCAGCAGATCCACCTGGACCTGTACGTCGAGGACGTCCGGGCGGCGGAGGCCGAGGTGATCGAACTCGGCGCGGAGTTGCTGCACGCGGCGACGGACCTCGACGCGAAGTCAGGATTCCGGGTGTACGCCGACCCGGCCGGGCATCCGTTCTGCCTCTGTTGGGACTGACCGGAAAGCCCGATCAGACCGATTTGGTCGGGGTGACAGGATTTGAACCTGCGGCCTCTTCGTCCCGAACGAAGCGCGCTACCAAGCTGCGCCACACCCCGGTGCGTGCAACCGGCTCAGCATACCGGGTCGGTCGGCGCGCTTTGACCGCCGGCCTCGGCCGCTGCGCGGGACAGCGATCAGCCGCTGCGCGGCGCAGGGAATCAGCAGCGCGGGAGCAGGGTGAGCAGCGACGCCTCCGGACGGCAGGCGATGCGCACCGGCAGGTACGGGTTCCCGCCCAGCCCGGCGCAGATGTGGAAGTACATGTGCTCGTCCCACCGGTGCAGCCAGCGGGCGCGGGTCCGCTCGATGCCGCAGTTGGTGACGATCGCCGGCCCGAACGGGATGCGCACCTGCCCGCCGTGCGTGTGCCCGGCGAGCACCAGGTCGTAGCCGTCCCGCGCGAACGCCGACAGCAGGTACGGCTCCGGTGAGTGGGTGACGCCGATGCGGACTACGGCGGACGGGTCGGCGGGCCCGGCGATCTTGGCGTACCGCACGCGGTACAGGTGCGGGTCGTCCGTGCCGGCCAGCGCGACCGGCACGCCGCCGACCGACACCGTCCGCCGCACGTGCGTGAGGTCCAGCCAGCCCGCGTCCGACATCGCGCTGGCGAGGTCCGGCCACGGCAGCGGCGGCCCGTACACCCGCCGCTGCTGCGGGAAGAAGTAGCGCACCGGGTTCTTGCGCTTCGGGCCGAAGTAGTCGTTGTTGCCGGGGACGAAGCAGCCCGGGAATGCGAACAGCGGCTGCAGCGCGTCCAGCACGGCGGGGATCGCGTCCACCGAGGACATCATGTCGCCGGTGCTGACAACCAGATCGGGCTCCAGGCCGGCGAGATCGCGGATCCAGGCGAGCTTGTCGCGCTGCGCCGGGATGATGTGCAGGTCCGAGACGTGCAGCAGCCGGAGCGGACGCGATCCCGGGGCGAGCACCGGGACCTCGAAGCGCCGCAGCGTGTACGCGTGCGCCTCGTACTGCGTCCCGTACAGGTACGCGGCGGCGCCGGCAGCCGCGCCCATCGCCGCGGCGCGTGCACCGGCGCGCAGCAGTCGGGACATGGGCACCACAGTACGGTGAACGCATGCCCGAGTTGAAAGCGCGTTTACAGGCAGATCTCAACACCGCGATGAAGGCGCGCGATGAGCTGACCACCGCCACGCTGCGGATGGCGCTGACCGCGGTCACCACCGAGGAGGTCGCCGGCAAGCGGGCGCGCGAGCTGTCCGACGACGAGGTGCTCAAGGTGCTGGCCCGCGAGGGCAAGAAGCGGCGCGAGGCCGCCGAGGCCTACGACGCCGCCGGACGGACCGAGCTGGCCGCGCGCGAACGGGCCGAGGGCGAGTTGCTGGACCGCTACCTGCCCGCGCAGCTGGACGACGCCGAGCTGGCCGAGCTGGTCCGGGCCGCGATCGCCGAGGCTGGCGCGAGCGGGCCCCAGCAGCTCGGTGCGGTGATGAAGCTCGTCCAGCCCAAGGTCGCCGGACGCGCCGACGGCCGCCGGATCAGCGACGAGGTCCGCCGCCAGCTCAGCTAGCTCCCGCTGGTGGCCTAGAACGTCAGTGGCCGGGGCCGCCGGGTCCGTGGTGCGACCCGCCATGGCCGGGGCCGCCACCGGGCCCGCCACTGGCGCCGCCACCACCGGGGCCGCCGCTGGCGCCGCCCCCGCCACCAGCACCGCCACCACCGGAGCCGGACGTGCCGGTCCCGGTTCCGCCGTTACCCGTGCCGCCACCCGGGTGGTTCCCGTGGCCCTGGTTGTTCACCGGCGGCGGCGTGTAGTGCGACACCAGCTGCGGCTGACCGCTGGACGGGCACACCGTGATCGTGGCGCCCTTCGTCGCGATCTGCGGCGCGTAGTAGGCGACCTGGCCGTACGTCACGTCGCTGGCGCAGGACACGTTGTCGGCCTTGTCCAGCTGCTGCATCTTGAACCCGGCGTCGGAAAGCATGTTCGCGGCTTCGCTGAGCGAGTGGCCGGTCAGGTCGGGCACCTCGGTGCCGGGCACCGAATCCGGCGTGGGCCACGTCCACTGCTTGTCCTGCAGCAGCGGCTGCAGCGCGTCCAGCCAGACCTGCGAGGCGTAGTCGCCGTACGCGGCGCCGGTGCTCGCGCCGGGCAACCCGCGTGACGGCGCGAACGGGCTGTCCAGGTTGACGATCGCGTCGGCCGCGACCAGCTGCGGGGTCAGGCCGATGAACCAGATCGAGGAGTTCTTCGACTCGTCCGCCGCGACCGCGGTGCCGGTCTTGCCGGCGACGATGCTCGAGTTCGTCGAGTACCAGGACTGGAACGGCTGGGCCGACGTGCCCGGGTACTTGGTGTCGCCGGACAGGATCTGCACGGCCTGCCGGGCGACCTGCGGGCTCACCACCTGCACCGGGTGCGCGCGGTGCGTCTCGATCGCCGTGTACGCGTCGGTGGACGGATCCGATGCCACCTCCTGGCCGGCCTTGAGCACCGGCTTCTTGATCGCGACGACCGGGGACGGCGCGTTGAACTCGCCGTCGTTGGCGACCGCGGCGTACGCGCCGGCGATCTCCAGCGGGCTGGTCGAAATGTCACCGAGCACGAGCTGCTGCGCCCGCTGGTTCTCGACGATCGTCTGCGCCACCGTCTGCTTCGGGGTGTCGCTCGGCTCCTCGAGACCCTTCATGCCGAGCTGCTCGGCGATGTTCACGATCGGCTGCAGCTGGCAGCTGAGCAGCTGGTCGGCGAGGCCCACGAAGAACGTGTTGGACGATTTCACCGTGGCCGATGTCAGCGTCTCGTTGGCGTTGTACGTCTCCTGCGCGTCGCCGTTCGTGGTGTCCGTCGGCGTGTAGCAGGTGCCGGCCTTGTACGGCGAGGTGTTCTGCAGCGGCCAGTCGCTGGGCACGCCGGTCGACAGCGCGGTCAGCAGCGGGAACAGCTTGTACGTCGAGGCACCGAACGCCGTGTACGACGTGAAGATCGGCAGCGTGGTGTGGCTGTGGTCCTTGCGCGAGGTCGGGTTGCCGTACCGCTTGCTGGTGGCCATCGCGAGGATGTCGCCGGTCTTGGGATCGATCACCGGCATGATCGCGGTCATCGGGCTGCCGGCCGGGATCGCCTGCCAGAGGTTCTTCTGGATCTGGTTCTGGTCCTTGACGTCCAGCGTGGTGACGATCTGGTAGCCGCCGGTGTCCAGGTCGCTGATGTGGCCGGTGGTCTCCAGCCAGTGCACGACGTAGTCGCAGAAGAAGCCGACGTTGCGGATCGTCGTCTGCGCGTGCGCGCAGCCTTCCTTCACCTGCGGCGGCTTCGTGGTCGCGAGCGAGATCGGCTGCGCCTCGTACCTGCTTGCCTGCGCCTGCGTCAGATTGCCGACGTCCACGAGGTTCTGCAGCACCTGGTTGCGGCGCGCGCGCGCCGCCTCGGGGTAGACGAACGGGTCGTACGCCGACGGCGCGCGCAGCACGCCGACGAGCAGCGCGGCCTCGGGCAGGGTGAGGTCCTTGGCGGGCTTGCCGAAGTAGGTCTCGGCCGCCGTCTGCAGACCGAACGAGTTCTCACCGAAGAACGCGATGTTCAGGTAGTTGTCCAGGATCTGGTTCTTGGACTCGCGCTTCTCGATGGCGATCGCGCACTGCGCGTCCTCCATCTTGCGCTGCAGGTTCTGCGCGACGGCGGCCCGCTGCTTGGCCAGGTCCTTGCCGGCCTGGTAGAGGCGGATCTGCTTGACGTACTGCATGGTCAGCGTCGAGCCGCCCTGGGTGTCGCCGTTGCTCGTGCTGACGGCAGAGCGGATCAGGCCGCGCATGTCGACGCCGTGGTGCTTGTAGAAGCGCCGGTCCTCGGTGGCGACGAGCGCCTGCTGCAGGTAGGTCGGCACCTGGCTGAGCGGGATCGGCACGCGGTCCTGGCTGAAGATCGTCGCGATCACTGTCTTGCCGTCGTTCGCCAGCAGCGTCGTCTTCTGCGGCGGGGCGGACTCGGTGAGGTTGCAGGTGGTGTTCAGGAACTTGTTCGCCTCGTGCTCGGCCGCGAGGCCCAGCCCGCCGACGTAGGGGAGCAGGAATCCGGCGATGAGCACGCCGGCGCCGACCAGCGCCGCGACCAGCTTGCCGATGACGGGCCACGGAACCTGGCCCTCGGGGGTACCTGCCACGCGGTCAGCCTACGGTGCAGTCCGATTTGTCTGCGGTGACGGCTCAGTCGACGGTCAGCAGTTGGCCGATCGTGCGCAGCCCGTCCAGATCATGGACGTCGACGGGCAGCGCGCGGACCGCGACCGTGGCCACGTCCGGATGCGCGGTGGCGAACCGCTTGGCCATCCGGGCGTCGTGCTCGGCGGCGCTGGCGATCTCGGCGTGCACGCGTAGCGCGGTCGCGGCCAGCCGGGTCGGGGCATCCTGCTTGTGCGCCTCCAGCGACTGCGCCGCGGCGTCGGCGCGGGCACAGGTCAGCGCCGGTTCGCCGTCGACGTCCGCGGTGCGGTGCATCCGGTTGATCACCAGCCCGGCGAGCGGCATGCGCTCGGCGGAGAGCCGGTCGACGAAGTAGGACGCCTCGCGCAGCGCGTCCGGCTCCGGCGCGGCGACGACGACGAACGCGGTGCCCGGCGCCTTGAGCAGCTCGTACGTCTGCTGCGCGCGCTCGCGGAAGCCGCCGAACATCGACTCGAGGGCGGACACGAACGCGGACAGGTCGCGGATCAGGTCGCCCCCGAGCACGCGGCTGAACACCTTGGCGAACATGCCGATTCCGGCCGTCATCACCTTCATGCCGGTGCGCCCGCCCGCGCGCGCCGGCGCGGTCAGCACCCGGATCATGCGGCCGTCCAGGAACCTGCCGAGCCGGTTGGGCGCGTCCAGGAAGTCCAGCGCCGACCGCGACGGCGGGGTGTCGACGACGATCAGGTCCCACTGCCCGGTCGCGGCCAGCTGACCCAGCTTCTCCATCGCCATGTACTCCTGCGTGCCGGCGAAGGACGAGGACAGCGACTGGTAGAAGGGGTTCGCGAAGATCTGCTCGGCGCGTTCGGGAGTGGAGTGCTCGAGCACCACGTCGTCGAACGTGCGCTTCATGTCCAGCATCATCGCGAACAGCCGACCGCCCGCGATGCCCTTGACCTCGCGTGGGGTGTTGTCCAGCTCGGTGAGGCCCATCGACTGCGCGAGCCGCCGCGCCGGGTCGATCGTCAGCACCACCGTGCGACGCCCGGCCTCCGCGCCGAGCAGCGCGATCGCGGCGGCGGTGGTCGTCTTGCCGACGCCGCCGCTGCCGCACGTGACGACGATGCGGGTGGACGGATCCCGCACCAGCGCGGGTAGGTCCAGCGGCGCGGTCACTTCGCGTCCTGCTCGGTGAACTGGGCGGCGAGCTCGTTCAGCTCGCCGAGGCCGACGGGCGGGTTGAGGTCGGGCAGTTCGATGCGCGGCACGTCCAGCGCGTCGAGACGGACCGCGTTCTCCGCCTGGATGCGCTGCCGCTCGGCGTAGTCGACCATCTCCGCGGCGAGCGCGGCCGCGTGCGCCTCCGGGATGTCCGCGTGCGCCAGGCCCTTGGCCAGCGCGGCGACGTCCACGGCGTCCGTGCCGTCGGCGCGATCTTCGACGGCCACGTCGCCGTCCGCGATCAGCGCCGGCCGCGCGCGGTTGACCAGGACGGCGCCGACCCGGAATCCCGCGGCGGTCAGCTCGCCGGCCGCGTCCAGGGTCTCCTGCACCGGCATCTCTTCGAGCAGGGTGACCAGGTGCACCGCGGTCTGCGCGCTGTGCAGCAACGCGATCACGCCCTCGCTCTGCCGGTTGATCGGCCCGATGCGCGCCAGGCTCGCGACCTCCTTCGTCGCGTCCAGGAACTTGCCGATGCGTCCGGTCGGAGGGCCGTCGAGCACGACCGCGTCGTACGTGTGGTGGCCGTCGCCGTCCGTGCGCGCCACGGCTTCCTTGACCTTGCCGGTGAGCAGCACGTCGCGCAGCCCGGGCGCGAGCGTGGTGACGAAGTCGACGGCGCCCATACGCTTGAGACCGCGGGCCGAGCGCTTGAGCCCGTAAAACATGTCCAGATACTCGATCATCGCCTGCTCGGCGTCGATCGCCAGCCCCCACAGCGACCCGCCGCCCGCGGTGGACGCCAGCCGCTGCTCCTCGTACGGCAGCGCGGGCACGTCGAACAGCTGCGCGATCGCCTGGCGCCCCTCGACCTCGACGAGCAGCACCTTCTTGCCGGTGTTGGCCAGCGCGAAGGCCAGCGCCGCGGCGACCGTGGTCTTGCCGGTGCCGCCCTTGCCGGTGACGATGTGCAGCCGCGCGCGGGACGGGAGCTCCGCACGCAGCTGTGCCCGCTGCGTGCGCGCTCGCGACCCGGTCGTGGCCATTTCGCCAGCGTATGGGACCTGGCCCGGTCACCGCCCGGTCAGGGGGTCACGTCACAGACTTGGCCCCGCAGCAGGATCTTCAGCGGCGCGTCACCCTGCTCCGGGGCCAAGCCGATACGGTCGGCCCATGACGTCGCCCTCCGCTCGCCTCGCCGAACTCGGTCTCTCGCTGCCGGCCGTCGTGCCGCCGGTCGCCGCCTACGTGCCGGCCGTCCGGTCGGGCGCGTACGTGTACACGTCCGGCCAGCTGCCCGTCGTCGACGGCGCCCTGCCCGCCACCGGCAAGGTCGGCGCCGAGGTCGCGCCGGAGCGGGCCAAGGAGCTGGCGCGGACGTGCGCCCTGAACGCGCTCGCCGCGATCGACGCGCTCGTCGGCCTGGA